>JAKAJS010000078.1 GCA_021813685.1 Deltaproteobacteria bacterium | reverse complement strand
TCCGATCTCGCACAGCCCGCCAGGGTTGTGACAGCTGATCTCCAGCGTATCGCCCACCTTGTGGCCGGCACTGCAGTGTCCCTTCGATTCGATAACGGTTGCGACTACCTTGTATCCTATACCGGGGTCGAGCGCCATTTGACTCCTCCTGTTTCCGGATGTGTCAGCCTTTAGCGCCTCTTTTGGGCGCGGGGCCATAATACCATGGAAGCGGCCGTGCGGCTGGTTCGTTCACCGAATTTCCGACCGGGGCCAGAGCCAGGCGGCACCGCGAACTCCACTGGAATCGCCGTGCCTGCTGCGGACTATGGGCGTTTGGGCCTCACCGCCAAACACATAGGAGGATAGAAGAGGGGGCGTCAGTTCGTAGAGTTCGTCCACGTTGCTCATGCCACCACCCAGAACGATCACCTCCGGGTCGAAAACGTTTATGGCCAGGGCAAGCGAGCGGGCGAGGCGATCGGCATACCGTCGGAGGGCCTCTCCTGCAAGCTCGTCTCCGCTGCGGGCCAGGGAAACGATCTGCTGCCCGTTCAACCGGAGGGGAACGCTGCCCGCGGGCGCTGTCCGGGCATAGTCCTTTTCGAACCCCGTGCCCGAGATCCACGTTTCGATGCACGACGACTTTCCGCACCAGCATTGCGGCCCAGGCGTTTCCCCCTCGCGCATCCACGGCAGAGGATTGTGCCCCCATTCTCCGGCCACCCGGTTGGGACCCTGCCACGGCGCGGCCTCGATCGCAATTCCAGCCCCGCAACCGGTTCCAAGGATCGCGGCGAATACGATGCGGTATCCCGCCCCGGCACCATCGACCGCTTCGGAAAGTGCCAGACAGTTTGCATCATTCAGGCAGCGCACCTCGCGGTGGAGTATGTTGCCAAGGTCCCGATCGAGAGGATGGCCGTTTAGCACGTTCGTGTTGGCATTTTTTACGCAACCCGTTCGGGAGGAAATCGTGCCGGGAATGCCGATGCCCACACTGCCGGTTTCCCCCACGGCACTTTCGGCTTCCTCGACCAGTCCGGCTATCGTCAAAAGAATGGCTTCGTAGCTGCCCGGATCCGTATCGACCCGCTTTCGGTAGATCTCGGCGCCCTCCTCGCCCAAGGCTAGGATCTCCGTCTTTGTTCCCCCCAGGTCAATTCCCAGTCGCATCGATTTCTTCCTCGGCAGGGGGGAAAAGGCTCTCACCCAACGTCTCGCCATTTATGAACATGTCTTCGGAATCACTATGGTTATTGAGAAAATCTCTTAGCGGGAGTTTGGTATCGGTTATATTCAGTTTTCTGCGGATTCTTTTCCGATGGCTGTGCACCGTAGCCTCCGAAATGTTCAACTGCGCGGCGATCTCCGCAATGGCCGTACCGTTTTTAATGAAGGAAGCTATCCTTAGTTCCGTGAACGAAAGAATTCTGCCAAGGAGGCAATCGGAGGCGAACCAGGTAGTCAGGTCTTCTATCTGCCTCATCAACAGATCGAATTGTTCGCGATGATCGCTGAGTCCCGGGTCGGCCATCAATCCTGCAATCGGGGGCATTATGAGCTCTTTTAGCCTGAGCGTCACCCGCTTTCTGATTTCCTTTCGTTCCTGTTCGATATTCTTAGAAACGACCGAGAGCGCTTTGTTGGTTTCAAGCAACCGCGCCTCCAGATTTTCAAACCGCTGCTGTTGTTCGAGGTACTCCACGCGGTTCCTGTTCAGCGAATCGATGTACCTTTTGGATTTTCTCTCATTTTCGAGGGTGCTCAAGGCCCTCTGCAGGGAATGGTAGAGCAACTCACTTTGAAAAGGTTTTTCGATCAGGTCGAAGGCGCCGAGCTGCAAGGCTCGGATAGCGGTGTCTTTATCGGAAAATCCTGTAATAATGATAATTTTCCCGCAGTTTCCCATCTGCGGGATTAAATCCAGCCCGCAAACATCCCCCAAGTTGACATCGAGCACGATGACATCATAGGGATTCGCCCCGATTGCTTCCAGGGCGGGTCCGGGCTGCGTAAAACCCTCGGTGCGAATGCCCCAGCTCTGTATTGTCTCCGTAACAAATTCGCAAAAGAGCGGTTCGTCATCGATCACCATCGTCCTGCAGTCGCCAAAGCGTTCCACCCCGCCCACACTCGTTTCCCTTTGGCCTATCGTCTGCGCTTCCTCAAAAGAATGCGGTGAATCCCCCATTTTTCCTGCCATCTCATAAGCGGTGAAATGATGCAATAAAATAAGCATCGCGTCTGTCGGGGGAAATACTGATTATTTGTCGGAAAAATTACTGACAAAAGCCGACACGACGGCAATCATGTTCTCAACGCATCGCCTCAACTTCCGGACATCAGCATTCTCGCCCGCTCCACGATGTTTTCGACGGTAAACCCGTAGTGCTTGAGAACTTCCCGAGCAGGAGCGCTCGCGCCGAAACGGTTTATGCCGACGACATCCCCGGCGTCTCCGACCCACTTGTGCCAGCCGAACTCCGCTCCCGTTTCCACCGCAAGCCTTTTCCGTACCCCGGGCGGCAGCACTTCGTCGCGGTAGCCCTGCGGCTGTTCTTCGAAGAGCTCCCAGCTCGGCATGCTCACCACCCGGGCGTCGATGCCGGAGGCAAGCAACTCTCCGTGCGCCTTCAAAACGAGCGAGACCTCCGAGCCGCCGGCAATCAGGATGAGATCGGGGGTTTTGCCTCTTTCCTTCGAGAGCACATAGGCGCCCCGGAAAACGCCTTCCTCACCGCCAAGATTGGTACGGTCGAGGATCGGCAGCCCCTGGCGGCTCAAAACGAGCATTGTGGGGCCGTTTTTTCGCAGAAGCGCCGCACGCCAGGCGCAGGCAGCCTCATTGGCATCGGCAGGGCGAATGACGCAGATGTTGGGCATGGCGCGGAAAGAAGCAAGGTGCTCGATGGGCTGGTGGGTCGGGCCGTCTTCGCCAAGGCCTATGGAATCGTGGGTCATGACATAGATCACCGGGAGTTCCATGAGCGCCGCAAGCCGTATCGAGGGCCGGGCATAGTCGCTGAAAACGAAAAAGGTGGCGGCGTAGGGCCTCAGGCCCCCGTGCAGCGCCATGCCCGAGGAGCAGCCGCACATCGCATGCTCGCGTATGCCCCAGGTGAGGTTGCGGTTTGTGTATCGGTCTTTTTCGAAATACCCCGAGCCGTCGATGAGCGTCTTGGTAGACGGGGACAAATCGGCGCTCCCCCCCATGAGCCAGGGGACAGTCCGGGCGATGGCGTTCAGCACTTTTCCCGAGACGACGCGCGTAGCCATCGGCCCCTCGGAGGGCGTAAACTTCGGGATAGCCGCGTCCCAGCCTGCGGGAAGCTCGTCGCGAAGCGCAGCTTCAAACTGCGCCGCAAGATCAGGGTGCGCCTCCCGGTAGGCGGCAAACTTCCGGTCCCATTCCGCCTCGAAATTCGCCCCGCGCTCGACGGCCCGCCCCATGTGTTCTCGTACTTCCTCCGGCACCAGGAACTTCTCTTCCTCCGGCCAGCCGTAGAATCTTTTCGCAAGCCGGATCTGCTCCTCGCCGAGAGGTTCCCCGTGGGCTTCACGGGTATCCTGGCGGCCGGGGGAACCGTAGCCGATGTGGGAGCGAACCAGAATGATCGACGGCCGCTCCTGTTCCCGCCGAGCCTCAGAAAGCGCTGCCGCGAGAGCTTCCAGGTCGTTGGCCCTGTCGCCAACGTTTTGCACGTGCCAGCCATAGGCCTCGAAACGCCTGGCCACATCGTCCGAACAGGAAAGATCGGTAGAGCCTTCGATGGTGATGCGATTGTCGTCGTAGATGCAGATCAGCTTGCCCAGGCCGAGGTGGCCGGCAAAAGAGGCCGCCTCGTGGGAAGCGCCTTCCATCAGGTCGCCGTCCCCGCAAAAGACGTAGGTGTAATGATCGACAATGTCATGGCCCTCCCGGTTGAAAACGGCCGCAAGACGCGCCTCTGCGATCGCCATGCCTGTCGCAGTCATAAACCCCTGTCCCAGCGGGCCGGTCGTCGTCTCGACCCCCGGCGTGATCCCGTATTCGGGATGCCCGGGGGTCTTGCTGCCCCATTGGCGGAAATTTTTGATCTCTTCGAGCGAAAGATCGTAGCCCGTAAGAAAGAGCATCGCGTATTGCAGCATGGATGCGTGGCCGTTGGAGAGTACGAACCGGTCGCGGTTGAACCACCACGGATTTCGCGGGTTGAAGCGCATAAATTTTGTCCAGAGCACGTAAGCCGCCGGCGCCAGCGCCATGGGAGTCCCCGGATGGCCCGAATTTGCCCTTTGCACCCCATCCATCGCCAGTGTGCGAATAGTGTTGACGCAAAGCTCTTCCAGTCGATTCTGTTGCTCGTTCATCTCGCCCTCTTCTGTGCGCATCTGTTATGAAGGATTCTCTCCCAAGGCCGCCTGACGACAATTCTAGCAGAAATATCGAAGGCGCGCGCCACAATGATTTTGCTTCTTACTTCATCGAATCTCCCGGCATCGCAAAAAATGGTAATTCCACGCTTCGAGATCGACAAAGAGTCCGGATTTGAGCATTTCGGCGCCGTCCCGGAAGTATTCCTCGCCTGTCAACACCTCGACCAGCCTCCACCGGGCTTCTCCAATATCGTTCCAGGGTGATTGCACCAATGCCTGCGACCTGTATTCGGAAAAGTTTACCGCGACCAGGTACCTTTCTTCGCCTTTCCTTAGACCCCAGGCCAAAATATTGTTCCAGGACGAATTATCCGGCCACCCTGCGAGGTCGCACAGCTTCCATTCCCCATCGTGAAAACAGCCTGAGTCGATATTGGTCAAAAGCTGGTAGAAAAACAGCTGCAGTTCCGAATCGACCTCTTCAGGCGGGCGGCGCGAGAGTGCGACAGGGATTCTTACCCGCCGGCCTTCGAACTGCCCTTCGTGGAAAAGCTTCGCTCCGGGAAGTGTCGCGATAACGACGGCCGCCGCGCGTTCTCTGCGGGGAGAAAAAACCGCAGCGGCCCGAGGCTCGTCATGATTTTCGAGGAAGCGAAGGAGCTTTCCCTGGTAGCCGAGATCGGCGAGAAGATGCTGCCGTATCGTCTCGGCGGTTCCCGATACGAGCCGGTCGTACAACCGCTTGTCGTAGCAGAAATCAAACCCCTGCTGCTGGAGTTCCCACTCCATGTCCCAGTAGGCTTCGGCGATAAAAAGCGCGCGGGGGTGTTTTCTTCGGAGCGCCCCGAGCACTTCCGTCCAAAATTCCGTGGAGGGGACCTCGCCGGCCCTTCGCCCCCAGGTCCGCTCGAAGACCGGGTTTGTAAGAAGCATCGCCATGTCGCACCGCACCCCGTCGCACTGCTCCAAAATGGAGTCCAGAGCCTCGATCGAGGCCTTTCGCAAACCGGGGTGAAACGCATTCACCTGCGCCACATCCTGCCAGGCAGGAAAGCAGGGGTCGCGTCCCAGCGCCAGGATCGCTCCGCCCGGCCCGGCTTCGAAAAAGGCCGTCGGACCTTTCGCCAGATCCTCCCGGTCGCCCGCAATGAAATATTCGGGGTGGTCGAAAATCCACGGAGAATCCTGCGCCGTGTGATTGGGGACAAAGTCGAGAATGAGGCCTATTCCGCGCTTTGCCAGCTCCCCGCGAGCTGCGGCAAGACCCTTTTCACCACCGATTTGCTCGTCCGCTACGTAGCGCCTTATGCAATAGGGGGAACCGGCTACGTCTCCGGGCGCAAAATCGGGGAGGACCCGGCGATACTCCGCGACCTGATCTTCCAGTTCGAGAGCGATCCGCACCCCGGAGGGGCTTCTTTCCCAAACGCCCATAAACCAGAGAGCGTCTACTCCGAGCCGGGCGAACTCTTCCCACTCCTGCGGAGGAACCGAACCCAGGTCGATCCTGCGCCCGTATTTCCGCCCAAGCTCGCTCAGCCACACCCATGTGTTTACTTCATAGACCGTCGGATTTGCCTTTTCCATCAGATGCACTCCGCGAAAAGTATCGATACTGTACATTACATTGTTTTGATAGAAAATATCGCAGGAAAAATCCGCAGGAGCGTGCCGTCACTCTGGAAATAGATTATCTTCCTTACGATCGGACTCTGGATGGAAAATTGGGGGTTGTCAGCAGGATTTTTTTACCCGCCGGCGCTTCCAGTGCAGGAGGAAACCTCATGATGCTGTTGGCTGGAGATATCGGCGGCACCAAAACGTTACTGGGTCTTTACCCTTCCCGGGCCGGCGCCCGAAAACCTCTCGCTCTCTCGGAGTTTCGAAGCGCCGACTTTGCGGGGCTCGAAGAGATGGTGCGCGCATTTTTACAGCAAACCGGCCAGAGCGCTTCCCACGGCTGTTTCGATGTCCCGGGCCCGGTGATCGCCGGGCGCGCGCATCTGACCAATCTGCCCTGGTCGCTTTCCGAAGCCCCCCTGGCCGCAGCTCTCGGCCTGCAGCGGGTCGCCCTCATAAACGATCTGAAGGCCGTTGCCCATGCCGTGCCCCATCTGCAGAAAAGCGAACTCCACACCCTCAATCCCGGCCGACCCGATCCGCGGGGCGCCATTGCCGTGATAGCCCCCGGGACCGGCCTGGGGGAAGCGTTCCTTGTCCGAAGCGGTTCGGGATACATCGCCTGCTCTTCAGAAGGGGGCCATGCGGACTTCGGGCCTGCCGACGAGACCCAGGCCGAACTGTTGCGCTACCTGGCCGATCGCTTCGGCCACGTCTCCTATGAGCGCGTCTGTTCAGGCATCGGAATTCCCAATATTTACGACTTCCTGCGCGAGACAGGCCACGCCCCGGAGCCGCCAGGGTTTGCTGCAACGCTTGCCTCGGCGCCCGACCGCACCCCGCTCATCGTGAAGGCTGCTCGCGAAGCCCCCGCAGCAAACCCGCTGTGCGCGTCCACCCTGCACATCTTTACGGACATCCTCGCCGCCGAGGCCGGCAACCTCGCCCTCAAGGTCCTCGCCACCGGCGGCGTCTACCTGGCCGGGGGTATCCCCGGGCGCATCCTGCCCGCTCTCACGGGCGAAAATTTTCTCAAGGCCTTTGTTAATAAGGGACGGTTTGCCGATTTCCTCAAAGACATCCCGGTCCATGTCGTCATGACGCGGGCGGCGCTTTTGGGCGCGGCGCTTTACGGCTTCGACCACCTGGAGGCGCCGTTGGAATGAGTCGCAGGATCCCTCACCCGATGCCCAGAATAGCGGGAATTTCCGCCAGGCCCGCGACTTCGGCATCAGGAGCCCCGGGAAGAATTTCCCGCCCCTGCCCGTAGCGGTTGCACCAGACGACCCTCAAGCCGAAGGCCGAGGCGCCGTGAGCATCCCACGCATTGGAAGAAACAAAACAGATCTGCTCTGCCCGAAGCGAGAGGCGATCCGTTGCGAGCCTGTATACGGAGGGGTGAGGCTTGTAGATGCCCGCATCTTCGACCGAGAGCACCGCGTCCAGAAGAGGGGCTATCCCCGCGCCTTCCACGGCCGATTGGAGCATCTGCGGAGTGCCGTTTGAGAGAATGGCAGCCCTGAGCCCGCCGGATTTGAGACGCTCGAGCGCGCCCAAAGCCTCGGGAAACAGCTCCAACGTCTTGTACAGGTTCATGAGCCTTTCCCGCAGAACCCTGTCGTCGATTCCGAGCGACTTCATGGCATAATCGAGCGCATCCCCTGTCACCTGCCAAAAATCTTCGTGCCGTCCCATCAGGGAGCGCAGCCAGGTATACTGAAGCTGCTTTTCACGCCATATCCCGGATAACCTGTCGGCCTTTTCTTTCGGGACCTCGCGACAATGGGCCACCGCAGAATTGAAATCAAAAAGAGTCCCGTACGCGTCGAAAACACAGCCCTTGATCCCATCGAGTTTTTTTTCCGCCATTGGCAGCCTCCTGCCTAACTGAGAATCCCCATACTGCGCTCATACATTGTTTGGAGAAAATATTTTCTCTTTACACAAAAAAAATCCATTGTCGCTTACTTTTAAGGAAACGACGCCGAATTGCCGGTTCTTTTCGAACAGGCACCGGCAGGAGAGGAGAAAGAAAATGAGTTCTGCTGAAGAGCGGCAAAACGAGAGGGCCTTCTCATTCATCGATCTCAACCCGCGGGATAAGAAGCCGCGACGAGTCGGCATAACGGAAATCCGCGGCCCCTATTACACTCCGATGGGCAAAAACTACCTCCAGGATATCCTGGAGACGATGGGCGAGTATGTCGATTCCTTAAAGTTCGCAGGCGGCTCTTTTTCGCTGATGCCCCGAAAATCGGTACGGGAGTTGATCGATTTATGCCATTCGCACCAGGTCATGGTTTCCACCGGCGGCTTTATCGAACACGTGCTTACAAAGGGACCGGACGTCGTGGACCGCTATATCGGGGAGTGCCGGGATATTGGATTCGACATCATCGAGATTTCAGCGGGTTTTATCACGATCCCCACCGCAGCGATCCTGCGGCTGATAAAAAAAGTGAGCGACGCCGGAATGAAGGCCAAGCCCGAGATCGGAATCCAGTTCGGAGCGGGGGGCGCCAGCAGGGTCTCCGAGCTCGAGTCCGAGGGGACCAAAGACCCGGCGTGGGCCATCATCCAGGCCCGACAGTACCTCGATCACGGTGCCTACATGATCATGATCGAATCCGAAGGCATTACCGAAAGCGTGAGCGCCTGGCGCACCGACGCGCCTCCCAAATTCATAAACGCCCTGGGCCTTGAGCACATCATGTTCGAAGCCGCCGACCCGGATGTTTTCGCATGGTATGTGCAAAATTATGGTCCTGAAATCAATCTGTTCGTCGATCACAGCCAGATCGTGCAACTCGAGTGTCTCCGGGCCGGCATATGGGGAACAAAGGGGTTGTGGGGCCGTGTGGTCGACTACAGGCGATGATTTGCCGGGAAAGCGAGAAGAGAAAGGCGAAAGGCGGTTCACCGGTAGAGTAGAGAGGGAGCCACAAGATGTTTAGGCCACATGCTTCCATCGTGTCAGCCCTTTCGGGCGTCGTGGCAAAAGGCATGCAGACCGTGCCGCTTGTGTCACCCTCCCCCTCGTCGGACC
>JAKAJS010000082.1 GCA_021813685.1 Deltaproteobacteria bacterium | reverse complement strand
CAAGGCCGTACATTTTGGAAAAGGTCCTGAAGACCACCAGGTTCGGGTAATCGGCCATTAAGGTCATGGAATCGGGGAAATCGGGATTTTCGACGAATTCCCGGTACGCCTCGTCGACCACCACGATGCACCGTCCATCGACCCTGTCCAGGAAAGAACGCAACGTGTGATGGTCCCACCAGGTTCCGGTGGGATTGTTGGGATTGCAGACGAAAATGATCCTGCTGCGCTCGTCGATTTGCTCGAGCATTCCCCGGGCATCGAACCCGTAGTCCACCAGGGGAACCAGGCGCGCTTCGAATCCGGAAAATCGCGCCACCCATTCATAGACGGCGAAAGTTTTGTCAGCCGTAATAATGTTATCGCCCTCACGGCAGAATGCCTTTATGGCGAAGGCGATCACCTCGTTTGCCCCGTTTCCCACGAGAAACCGCTCGGGATGCATCCCGAAGAGATCCCCGAGCTTTCGCCTGAGGTGATAGCAATCGCCGCTCGGATATACGGAGGCCCCGGCGGGGTCGAAGGCCCGGAGAGCTCTTCGCGCGGTCTCCGGGGGGCCGAGCGGGTTTTCGTTATTGTTTAGACGATAGAGCCTGGAGCATCCATAGAGTTTTTTCAGTTCGTCGTCGGGCTTGCTGGGTATATAGACTTCAAAGTTTTTGACATAATCGGGAACGAGCCTCTCCAGTCCGGGAAAAGAGTTCACGGTCGTTTTCCCCCGTACTGCAGGATAACAATATCGCCTTTTCCGGCATAGGGCAGAACGCAGCGCGCCTCGAAGCCCGTCTCCAGAAGCCCGGGAACGAAAACGCTCTGCCAGGCCCTGCCGAGGTCAAGGGCGAAATGAATGTTGGGTATGTTCTCGTTTTTCATAAGACTCAAATGTCGAGCGATGTTTTCCGAGGCATCCGTGCCCGGCCACATGGGCCGAAGCGTTACGCGCCCCCGGGGACGATCGAATTCGGCGAAAATGACCGAGTGGCGTGACATGGATTCGCCGGATGGAATTTCCACCCTGACCTCGCGAGGCAGGACCAGCTTTTCGAATTCGCCCCGAACAAACGCTTCGATATCCGGATGGACCCATGCGGTTGCACCCATGTCCTCGCCAAGCATCCTGAACCATGCCTCCACGGGTGCCGAAGCCCCATCCGGGCCGTAAGATTCAAAGCTCCCCAACAGTTCGAACTGCCTCTTTGGAAATCCGGGAGGAGGCCCGACGGCAACGATTCCCACCGCCCCGCTCCTGGCAACAGCCCCGATGCAGCCTTCGAGAAGCTCTTCGGTCATACTGGAGTTCGGTGGCTGGTTGAAGATATACGGGCCGAAGCACTCAACCATGTTTTCCCCCAGTCTTCGCCAAAAACACGCCCCTCCGATTTCACCGGACTCTCCCACGGCAGCCAGACATTCATACTCCCCTGCGGCTATCATGTCCGAAAGTCTCCCCGGGTGCAGCAGGATATCGGAAAGGGTGCTCGTCTCATAACAGGATAGGGCAAGGCGGGAAATATACTTGAGTTCTTCCGGCTCGGCCGCTCTCAGGACGCTTTTTGACAACGCGGCCGAAGCGGCCGGTTCGACCGGCGAGGGCAGAGCGGGGTAGGATTTTTCCTTGATGAGCGTAAGCCGAAGTCCTCCACCCGCTTCGCTTTCCAACAGGAAACGGTCGACCGATCTCGATGCTATGACCAGTCCCATCGACTCCAGCCCCGCCTCATCATCGAGCGATATGTCGGTCGTAATATTGAAACTCTTCAAGTCGAAAGAATCGGTCGGCAGCGAAAAGACCGCCCGGGCGAAGTAGCCACCGTTCGAGCAGGCGATTTGCAAGGGACGTCCCGGGTGCCCGGTTTTCCGGCACAGGTGCATGAAGACTTCTTCGGCAGCAAGGGTCAGTTGGAGTGATTCCATCTCCCCCAGCCCGAAGCAGAAGGCCGCTTTTTCCACAAAGGCGGTCACAACGGGCAGGTAGATTTCCTCGGAGTCAACGGATAGGAGAAGATTTGCGCTTTTCAGGTTCACTTCACATCCTCTTTGTAAAACCGAGGGTAAGCACATTCCCGCCGTTTCGGAATTCATACGCCAGGCGGCTCGTCATTTCCTTTATCAGATAGACCCCCAGACCTCCAACCTTGCGCGACGAGATATCCGAGGATAAATCCGGGGCGTCCTGCTCCAGGGGATTAAAAGGAACGCCCCAATCTTTTACGGTCACTTGAAACTCTCCCTTGCCGCCTGCCCCGCATTCGACTTCGATTTCCCCACTTCCCTGCGGGTAGGCGTAATTGATGACATTAACGAGGATCTCCTCCAATACCAGGTCAACCCGGGGGATCAACTCCTCCAGGTCGCCTTCGTTCTCCATTTCCCGGAGCACGAATGACCGGAAGGCCTCGAAAGACTCCATTGCCGCGGGCAGGCGCAAGGTCGCCATGAGTGGTTCACCCGACCTCTAGAGCTGTTTCCAGCGAATCGTATAGTTTGAACATCGCGCCGAAGCTGGAAATAGAGAAAACATGGGCGACATTGGGCGTAAGAGAGCTGAAGGAAAGAGCTCCTCCCGCCGCTTTGACTCTTTTGCCGACGATCAGGATGCTTCGCAGGCCCGCGCTGCTCATATAGTCAAGACCTTTGAGATCGACTATCAGCTTCGATTCCCCCTGTTCTATCCAATCGAGGCAACACTTTTCAAATTGCGGGGCCGTGATGGCGTCCATCCGGCCGCTTGCTTCCACGATAAAGAATTTGTCCTGCTTATAGCCGTTCAACTCCATGACTGTTGCTCCTTTTCTTTCGAATCCATCTTTACACTTTTGCGCCGATGAAAGACAGAGCCAGCAGCGTTATGTCGTCGGCCTGCGGAGCCCCCGAGGAAAACGTCACGACCGACTCCATGATCTCACGGGCAATGGTTTCAGAAGAAAGCGATCCGCAAGAGCGGATCGTGGCGATCAGGTTTTCATACGAGTATAATGCACCGGTCCCATCCATGGCCTCTGTCACGCCGTCGGTATAGACCACCAAACGGTCCCCCGGACCAAGCTCGATCTCTCTGGTCTCGTAGCTTGCTTCTTCATCGACGCCCAGGAAGAATCCTTCGGGGACCGGCAGAGGTTCGGGCTGATCTCCCTGTCTCACGATAACGGGATGTTCGTGGCCGGCGTTGGAGTAGCTCAACAGGCCCGATCTCAGATCGAGAACCCCGCAAAAAAGAGTAACGAACATCATGGAGTCGTTTCCGACACACAACTCCAGATTGCATTTGCGCAAAATCTCGGAGGGCGTCATGCCGGTCTCGGCCACCCCCTTGAGAAGCGTTCTGGTTACAGCCATAAAAAGGGCCGCCGGGATTCCCTTGCCCGAAACATCCCCCACGGCGAAAAATAAGTGGTCCGGATCGATCAGAAAGTAATCATACAGGTCTCCCCCGATTTCCCTTGCCGGTTCGAGCACCGCGGATATATCGACCCGGGTCTTTCCGGGAAAGGGTGGAAAAGGTTTGGGGAGGAAACTCATTTGAATATTGCGGGCAATCTTGAGTTCACTTTCCATTCTTTCCTTGGCTGCAGTGGTTTGGGTAAGGTGGTTGATGTAGTCCTTAAGGGCAAACCGCATTTCTTCAAAGGAACGTGCCAGTATGCCGATTTCATCCCCGCTGCGGATATCGGGCAGTTTGGTCTCCAGGTTCCCCCGGGCGATAGCGACTGTGGTTGCGGAGAGTTCTTTAAGGGGGGCGGAAATCCTTCGTGCGATCACCAGTACGATCAGGGTCACCAGGAGTATGCCTAATAGTCCAATCAAAACGGCCATATGGCCAAAGTGGAATATGCCCTCCAGAAGCACATGTTCAGGAATGACGATCCCGACAGACCAGCCTATCGAAGGCAGCGGCGTATAATAGAGCCAGCACCTTGTCGGAGACAGCTGGCCGGCTTTGAGCGCCACAAATCCCTCGCCTCCCCGGATCATTCTGCGTCCGATCCGGCGAAGCATGCTGCTATGTTTCCCTTCTGCGATGCTGAATATGGAACTGGTCATAATCAGGCGGCTGTCGGGATGCGTGACGAACACGCCGTTGCGGGAGATGAGAAAAGCATAGCTTGATTTGTACAGCCTGATGTCCGAGACTATTTTTTGCAATTTTTGTAATGAGATGTCTGCAGTTACCACGCCCTGGAAATGTTTTTCTCCACGTACCCCCCGGTAGAAGGGCACCGAGAAGGTGGCCATGACCGCGTTTCCCCCGCCTTCATCGAAGTAGGGCTCAGTCCATGTCGCGCGATTCAGTTCTTCGGGTATCTGGTACCAGTCCATGGTGAAGTAATCATAGAATTTGTCGCCCAGTATGACGTTTATCAGGCAACCATTTTTTCCTCTGTAGCAATAGGGCGAAAAATAGCGGATTGCCGAGCCCGAACCACCGGGTTCGAAGGCAATCGCGTCGCCGAAGATCTCCGGGTTGGCTGAAACCATTCGCTCGGGCAGTTTGGGGATATCCGCCGCTCTAAGATCACCCGCCGACAAAAGCGCGGCATAATTGATCGGAACCTTTTCCACCCCCCGCAGCAGAGCCTCGATCTGATATGCCGCGGCATGGGCGGCTTCTCGGGCATTCATTCTGACATAACGCATCATGAATTGACTGGAGGAAAAATAGAGGAAGGCGAAAGCGCAGACAAACACGGCCATCGTGCCCGAAAGGGTAAATAGTACCAGCTTGAAAGCGAGGCTTTTATTTCTCATTGGCGGCGGCGCAGTTGCGAAAAAGATTCGAGTATGCGGGAATGCGTTGGATGATACTGTCTGTCATCAATTCTCGCGAGATCGCCAGGTAATCGCTCTTACTCACCCCCCGGGGGCATTCTCCGGCCGGCGGCAGGTCGATGAGCCTCCGCATGTGTTCGAGCATCCACTTTTGATGTTCCCGGTTGGTGGCTATCCGTGCCCTGTGGACATATTTCATCACTATATCGAGCGCCTCTCGGGGATGGTCGAAAGCGTATCTCCACCCTTCCAGGGAAGCCTGAGCGAATCTGCGGCAGGTTCCAGGGTCTTTCTTCCATGTGCTTTCCAGGCAGTAAATGCCATCTTCAGGGACATTGAACCCAAGGCCGGTAAAATGAAACACGACGAATTCGTCCGGGTTCACGCCTGCCTGCAAAATCGTATGGTATTCGTTGTACATCATGGCCGAGGCCACATCCACGCCGCCTCGCAGGAATAGATTGACCGACCAGGATTGTGGGATCACGATGACGTGCAGGCCATATTTTTTGAAAAGTGCTTCGGGGCCTATGCCGAGCCCCGCACCCCAAAGCCCGACCTTTTTTCCGTTCATATCCCGAATGTTCTTTATGCCGCTCGATTTTTTCGCAATCAGCACCTGGGAGGACTTTGCGACTATCTGCCCTATATTGACCAGCCTGACGCCCCGGGAACGTTCAACGATAGCAGTCGTAAGAAACATCGATCCAAAGTCGGCGGCACCTTTTTGCAGCCATTCGGCAGGAGGCTTTCCGGGGCCGCCCTCCAGGATTTTTACATCCACGCCGTGCGCCGCGTAAAAGCCCTTCTCAAAAGCGACGTAATAGCCCGCAAACTGCGCCTGGGGCGACCACTGCGGGATGAACCGAACCGGCGTGAGATTCTGCGCGGCGTCTACGTTGCCCGAAAGAGCAAAAATGAAAAACAGGATGGCCGCGACCTTGCCGATGATCTTCATGGAACTCCTGTCACCTGCATGTGATTTTCACATTGGGTTCGGCAGTACGATGATTTTACATTAATGAAATTTGGTCGCTTGAAGAGGGCGTAGAAACGGGTCAGCACGTCAGGCGCAAGGGTCGGATCGGGTACAAATTCAACTTTTAGCCAGTACGTTTACAAACCGGGAATCCCGAATGACCGGATCGTTTGTGATAAGCGGCAAATCCAGATAGCAGGCAGTGGCGGCAATGAGCCGATCATGTAGTTCGGGGATGTCTTCAATTATGGCGGCAGCCTTGGACGCTTCAATGCCGAGAGGCTCGAATTGATAATTCCGGCTTTTAAGAAGTTCTTCCATGTGCAAAAAGCTCATGTCGATCCGGTGCCGGATACTTTCTACCGGCTCGATCACTGAGAGCCTGAACCGAGCTTCGCGTTATGGCGGATTCGTTCCCGGTGCATGGGTCGTTTGCGCCTGGAGGCTACCCAATAGTTGCGCCGGGCGAAGTTTCGTCCAAAACATATCCTCTGGCAAGTTTGGTGTAGTCATCGACCTGGGCGTCCTGCCAATCTGCACCGGTTTTCAGTTCGACTGCCAGTAAGCGGGCGACTTCGGGTGCCATTTCAATGCTTGCCGCAGCATCCAGGAATAGCGAGCGGCTTCGGCGAGCCAGAAAATCCTCCACGGTTCGGGCCATTTCGTTGCGGGCGGCCCAGACCACTTCAGCCTTGATATAGGGGAGCCGGGGGTGCAATTTTTGGCCAAGAGACGGGTCGGTATTGACAATTTCCCGGATATGCGGCGCCTCGGCGCCGTAGTAGTGCAGTGGGTCGCGCCTGTCACAGTGGGCAAGCCAACCATGGATTTTCAATTGGGCGCTCATGCACGGGCGCTCGTCCAGGCCTGCCAGAAGAATAGCCTGATTCACCGCATCCTCGGCCATTTTGCGATAGGTGGTCCATTTGCCCCCGGTGATGGTCACCAGGCCCGACTCGGAGACCATGAGATAATGATCGCGGGAAATCGCCGCGCTGTTTTTGGCATCACCCGTGTTTACCAGTGGCCGCAGGCCTGCGAAAACGCTTCGAACGTCCGCGCGTGCAGGGTGTTTGGCCATGTAGGCGGCCGCATTTTGGAGGATGAATTCAATTTCGGAATCGAGGGCGCGGGGCTCGAGAGTAATGTTTTCAACGGGCGTGTCGGTGGTGCCCACAATCACTTTGTCATGCCATGGAACCGCGAACAAAACCCGGCCGTCGGTAGTGTGGGGAACCATGACGGCATCTTCGCCGGGCAGAAATTCCTTATCCAGGATCAGGTGCACGCCCTGGCTGGGGGAAATTATCTTTTTTGCATCGGGATTATCCAATTGGAGAAGAGCGTCGGTGAAGACCCCGGAGGCGTTTACCACCGCATGGCCGCGGATCTCGTAGTGTTTCCCGCTTTCCATGTCCATTGCCGCAACCCCGTGGATCATGCCGCCGGACTTGAGAAAGTCGGTCACCTTGCAATAATTGAGGACAGCTCCGCCGTGGTCGACCATGGTTTGCGCAAGATTTACGGCAAGGCGTGAATCGTCGAACTGGGCGTCGAAATAGGCGATTCCGCCCCGCAGTCCGACAGGCTCGAGCGTAGGAATGTGGGAGAGGGTTTCCTGCTTGGAAAGCATTTTGGAAGGACCAAGGCCCAGCCTTCCCGCCAGAAGGTCGTAGACCTTCATGCCTGCTCCGTAAAAAGGACCCTGCCACCACTCGTAGCTGGGGACGATGAACGACTGATGGCCGACCAGATGCGGGGCATTCTGAATCAAAAGCCCGCGCTCATGCAGCGCCTCGATCACAAGCGATACGTTTCCCTGCCGAAGATAGCGAACCCCCCCGTGCACCAGCTTGGTGCTGCGGCTCGACGTCCCCTTGGAAAAATCGTGCTGTTCGAGCAAAATCGTCTTATACCCTCTGGAGGCGGCATCGACGCCCACGCCAAGACCGGTCGCACCTCCTCCGATTACGATGAAATCCCAGCACCCGGTGTGCTGTTCGACGCTTTTGAGTATGTCCTGCCGGTTCATGATTTCTCCTCGACTGCGGAGTCCGCGGTCGCACGGCCCGCTCCTTTTTCATTCCCCCACCGTGACCCCTGGTGCGGTGCACGACCCATTTTGCGTGTTCGCCGCATCGTAAGCTTTTCACGTACGTACCGGCACTGTCAACCCTAAGCTGCTGCGGCACGGCAGGCAACTGTTGCTGTTGGGCAACGATATTGGGATGAAGAAAATCTCAGCGGGGCTTTCCCTGGTTCCGACATGTCATAGAAGGGGGCGGGGAGGCAAAATAACTGGTCAATCGCTCGATGCGATCATATAGTATAGTACGCTATTGGAAGGAGACCCATATGGAATGGCGCGAAGTGGTTGAAGATCCAAGTCTGCGAGATCTGCCCTACAAGATCGAGACGAACGAATGGGGAAAAATTATGATGGCTCCTGCCTCGGACGCTCACGGGCTTTATCAGGTACGCATAGTTGAATGGCTTCTCCGCTTGAGTGAGGGAAAAGGGCGGGTTTCCACCGAATGTCCCGTCAAAACCTCTAAGGGCACCAAGGTGGCCGACGTTGCCTGGAGAAGTGCGGCATTCCTAAAGAAGCACGGAACCAGGCAGGTGGAACTTCCCGAATCCCCCGAAATCATCGTTGAAATAGAATCTCCGTCGAACACAGTTGCCGAGTTGGAGGGAAAAAGGGAGCTCTATTTTGAAAAAGGAGCTCAAGAGTTCTGGCTTTGCGACGGAGACGGCAAGATACGTTTCTTCAATCCTCAAAGGGAACTGGAAAGAAGCGAGCATTTCCGGGAATTCCCGGGACATATCGACATCGATGCCATATAAGCCGGACGGGCGCGCATCCTGTGTTCCTGTCGAAGGCCTTTGTCCTTCCCGGCGGCGGCAAAGGCGAAAGACTCGGACAGGATTACAGGATGTGCAGGATTAAGAACAAATCTTTTCGAGAAATCCCCATCCTGTAAATCCTGTAATCCTGTCCAAGGTTTTTGTTCCTGCCGGCTGCGCAAAGGCGGAAAAACTCGGACAGGATTACAGGATTAACAGGATGAAAAGCAAATCCCTACGAGAAATCAATCTTGTAAATCCTGTAATCCTGTCCAAGGTTTTTGTTCCTGCCGGCTGCGCAAAGGCGGAAAAACTCGGACAGGATTACAGGATTAACAGGATGAAAAGCAAATCCCTACGAGAAATTATAATGTACCCCGAAAATTGGACAGTCCGATAAGGTAGGATTCCTGCTCCGGCCCTGGTTAAAATTTAAAGGGCAAGGAGAACGGAAATGTCGGGTACACGGAAGCGGCACAGTGGCGCCTTTAAG
>JAKAJS010000094.1 GCA_021813685.1 Deltaproteobacteria bacterium | reverse complement strand
CGATCTGACCACCCTGAGGGCCATGGATCAAGGGGTTGCCTGCGTTATCTACAAGCCGTTTTCGCTCCTGGAACTCCGGCAGAAAATCGAAAAACTCCCGCCTCCAAAGACCGGCAAATCCTGAAGTCAAAAGCGCGGGGGCTTTCGCCCCCTGCCCCCCCCCACGCCGCTACGCGGCTCATCTGACATCCATCCACGCCCCGTCCTTCTACAAACGGAAGCCGAAAGTTACTGCGGAAAAGGCCAATGGCAGTGCCCATGTGCCTGGCCATCCGGCTGCTGCGTCAGCCGCCGAGGTGATTACTTTGTAAATAGCTGAAAGGCGAGTTACATCTTCCTTGGCAAAGGAGCCGGAAAAATGAATGGGGTAAAACAAATTTTTGCGGCATCGATTACGGTGACACTGCTGTTTTTTTCTACGGCCGCTTTTGCCCAGATGCAGCAGCTTCGAAACACGACCCCGCTGCAACGGGCGAAGCTGGAGACCTTTTTCATGAAAAAGAGGTTGAGCCTCACGCCCCGGCAAACCTCGCAGGTGATGAGGATCAACCTCAAGTACGCAAAGCGGATGGATCCGATACTGAAGGGGACGTATGGAAAGCCGGGAGCGCTTCGCGAGGCGGCGTCGCTGCGGCAGGCAAAAGATAGGGAATTGACAAGAGTGCTTTCTCCCGGGCAATATCAGGGGTACCTGGCTTCCAAAGAACAGGTGCGTCAAAAGATGGTAGAAAAGATGATGCACAAGCGAGCTCACTCGGGCTGAGGAGCGAATCGTTGCGATAGAGAGGCGGGGCCGGGCTATCTTTTTTCGCAAGCAGGAGATTTCTTCATGGAACCGGAGCCCAAACCACACAACCGCCCCCAAACTTACGGTGTCCCCACCCGGTTTCCGAGCGGGGGCACCAGGAAAAACAAAATCGTCACGGCTGAAGAAGCCGTCTCGCTCATTCTTGATGGAGACACGGTGGCTTTCGGCGGATTTGCCGGCGTGGGGGTCTGCGAGGAGATCGCCCTGGCCCTGGAGGAACGCTTCCTCGCCACAGGAAAACCCCAAAACCTCACGCTCCTCTTTGCGGTCGCAACGGGTCCGGGGGATGAGACCAACAAGGGACTAAACCATCTGGCGCACGAGGGGTTGCTCGGCCGCATCATCGGCGGGCACTGGGCGCTTGCGCCCAGGCTTCAAAGGCTGGCCGTCGAAAACCGGGTATGCGCCTACAACCTGCCCCTGGGCGTCATCAGCCACCTCTACCGAAACATCGCCTCAAAGAAGCCGGGAATGTTTTCCAGGGTCGGATTGGGCACCTTTGTCGACCCGCGGCGAGGCGGGGGCAGACTCAATGCGAAAACGACCGCGGACCTGGTGCGGCTGCTCGAAATCGAGGGGGAGGAATATCTCTTCTACAGGACCTTGCCTGTCAATGTGGCGGTGGTGCGGGGAACGACCGCCGATACGCTGGGAAACCTCACCATGGAGAAGGAAGCCCTGAGCCTCGAGTCGCTCTCGCTTGCGACGGCGGCAAGGAATTCCGGGGGGCTCGTGATCGCCCAGGTGGAACGGGTGGCCGAAGCCGGAAGCCTCAATTGCCGTCAGGTGAAGATCCCCGGGATTCTCGTGGACTGCGTCGTTGTCGCGCGCCCGGAAAACCACTGGCAGACCCTGATCGAACCATATAACCCGGCGTTTAGCGGGGAGACGAAAATCCCTCTTGCCTCTCTACCCCCCATGGCCTTGGATATTCGAAAGATAATCGCCCGGCGTGCGGCGTTCGAACTCAAGCCCAACTGCGTGGTAAACCTCGGGATCGGCATGCCCGAAGGGGTGGCGAGCGTCGCCCGGGAAGAAAATGTTCTCGATTTTTTGACCCTTACCGCCGAACCCGGCGTGATCGGAGGAGTCCCTGCGGGCGGGCTCAACTTCGGCGCGGGAGTAAATGCCTTCGCCATTATCGATCAACCCTACCAGTTCGATTTCTACAACGGGGGCGGGATTGACGTGGCTTTCCTGGGAATGGCCCAGGTGGACAGGCTTGGAAACGTCAACGTGAGCCGTTTCGGCAAAAAACTTGCCGGCGCGGGGGGCTTTATCAACATCAGCCAAAACGCGGGGAAGGTCGTCTTCATGGGCACCTTTACGGCGGGCGGGCTCACATGTCGTATCGAAAACTCCCGGCTGGCCATAGAAAAGGAGGGCAGAACAAGCAAGTTTTTGGACGAAGTGGAGCAGATCACCTTCAGCGGACCCTACGGCGCCAAATCGGGCCGAAAGATCCTCTACATCACCGAACGGTGCGTCTTTCAACTGGGCGAAGAGGGGCTGGAGCTAACCGAAATCGCTCCCGGGGTAGATCTTCAAAAAGACATTCTGGATCTGCTCCCGTTCCGGCCCGTAATGCGCCGCCCCCCGCGGCTCATGGACGAACGCATCTTCGGTCCCGGACTCGTGGGGCTAAAAGAGGAACTGCTCGGCATCACTCTCGAGCACCGAATCATCTACGATGGGGAAAACAACATCCTGTTTGCCAATCTTGCGGGCTATGCCGTAAAGAGCGCAGAGGACATCGACGCGGTGAAGACCGCCATCGAAAATCTTCTCGCGCCTCTTGGCAAAAAAGTCTATGCGGTCGGCAACTACGATCAGTTTACGATCGACCCGGACCTCATCGTCGCCTGGTCGGAGATGCAGCAATATCTTGCGGATCGCTATTTTGCCCGGGTGAGCCGATTTACCACGAGCGCCTTCCTGCGTCTGAAACTGGGCAAGGCGCTGGAGGAACGGGGTGTTGCCCCGCACATCTATGAGAGCCCGGAGGAAGCGATGCGGTTTTTGCTGAAAGATCGGGGATCTGCCTGAGAAATCATGTCGCCGGGAGGGAGTGCTTCGGTTTATGTGGCCTCGATATCGATATGTGCGGGAAATTCTCCGAAGAGTTCGCTTTTTTTCAATTCGCCCCGAGAATTGAAAAAGCGGATATTCCCGTCTTCGTCGCAAAGCCAGAACTCTTTTGCGCCTTTTTCAAAATAGAGAACTCTTTTTTCTTCCAGCTCTGGACCGGTGTTCGAGGGAGATTCTATTTCCACGATAAGCTCGGGGGACTCGGGGAGTTCTACTTTTTTCACTCCGTGTTTTTTGAGAAACCTTGCGCTTCTCCAGGCGACATCGGCGACTTTCGTGCCTTTGGATGTCTTGATAGGGCATTCCGTTGAGACTTTGCCTTCCTTGCGCATGCCTTTCAGTAATGTTGCTATCTCTGTCTGGTAGATGCCATGCGCATCCGAGGCCGGCGCCATCATAATCTTTCCCCATTCATTGGTTTCGATCTTGAAGGGCAGGTCTTTTAGACTCGGGTGTTCGATCACTTCACGCCATTCCATCGCGAGTCTCCTTTCCACAGCGCCTGGTGGGAAACGGGGTCTGGTAAGGGGCCAGGCGGAACGGGGCCTCTCCCCCTTGCACTATACGATCTCTTTACGGGATTGGCGAGTCTTTTGATAATATACTACAATATCTTGACTGCCACTCCCGGACCTAATACAAAAGAGGCAGCGTGGTGCATCGTTTCCTTAAAAAAAATGGAGATTTGGATGACGGCGGAAGAAACAGGCGAACTGAAAACGGCTCCCGAGCCCTCCCTGTCGTCCGGGGAGGTTACGATCAGCATCGATCCCTCCACGGGGGAAAAGATCGGTTCGTATCGGGTAGATACTGTCGAAGAGGTGCGGGAGGCGATCCGGCGCGCGGCCATCGCCCAGCCTCTTTGGAACCGGATGGTTCTGGCCGAAAGGGTGCGGCACATCAAGAGGATTCGCGACTATATCCTGGAGCACCAGGAAAAAATCGCGCAGATCATCTCCAAAGACAACGGCAAGACGCGTGTCGACGCGATGATAACCGAGGTTTTCACCTCGTGTGCGGCTCTTACCTATTATTGCAGGAAGGCGCGGCGGTTTTTGAAGCCCCGCAGGCTTGCCTCGGGAAGCATCATCTCCTGGTCTTTAGGCAAGAGGAGCAAGGTGCACCGGTCTCCCTTCGGTGTGATCGGAATCATCTCCCCGTGGAACTACCCGTTTACGATCCCCTTTTCGGAAGTGATCATGGCTCTTTTGGCCGGAAACGCGGTCATTTTGAAAGTCGCCTCGGAAACGCAGGCGGTCGGCCATATTTTGAAGGAGAGCATCGAAGCAGCGGGGCTTCCCGAAGATATCTTCACCTATGTCAATCTCCCGGGAAGTCTTGCCGGAGATGCCTTTCTCGAAGGAGGGGTCGACAAGCTCTTTTTCACTGGTTCGGTTTCGACCGGAAAATACCTCATGAAGAAGGCCTCGGAGACCCTCACGCCTGTCTCGCTGGAGCTGGGCGGAAACGACCCCATGATCGTGTGCGAGGATGCGGATCTAAAGCGGGCGGCCGTCGGCGCGGTATGGGCGGGGATTCAAAACGCGGGGCAAACCTGCGGCGGGGTCGAAAGAATCTATGTGGACCGGAAGGTATACCTCGATTTCATGGCGCTTTTGAAAAAAATGGTCGAGTCGTTGCGCGTGGGGCCCGACCGGGATTTCAATACCGATATCGGCGCCATGACGACCAGGCGGCAAATGGAGGCCGTAGAGCGCCAGATCGAAGAGGCGTTGAGCAAGGGGGCCGCGATCTACGCCGTCTCCCCGACGCCGCAGGGGCTTCCCGGGCAGTTTCTGCCGGCCACGGTCTTGACCGGGGTAAGCCACGACATGCTGGTGATGAAAGAGGAGACCTTCGGTCCGGTGCTTGGCGTCATGCCGTTTAAAGACGTGGAGGAGGCGATCGGGTTGGCCAATGACTGCCGACTGGGGTTGACCGCTTCGGTCTGGTCCCGGGACAGAAAGAAGGCGATCGAGATAGCCCGCAGGATACGGGCCGGGACGGTGACCATAAACGATCATCTGATGAGCCACGGCCTCCCGGAGGCGCCCTGGGGCGGGTTTAAAGAGAGCGGAATAGGCCGCACCCACGGGGAGCTTGGTTTTGCGGAAATGACCGAGCCGCAGTGCATCGTAAATGACATTTTACCATACGCGCGAAAACAGATGTACTGGCATCCCCACAGCAAAAAGATTTATGACGGTTCCAGGGGGATAACGCTCCTATTGTACGGGAAAACCCTCTGGGCTCGTCTAAAGGGGGGGCTGATGCTTTTGCGGGTCCTTCCGCGCATGTTTTGGACGGGGCTCTAGGGGGGGCTTTACGCCCGCTGCCCGTCGATTCCGATCGATCTTTTACGAGGGCGCCATGCAATTACCCGATTTTTACGAGCATTATCATCCCGCAAAAATCATAGCCGGCCAGCGTGCACTAAGCTGCCTGCCCTTCGAGATGGGCAGGTTCGGGGTGAAGACTCCTCTGGTCGTCGTGGACGAAAAGATCTACGAGGCAGGCTTTGTCCATCTGTTGGAGCAGGCCTTTGCGGACTGCGGCCGAAAGCTCGGAGGGGTGTTTCCCCACGGGGAGCGCAGGGCTAGCGTGGAAAGTGCTCAAACCATCTCCGAGCTTTTCCGGCGAGGCGGCTGTGACTGCTTTCTGGCAGCAGGAGGCGGGACGGCCATGGACGCGGCCAAGGCGGCCGCTTTCCTGATCGCCCGAAACGGTGGTGGGCTTCCGGCGGAAACCCACCTTTCGCTTGCCGCGCCAAAGATTTTCGCCGTGCCCTTCACCTATGCCCCGGGCTGCCAGGTGAGCGGTCTGGTCGAACTCTTCGATGAGGAGAATAACCGGCCGCTTTTCTATTTTTCCGAAGATCTCATCCCGCGCGCGGTGGTGCTCGATCCCAGGGCCACTCTTGCGGTGACTCCCTCCGCACGTGCGGTCTACGCCATGGAGGCTCTTTTTCGAAGCGTGGAGGCGGCCGTGGTGCCCGAGGCAAATCCCGTCGTCTCGATCCATGCGAAAGCGGCCATCGGGCTCCTTGAAAAATATCTGACACCTGCCCTTACCGGAAAAAAGTCGAGACGAGAAGCCGACCAGGCCATGGCGAATGCTTCGCTCTACGCCGGCATAGCTTTCTCCCAGCGCTCTTGCGGAATCGTTGCGGCCGCCGTCCATGCTCTTCGAGCGGTAACAGGCATGGAAGAAGGCCTTGCCGGAGCCATCCTGCTTGGCCCGGGCCTATCCTTTTACTCCCGGAGTTGCGCTCCGCAACTGGCCGACCTGGCCGGGGCGTTAGCGACCGCAAACCGGGTTTTCCCTGCGGAAAACCGGCTTACCGCCGTCCGGGATGCTGTGTGCGCACTCCGGGACCGTACGGGCCTGCCGAAAAACCTGCGTGAAGCGGGAGTGGCGAGGGTGCAGCTGGAGGAGGTGGCGCAGGCCGCAAAAAGAGGGCCTTTTTTTTCCGATTCGCTCTTTTGCTGCGAGGACATCTTCGCGCTTCTGGAAAAAGCGTTCTGGGGGGAGCCATGCTCGAACTGAGTCTTTTGGAAAAAGGCATGCTTTTGGTGAGGGGGGGAGCCCTCTGGCGCTCGATCGAGTCGAAGGCAAAGCGCGCCTACCTGGCCGTGGCCCTCCGGGTGTTCGGGGCAGCCTTCGAGGCAGTCACCCGCAACTCCGTGGAATGCAAAAAGGAGCTCGCGGACTGGGAGGAAGGAAGACGATTCGCTCTGGGCGTCGAACCTTCGGGACCCTATGTCACCCTGGAAAAAAGGGGAAGCCTCATCCGGATGATCGGAACGGGGCTCAAGGAGCCGCACCTCTCCATCCTTTTTAAAGATCTCGATTCGGCCATGATGGTTTTTACCACCTGCATGGGGGTTGTCCAGGCGACCGCGGAAAATCGGGCGCTGATCCGAGGCGATAATGCCAGGGCGATGGAGGTCATCCGGGTGCTCGACATCATCATGACCTACCTGCTTCCGGGCTTCATTTTGAAGAAAAACTTCCGGAGAGCCCCCCGGTTCGGCCCCCTGCAGTACCTGGTCATGCTCAGGATATACGCGGCCCTTTTTCCCGCCCTCGTGAGAACATTCCGCTAAAGGAAAAGAGAAGCCATGGACATGCCCAACTACTACCAGCATTTTGTCCCGGGAAGAATCGTTTCTGGCTACGGCGCCCTGGAGAAGATCCCCTCCCTTGTGGAGCGGCTCGGGTGCAGGACCGCAATGGTTGTGACCGATAAGGGGGTCGTGGCGGCAGGGCTCATCAAGCACATCGAGGAGGCCTTCCGGGGAAAGGCGAGCACCATCGCCCACGTGTTCGACGAGGCGCCCCCCGATTCGAGCAATCTCGCCGCAAACAAGCTCGCCGATCTTTTCAGGCAATACGGGTGCGACATCTTCCTGGCCGTTGGAGGAGGGAGCGCGCTCGATACGGCGAAGGGCGCAAACATCGTCCTCTCGCAAGGAACCGACGACCTTCTCAAGATGCAGGGGGCCGAGAACCTCGAAGCGGACCTTTTACCGACCATCGCGGTCCCGACGACCGGGGGCACGGGCTCCGAGGTGACGAGAGCGGCCGTGATCTATAATGAGGAAAAGAAGGTCAAGATGCTCTTTAGCGCCGACAAGCTCTACCCGACGGTTGCGGTGCTCGACCCCCGGATGAGCGCTACCGTTCCGCCCAAAATCACGGCGGCAACGGGTCTGGACGCCCTCACCCACGCCATGGAGGCCTTCATCAATCTGCAGAAAAATCCTCTGGAAGATGCCTACGCCAAGGCGGCCATAGAACTTATCGCCAAATATCTGGTGCGCGCCACCAAAGAGGGCGCCGTGGACAGGGAGGCGCGCTACGGCATGGCCAATGCGGCTCTTTTTGCCGGCATCGCCTTTTCCAACTCCATGGTGGGGATCGTTCATGCGCTCGCCCATGCCTGCGGGGCGGTGTGTCACGTCCCCCACGGCGTGGCCAACGGGATACTTCTGCCCTGGGGCCTCGAATACAACCTGCCGCGTGTTGCACCACAAATTGCGGAACTCTCCCAACCCCTCGGCGCAGCAATGACCTGCCCCGACCCCCTGGACCAGGCCCGGGTGACTATCCGACTCGTTCGCGACCTCGGGAGCCGCCTGAACGAGATCTGCGGACTTCCCATAAGACTTCGCGATGCCGGCGTAACCGAGGACAAACTGGCCTCCGTGGTCAGTGTGGCCGTAAACGACGGCTGCCTCATGTACAACCCCCTCGACGTCACCCGAGACGATGCACTGAAAGTCCTGCGCAAAGCCTTCTAGCGACTCGGACAGGATGAGGGCAACTTCTTTGCGAGAAATCCCGATCCTGTAAATCCTGTAATCCTGTCAAAGTTTTTGTTCTCCCGGCGGCAGAGACGAAAGACTCGGACGGGATTACAGGATTAACAGGATGAAGAGAGACTTTATTGCGAGAAATCCCGATCCTGTAAATCCTGTAATCCTGTCAAAGTTTTTGTTCTCCCGGCGGCAGAGACGAAAGACTCGGACGGGATTACAGGATTACAGGATTTGGAATAAGAAATCCCAAATCCTGTAAACCCGGTAAATCCTGTAAAAAGAACTAGCAGCGGCCAAATCTGCAGATACGATCGGTCTTCTGTCTGAGCGCCGCCAACAGGTCGTTAAACGACCTGGTTGCGAGGAATGCGTTGAACTGGTCGCGGTAGTTGACCGCCAGGCTGATTCCACTGACGGCGACATCGTAGACTTTCCAGTTTCCGTCTTTCAGGTGGAGGGAATAATCGAGATAGATCGGGTTTCCCCCATTGTAGACGGAGCCTTCCACGAGTGCATACCCCGGGGAAAGTGATCTGGTAAAGAATCTGATTTGTTCGTTGGAGTATCTTTCGATATCCCCCAGGTAGGTGGCAAAGAGCAGTTTTTTGTATTCCCGGGTAAATTCCTTCTGCTGAACCGGTGAGACACTTTTCCAGCGTCGTCCTACGGCCATGCGGGCCATTGTCTCAAAGTCGAAGTACGTGCTGATGACGGCTTCGATCTGCTTGACACGCGCAGGAGAAGGTTGAGGACGCTGCCTCAGTATGTAGAGGACCTGATCTGCGCCGTTTTGGACGACCGCCTGCGGACTTTCGACCGCCAGTGCCGGTGTGGCCAAAAGACACAAGGAGACGAGCACGAGGAGCAACTTGTAAAGGGAACGTTTGCTCACCCGTCCAATTTGTGTAGTTGATGCACGCATTGTCTGTAATCTCCTCCCATCAGTAAAATCAGGCAGAACTTTCGTTGCGCCTCAAACCGCCGGTATTTCGCGCCCTCAATCGCTCGGCGGCTCTCGATTCCAGGTTCCCCGGATTTGGATGGGTCATGTTAGAAGATAAAGGCAATCTGTCCTGTGCGCAACTCAGTGCTCGGGGACATGTAAGACTTGCGGTCCCTTATGGCTCTGCCCGCCCGCGAAGCTGGCGGGCAGAGCCGTAAGCGGCGACGCGCCGCCGGCCTGTTGCGCGCGACTGCGAGCGAGCCTAAATTTTGAGATAGAGAGTAACTTCCGCAATTTCGCTTGTATTCGATGGAAGTCCGCTGCGCGGATGCGGAGCGTCAAAGTGAACGATTCTTGCCAGAAGGGGAAATGGGGTGAGCCTCAGGACAGGTAAATCGGCCGGATTGCCGGCGGGGTTCTTGCTGGTTTTGCTGGTTGTCTCCTCTTCGACACATGCGAAGGAGCCGTTCGAATACCGGGATGTGGTGGAAAACGCAAGGCTTCTGGCTCAAAAACCCTATGAAGAGCCTAAGAGTCTGCCCGAGTTCCTGACGAAAATGGATCCGCACCAGTGGCACGATATTCGTTTCAAACCGGGGGCGGCCCTGTGGGCAGGAGACAAACTCCCCTTCCGGGTCGAGTTCTTTTTCCCGGGATGGGTATTCAACCGGATAGAGAAAATAAATGTCGTCGAATCGGGCAAGGTGAGCCCGGTACGATTTTCCCCGAAACTGTTCAATTACGGGATGAACAAGTTCGACTACGATACGCTCAAGGGACTCGGGTTTGCGGGGTTGCGGCTGTGCCACCCGATGGATGCTCCCAACGCTTTTAATCGGTTTGCTGTTTTTCTGGGGGCGAGCTATTTCCGTGTTATCGGAAAAAACGAACGCTTTGGCCTATCGGCTCGGGGCGTGGCCATCGATACGGCTCTACCCTCAGGGGAGGAGTTTCCCCATTTCAGGGAGTTCTGGCTGGTGCGCCCGCCGCAACAATCCACCTCGATCACCCTTTTTGCCCTGCTCGACAGCAAGTCTCTTACGGGTGCCTACCTGTTTGTGATCGAACCGGGAGTGACGACCTCGATGCATGTAACTGCAACGCTTTTCCTGAGAAAAGAGGTAAAAAAACTCGGGATCGCACCGTTAACCAGCATGTTCTTCTATGGAGAGAACAGCAACATTCGCCCGGTCGATAATTACCGCCCCGAGGTGCACGATTCCGACGGTCTCCAGATCGCAAACGCGACAGGCGAATGGATCTGGCGGCCTCTGCTCGATCCGGGAAGGCTCTTGGTTACTTCCTTTGAGCTCGACAACCCCGAAGGGTTCGGTCTTTTTCAAAGGGACGCCGATTTTGCCCACTACCAGGATCTGGAGAATAATTATCAGATGCGGCCGGGCGGTTGGGTCATTCCGAAAAAAGGCTGGGGGAAAGGCCGGCTGGAACTGGTGGAAATTCCAACGAAGAGTGAAAATAACGACAACATCGTAGCCTACTGGGTTCCTGCGGCAGCGTTTAAACCCGGGACGCCAATCGCTTTTTCCTACCAGATCAAGTGGGGTTCCGCGGGAATGGCCGAACCCTCCTTGGGCAGGGTCATCGCCACCCGGACCTCCCTTGGGACAAAAAGGGATGTAAAGACCTACCGGATCGATTTCGAGGGAGGAAAGCTGAGCGCGCTTCCGGTCGGCTCAAAACTGGAGGCGGACCTGTCTGCAGACGGGGGAAAGATTGTGGAGAAAAACATACGGAAAAACCCCTTTACGGGGGGCTGGCGCCTGGTTTTTCGGGTCGAGAGGACGGAAAGCGACCGGCCTTTGGAGCTGCGGGCTTTCCTGCGGGAAAAAGACGAGGTTCTGACCGAGACCTGGAGCTACGTGGACCCGTTTACGGAGATCGGATGCCGATGAAAGCGCTCAAACCCATTGGAGTGAGTGTGGTGGAACAGACCGAGGAACAACCCGTGCGGGTGTCCGGTCTTAACCGAGAGGGGCAGATGGCGGCAGATCGGCTTTTGCTCTACCTGCGACGCCTCGCCTTTCCGGAAACCGAGGCGCTCGCCCTGACGCTTCGAGCCATTCGGGAGGTGGAAAATAATGGTGGCTCCCAGAGCAGAGGCAGCCGCATCGCCGAGGCGATGGAGGCGCTCTTTCGCCTTCTTCTCGAAGAGCCCGCCCGCAACTTTTTCCTAAACGGCCGAGGCGGACCGCCGGGGGCCTCGCAGCCCGCGGTGCGTCGGTTGCCCATGGTTCCCGAGGAACTCTCGCCTACCAAAACCATTCGCCATGGGATCGCGCGCCGAGGGGATCGCGCTCCGGCCAGGAGGACCACTCATGGCGCCGGGTTATCCTCATAAACCCTGGCAAAAGGTAGCAGTGCGGCGCCGACTGCTCCTTCTGGCTCTCGTTTTGCTTCCCGCCGGCCTTGCGAGCGGTTTCATGGCCCGGGTGCTGCCGCACAGGGGGATTTCCCCCTTCGAACTCCTTCTCCTTCTCTTTTTTGCCGCCCTCTATGCCTGGATATCCATAGGTTTTTGGACAAGCGTCGCCGGTTTCCATATTCTTTCCCGCCGTTTCGACAGGTTTGCCGCGGTCCCCGAAAATCGCAGCCACCGGCCCGCGGTTTCCAAAAATGCGCGCACCGCCATATTGATTCCCGTCTACAACGAACCGGTCGATCGCATCTTCGCCGGTGCCTACGCGGTCTATCGGTCCGTGAAGCAGACCGGCCGGCTCGATTTGTTCGATTTTTTCATTCTGAGCGATACGAACATTCCCGACAAGTGGGTCGAAGAGGAGGCGGCGTGGCGGGATCTGTGTCTGGCAACAGGGGCGAACGACCGCATCTTTTATCGAAACCGCCGGGTCAACATCAAGCGCAAGAGCGGCAATATCGCCGATTTTTGCAGGCGGTGGGGATACAACTACCGTTACATGATCGTCTTCGATGCAGATAGCGTCATGACGGGCAAAGCACTGCTGCGACTTGTCGCGGCAATGGAAGACGAGCCGACCGTCGGTATTCTTCAAACCGTTCCGGGGGCTCTTAACGCGAAGACCTTTTTTGCGCGCCTCCAGCAGTTTGCAAGCCGGCTCTACGGGCCGATGTTTTCGGCAGGCCTCCATTTCTGGCAGTTGGGCGATGCGCAATACTGGGGCCACAATGCCATCATTCGCGTCGAACCCTTCATGAAACATTGCGCTCTGCCGACGCTATCGGGAAAACCGCCCCTGGGGGGGGAAATCCTCAGCCACGATTTCGTCGAAGCAGCCCTCATGCGTCGGGCGGGCTGGGGAGTGTGGCTGGCCTATAACCTGGAAGGCTCCTACGAGGAACTGCCTCCAAATCTCTTGGAGGAATTGAAGCGCGACCGGCGGTGGTGCCAGGGCAACATGCAACACCTGAGGCTCCTTTTCACAAAGGGGCTCTACCCCGCCCACCGGGCGCTTTTCCTGGGAGGGGCGATGGTCTATGTCTCGGGTCTTTTGTGGTTTTTCTTCCTGGTCATGAGCACCGCCGAGGCGATTTACGAGGCGCTCGTTCCTCCGGTGTACTTTCCCGCGAGTCACGTGCTCTTTCCCCGCTGGCCGGTGTGGAACCCTGGCTGGGCCGTTACGCTCGCGCTCTCCACGGCAATTCTATTGTTTATCCCCAAGCTCCTGGCCGTTTTCATGGTTTCCGTCAAACCGGGGAGAGCCAAAGAGTTTGGCGGAGTTCCCCGACTCTGGGCGAGTGCGGTTACCGAGGCGCTGCTCTCGGCGCTCCTGGCCCCCATACGGATGATTTTCCACAGTAAGTTCGTCTTCGTCATCCTGTGCGGCCGGGAGGTCGGCTGGAACCCGCAGCGGAGGTCCTCGGAGGGCACCTCCTGGTTGGAAGCGCTGCGGTTCCACGGCACGGGGATGGCCATGGGCCTCGTCTGGAGCCTGGTCGTTCTGGCAACCAACCCCTCCTTTTTCTGGTGGCTCACACCCATCCTCCTTTCTCTCGTTTTGTCCGTTCCGCTCTCGGTATGGTCGAGCAGTCCCGACGCAGGCAAAAGAGCCCGGAGACTGGGCATTTTCCTCACTCCCGGGGAAACCGCCCCGCCCCGCGAATTGCGTTGGATAGAGAGCTACATGCAGCAATACCTGGCGCCTTCTGCGAACCTTCCGTGGGCAAAGGGGCAGGGATTTGTCCTGGCTGTGGCCGACCCCCGCGTGCACGCATTGCATCTGTCGCTCCTGCGAAAAGAGCGAACCTACTCGCAGAAAATCCGCACCAGGCGGCGGGAGCTTCGGGAAAAAGCGCTTGCGTTGGGCCCGCAGGGGCTTTCCGATGGGGAGAAAAAGGAATTGCTGTGCGATCCGACCTCCCTTTCTGCGCTTCACCGCGCCGTGTGGACGCTTTCCAACGAAGCCGCGGCCACCCGGTGGGGACTCATAAGCACAGTTGCCGGTTGCTAGTTGCTGAAAACCGGCAACTGTCCTACTCGGCCATCTCCGAGGCGGCGAGAGAGCAGGAATCTTCGGCAAAGGGGAAGAGGCAGCTCGTATCGAGGCTTCCGATGAAGTCTTGAAGAGCGCCGATTCCCTCGACTCGAAAAAATCTCTCGATTCCTTCGACGATTTCGACGAGGACGGCGGGATTGGTGAAGTTGGCGGTACCGACCTGGACAGCGCTTGCGCCGACGAGCAAAAATTCGAGGGCGTCGGTAGCGTTTGTGATTCCCCCGATGCCAATCACGGGGCATTTGACCGCCCGGCTCACCTCGTAGACGCACCGAAGAGCAACGGGCTTTATCGCGGGCCCGGAGAGCCCCCCGAAAAGATTGGCGAGCCGCGGCCGCTTTGAGAAAACATCGACGGCCATGGCGGCAAGCGTATTGATGCAGGAAAGGATGTCGCTTCCGGCCCCCTCGGCCGCTTTGGCGATCTCGGAGATGGACGTCACGTTGGGGGTAAGCTTGGTGATTACGGGAAGCGAGGTAGCCGCCCGCACCGCCCGCACAACCGTTGCGGTCATCGCCGGATCGGTTCCGAAGACCATCCCCCCCTTCTTTACGTTGGGGCAGCTCACGTTTATTTCGACAGCGGCAATTCCGGGCACTCCGTCAAGCCGTTCGGCAAGCCGTCCGTATTCTTCGACCGTGTTTCCGAAAATATTTACGATGACCGGTACGCCCAGATCCCGCAAAAAGGGGAGTTTCCCGGATAAAAAGGCCTCTACTCCGACGTTTTCGAGCCCGATGGCGTTCATCATGCCCCCCGGGGTCTCGACGATGCGGGGAGGGGGGTTCCCGGCGCGCGGGGCATACGAGATGCCCTTGACCACGACCGCCCCCGGGCGGCGCAAATCGAGAAAACTCGCGTACTCCTTCCCGTAGCCGAAGGTGCCCGAAGCGCTCATGACCGGGTTTTTGAGGCGAAGCGGCCCTAGTTGAACGCCAAGGTCGGGGGAGGGGACTGCTGTGCCAGAATTTTGTTCCATTGAATCGATCCCGCAGAAAAGATCGGACCGTCTTCGCAGACGTGCACGAATCTCTCGGCCCCCGGCTCTTCGGGAGAAGCGCTCGGAAGCGCGCACCCCAGACAGGCGCCGATCCCGCAGGCCATGAGAGATTCTAAAGACAGCTGGGCGGGCGTGCGATTTTCCAGCGCCCATTTTGCGACGCCATACTGCATCGCGAGCGGTCCGCATGAATAGATCTGGAGGGGCCGAAAACCGCCCCCGGCAATGACTTCTTGAAACAACGCGGTGATCCGGCCGCTGTGGCCGAAGCTTCCGTCATCGGTTGCAAAGTGCACCCGAACGCCCGGGATATCCAGGAAGTCTTCGGGCAACAGCTCAAGGGCGGTCCGAGCGCCGTAGAAAAGGCGCACCTCGCGCCCCGAGTTCACCCGGGCGATTACCTCCAAAAGAGGCGCTACACCGATCCCGCCGGCGATGAAGGCAAGGGGAATGGCCCCGTCGGTCGGGAGTGTGAACCCGTTTCCCAGAGGTCCGACAAGGTTTACCCTCTCCCCCGGCGAAAGCCTGGAAAGAAGCAGTGTGCCGCGACCAACGACCCGGTAGAGGATCTCGAACTCCCCTTTCTCAAGGTCTATCCGGCTAAACGAAAAGGGACGGCGCAAAAGCGGGTCCATCCCCTCGCGGACACGAAGCATCACAAACTGCCCGGGGCGCGCTTTGGAAACGATTCCCGGAGCAGAAAGACGCATCCGGAAGATCTGCCCCAGCACCCTTTCCTGAAAAACGATTCGGGCTTCTTCGATCATTTTTTCCAAATCTTGCCTACCCCTCCCGAAAAAAGCCTCTAGGGTCGCTTCCAGCCGATTACCGAGGCCATGCGCCCGGTCTCGTGCTCGCCGCGGTAGGAAAAATACTCCGATTTTTCGCACACGGTGCACCGGGCCGCACACTCGATGTGTTCTTCCAAAAGACCTGCTCCAAGCAGCTGGGAGCGCGTGATGGCCCAGAAGTCGAAGTGGTGCGGCCCGACCCGAAACGGCCAGAACTCTTCGGGGATCTCCCGCTCGAAGTTTATAAATTCGGCGCAGCAGGGTCCAAGCGAAGGGGAAACGGCGGCAAGCGTTCTCGAAGGGTCGAGCCCGAACCTTTCCAGGCGCTTTACCGTCTTTCCCGCAATATTTAGCACCGAGCCTCTCCACCCGCTGTGAATGTTTGCGATGATGCGGCTTTCGGGATCGGCCAGAAGTATCGACTGGCAGTCGGCAATCTTTATGAGAAGGCCAAGCCCCGAAAGGTTCGTTGCAAGCGCATCGGCCGGCGGGGCGAGAAGCGTTGGCGAGCGCTCCTCAAGGCTTCTCATCGATTCTTCATCGATAAACCCCAGCACGTCCCCGTGCACCTGTTTGCTCGCGACCAGCCGCTCGACCCCGGCGGCGGCCTTAACCCGTTCGAGGTTTTCCCGCACGGCCTCTGGGGCATCCCCGTTCCAGCCGACGTTCAGGCTCTCGTAGGGAGGTGCGCTCACCCCGCCCCGCCGCGTGAAGACCCCGTGGAAAAGCCCCGGGACTCCCGATAGGTTCGTAAAAGTAATGCGTGGCGGTTTTTTACACTCCATTGGGTCCGAATCTTTCCGTTTTCTTTTTTATCGCTTTTCACACTAGCTTTTAATCAGAATGGACCGCACAGTAAACAGAAAATATCCCCTTTTTTGCGATCGGCTGTTACAATGGATGGCTTCGAAAAACAAAGAGGAAAGAAAAAGCGATGGAAGAACTGGTAAAAGAGTGTTCGATGGTGAGGATCGAATACGAAATGAAGGTCATGCCCGGCGACGGCTCGGGGCCCGTTACCGAATCGAAGGAGTGCAGCTTCGTTATGGGTGTGGACGTTCAGTACCCTTCGGTGGAAACAGCGCTCATGAACCGCAGGGTGGGCGACCGCGTTCTGGTCTACATCCCCCCGGAGGAGATCTTCGGCGCACACGACCCGGAGCTTGTCCGCGAGCTGCCGAGGGTCGACTACAAGCAGGAGCGCCTGAAAGCCGGCAGGATGTACCGCGAGATGAAGCGCGGCTCGCTCGTGCAGTTCCTGGTAAAAGAGGTCGGAGACGAGACGATCGTTGCCGACTTTAACGACCCGAGAGTCGGAACCTGGGCCGAGTTCGACATTGTGATAAAAGAGGTTCGCCCCGCGAAAAATGAAGAAATGCAGCCGGCCTGCGCGAAGACGCCCGAATTTCTTCAATGATCGACCGTCACGGGGGCAAAAGGGGCGCTAATGGACCCCGCCGATTCCTTTTTCAGGGGATTCTTCCCCTGGACCGCTCCCGGGTGTTGCGAGATGCCTTAGCCGGCATTACCCTGGCTGCCCTGGCCATTCCCGAGGTCCTGGGGTACACGAAGATCGCAGGGACTCCGGTAATCACCGGTCTCTACACGATGCTCCTGCCCATGGTCGCCTTTGCCCTCTTCGGCTCCTCCCGGCGCCTCGTGGTGGGCGCCGACTCGGCCACAGCCGCCATACTGGCGAGCGGCCTCGCAGGTCTTGCCGCGTCGGGCTCGGCGCAATATGTGGCACTTTGCGGGTTGTTGGCCCTCATGGCCGCAGCCATTCTCCTGCTCGCCCGCCTCATTCGCCTGGGATTTCTCGCCGATTTTCTCTCCCGCACCGTGCTCATCGGCTTTCTTACCGGGATCGGCGTCCAGGTCGCCTGCGGCGAGTTCGCAGGTATGCTGGGGCTGCCCGGAAAAGGAAAAGGAACCCTGGGGGGCCTCGTCTACGACCTCGGCCATCTCGGGCGGATCAACCCGTACACCCTGGGGACGGCGGTGGGGGTTCTCCTCGTCATTCTCGGCTCCCGCAGGTTTTCCAAAAAGATTCCCGGTCCCCTCCTCGCCGTTATGGGCGCAACAGCAGCGAGTTGGGCCTTTCATCTCAAATCCTTTGGGGTGGCCACCCTGGGGCCTATCCCAAGCGGCATCCCTCCGTTTGGTTTCCCGCATGTCCAGCTGAGCACGAGCCTCCTCCTGAGACTCTTGCCCACCGCCTTTTCCATATTTGTCGTAATCCTCACGCAGAGTGCCGCCACCTCGCGCTCCTATGCCGCCCGCTACAACGAAAGCTTCAGCGAAAACCTCGACCTGTTCGGCCTGAGCATGGCGAACCTTCTTGCCGGACTTTCCGGCACTTTCGTGGTAAACGGCAGCCCCACCAAAACGGAGATGGTAGACGGTGCGGGGGGGCGCAGCCAGCTCGCGCACCTCACCGCGAGCGGTGTCGCCCTTCTTACGCTTCTTTTCCTTACCAAACCCATGCAGTTCATGCCCGAGGCCGCTCTATGCGCCGTGGTGTTCCTGATCGGGTTGGCCCTGATCGACGGCAAAGGTATGCACAGAATTTACCGCGAAAGGCCCGCGGAATTTTGGGTAGCTCTCATCACGGCGGTGGTGGTCGTCTTCGTGGGAGTCGAGGAAGGTATCCTCCTGGCGATGTTTCTCTCGCTCGTAAGCCATACCCGACACGGCTACCGGCCCAAAAACATGCTCATCGTACAGACCACCCCGGAAGAATGGGTGGCAAAGCCTGTTGCGACCCGGGCTCATTTCCTCCCGGGGCTTCTCATGTACCGCTTTACGCACGGCATGTATTACGCCAATACCGAGGTGTTGACCGACGAGGTCACCCGGCTTGTCAGCCAAACCTCGCCCCCCATCGCCTGGTTTTGCATTTCTGCCGCCTCGGTAGACGATATCGACTATTCGGCCGCCGAAACCCTGCGCACCCTCTATGGTCTCCTCAAAGAGCGGGGAATACGGCTGGTATTCTCCGAGGTCGCTGACGAAGTCTACGCCCAGCTCAAACGGTCCGGAATAACACAATTGGTGGGCGAAGACGCCTTCTACCCCTCGGCCGCCTCGGTCGCACGGGCCTATCGGAGAACCGGAGCCGCTCCAAACGCGAAGAGCTGAAGACCAAAAGCGCGGGATTCCCGCCCCCTGAAGGTCCTTCGCTTTCCGTGACGCAGCTCTATTTTTTCCCTTGATATGCAACCATGTGGTTGCATATAATTCCTCCATGGTTACTCTTAATGATGAACAGAAAGTATTTAAGGCCCTTGCAGATGCGAGCCGCAGAAAACTGCTCGACCAACTGCGCAAAAAAAACGGCCAGCCGCTTGGCGAGTTGTGCGAGGGGTTGGAAATGAGCCGCCAGGCGGTGACCAAGCATCTGGTCTTGCTGGAAGAGGCGAACCTCATAGTCACAAAAAAGCTGGGACGAAAGAAGCTGCACTACCTCAATCCCGAGCCGATCTACGAGATATACGCGCGTTGGATCGACAAGTTTGAACGCAGGAGGATCGAGGCGCTTCACGATCTCAAACAGGCTTTAGAGGAGAACGACAATGACTGAATCCGAATTCGTCTACGTAACCTATATCAAGACCACTCCCGACAAACTGTGGTACGCGCTTACCAATCCGGAATTCATGAAACAATACTGGCTTGGCGTGCATTGCGAAAGCGAGTGGAAATCGGGTTCTGCGTGGAAAATGGTTTCCGAAACAGGGCAAATCACCGATGCCGGCGAAATTCTTGAGAGCGATCCACCCAGACGTCTGGTCATCAAGTGGCGGCATGAGTGGAGAGAGGAGTTGAAAGAGGAAGGTTACTCTCAGTGCATGTTCGAAATCGAACCCGCGGACAATTCCACGAAATTGACGGTCACACACAGGATCGACAGGAAGCCGTCGAAATTCATCGAGGCAGTGTCGGGCGGGTGGCCGAAAATTCTTTCCAATTTGAAATCTTTGCTCGAAACCGGGCAGATTGTTACAGAAACGAGGTGCGAGCAAGCCGAGGCAAAAGGATAGAACCAATTGGATGCCATCCGGCACCCCGGGCCATGAAGGTGGTGGGCACGATGTCGCCTGTGCCCACCCTAAGCGGCCTCGGTTGCACGGGCCTGTCGGAGACGTCAGGCGGCAAATGTCTGCGGCAAAATGGGACGAAATGCCTACGTCTCCAATTTTCTGCGGCCTGCACCGGGGGGGCGCCTTTTAGACGGGGATGAATTGTGAAATTTGAAGTGATCAGCCAAATTGAAAGCATCGAGATCATCTCGGTGGGGACCGGCATTCGCAATTTGGCGTACCTTGAAAAGACCTATGGACCGGGACGGTGGAGAAAGCTCAAGGGCAGAGCGCATGCCCGACTCCCCAATGGAGAAATGTCCGGCTGGTTGAGTTACACTGGTACGAAGCCCACGGGGGTGGGACGCAAGGATATCAAAATTAAACGTTACGTGGAATGAGTCGATGACTGAGTATAAAAGACATTTCGCAATCTGCGTCGATAATACCGATAGTGAGGCCTCTCTGATCTTGAGAAAGATATATGAGATCGTACCTGATGAAGCGGCTGCCGGCGACGATCTCTTAAGAATCATCGATGAGAGCGGGGAGATTATCTCTACCACAAGAGCCACTTCGTTGTGGTTGAATTTCCAACAGAAATTGCACGTGCGTTGTTCTCCGTAGAGAGCGTCACACTTTAAGTCTCATCGGAGATGGGGACGATTAGAAATCGCACCCCGGCCTCTGGGGCAAGGATTTTCCCAAGAGTTCCACCAGGCTTTCGGATAGAAACTGGTCGAATTTGACGTTGACGGTGCAATCCTCAAAGGAATGGAACTGGACCCCCACGATGGTTCCGAATTGCTCAAAGTTTTGCAGCGGCCCGTTTTGGGGGTCCGAGCAGCTGATGCAAAGCCTGTTTCCGAGCAGCCGGCCGGCCGTACTTTCGGAAAACCTTCCCAGAAAGCACATCCCGCCCCGGGATATGTCGCAAAGGTCCACCACAAAAGTATTGACCTCCGGTTCACCGGAGAGGTTTATCAGTACGACCGTCGCTTTCCCCCCGACATTGACCCGGTCCATGCTCCGCCGGTCCATTTCCCTGGCTTTCAAGAGCTCGGAGATGCTCTCCACGCAGGAGACAAATCCGAGCAATTTGGATTCGAGCACCGGATGGACGCACTTCCAGCCGTTGAGAACCTCTGCATCGAGATAGCGCACCTCAAGCCTCGACCGGGCGATCATGGAGGTGGTGCAGACCGCACACGAGAAGAAGACATCCTCCCCGACGAACTGCCCCGCTTCGATGGTCTTCAAAAGGAACTCCCCGCCATCGCGGCAATAGGTGATATTGGCGCGTCCACTGTCGAGCAGGTAGAGCCGGGGCTTCCACTCCCCCTGCTCGAACACCGTTTCCCCGATCTCATAGATTGCTTTTCGGGACTCGAAATAGAGCGCATTCGCCTCCTCCACGCTTAAGCCCTCGTAGAGACGGCTCCAGGTTCGTCGATGGGTTGGCTCGATTTTTCGCGCTTTTTCCTCTTCGATGATCTCTCCCAAACGGACTATCTCCCGGAAAGCCATCGGGTCCAAGGCGACGATGCGCGATCTCATCGACTCGGCGGATTCGAAATCACCGGCTTTTGCGCTGTCGACTGCGAGTGTGAAGAGAAGCTCTATCGCAGCCTCTAGGTTCCCCCGCCCAATGTGGTCCTGTAACAGTTTTTCTTTTTCGACCATGTTTTTGACTTTCTATGGAAATGGTCTTCGGACCGGTAGGTTTCTATTTTAGTTCGCAATCTTGCACCAGTCCACTGCTTTTACGGAAATGCCGGGGGCAAGACGTAAAGAAGCCCCTTACAGGAGATTTGCGTTTTGCCAGCGGGACTGCTAAAATGCTGTAAAGGAGAAGCTTTTTGTATTCGTCAGAAAATGAAACCCCGCCGCCCTGAATTTTGGGCCGCTTTGTAGAATTTCTATCGCTATTTTTTTCATTTGGATGAAAAATGGGTGAAGAAAAGAGAAAATTTAAAAGGTTTCCCGTTATGGAGGGGGCATTTGCGGTTTTCACCGACCCCAACGGGTTGAAAAATATGGGGCGGATCCAAAATATCAGCCTGGGCGGGCTTTGCCTTAGATATCTTTCCCTTGATGCAGGCGAGGGGGAACGTAACGCTATAAAGATATTTGGCAGCAATGGACGCTTCATTCACCTGGACAAGGTGCACTGCAAGGTTGTCTATGATCAGGAAGTCCCTGAAGGTTCCTGGGAGCAGATAAGCACCAGGCGCTGCGGGGTCGAGTTTGAAAATTTGTCGATAAAGCACAGGATCCTGTTGGAAGATTTCATCGACTGTTTTGGCATCGGACCCGAAGGGCAGGCGAATGTGAGAGCGTAATGTTTCGGTCGGCCCCATTGCCCGGAACCGATCGGCCTTTTATTTCCCCCGCTTCTCTTTCTGCTCCGGATTGTCCTCCTCTTCTTTTCGACGCCCTGCGCAAAACACCGCCGGTTCTTGACATTAGAATCCAAATAGCTATCTGTAGGCCGATCACCATACGGATGAACAGGCGCCGATCCACACGCATAAATCGCCACAATGGATAAAATTATGAACTATTCTTTGAATTTGCAGGCTGACTATATCGAATCCGAATATCTCAAATGGAAATCGAACCCGGAGAGCGTACAGCGCGAGTGGCGGATCTTTTTCGAGGGTTTCGACCTTGCAGCCCGCTCCGCAAAGGGGGGCGGGGAGATTTTCGACAGGAGCGAAATCCTCAGGCAGTGCGGTGTGCAGGAACTCATCTATCGCTACCGCGATCTGGGACACCTCCTGACCTGCCTCGACCCGCTGGGCAGGTGCGAAGAGGAACACGCGCTTCTGTCCCTTTCGGCTTTCGGTCTATCGGAAAAGGACCTCGAAAGATCCTTCTACACCCCTTCGACGCTCTTTGCGAAGGACACCCCGCTGCGGGAGATCGTTTCGGCGCTCAAGCAAACCTACTGCAGGTCGATCGGGGTCGAATACATGCATCTCCAGGACCCGGGGGAACGCTACTGGCTCCAGGAGCGAATGGAGCCCAGGAGAAACCGGCCCGATCTGAGCCAGGCCGAACGGCTCGAAATTCTCAACAAGCTCTGCCAGGCGACGCTTTTCGAGCATTTCCTGCACACGCGCTACGTCGGCCAGAAACGCTTCTCGCTGGAAGGGGCCGAGATCGTCACTGCGATGCTCCACTTCCTGCTGCGCCATGCGGGGGAGGCCGGGTGCGGCGAAATTCTTCTGGGAATGGCGCACCGGGGGCGTCTCAACATACAGGTGAACGTTTTGGGGAAACTTTTCGAGCATCTTTTCTGCGAATTCGAAGAGCATTACGACCCGCAGTCGCTTTTCGGCTCGGGGGACGTAAAATACCACCGGGGCTATATGGTCGAGGCCCTGGACGTGGGGGAAGGCCGGCAGATCCGAGTGCTCATTCCGAATAATCCCAGCCACCTGGAGGCGGTCGATCCCGTGCTCGAAGGGCTCACGCGCGCAAGACAGGAGCGGCAGGGAGAAGAGGGGCGAAACCGGGTGCTGCCCGTTTTGATCCACGGGGACGCGGCCTTTGCGGGCCAGGGAGTTGTGGCCGAAACGTTGAACCTCTCCCAGCTCGAGGGCTATTCGACCGGAGGGACGCTGCACATCGTGATAAACAACCAGATAGGGTTTACCACCCTCCCCGAGCACGCGCGCTCCACCCGCTATGCGACCGATATAGCCAAGATGCTGATGGCCCCGGTCTTCCACGTGCACGGAGAAGACCCCGAAGCCGCGGTGCACGCCGTAAGGCTGGCCCTGGACTACCGCTCGGAGTTCGCTAAAGACGTGGTGCTCGATCTTGTGTGTTTCAGACGCTACGGCCACAATGAGGGAGACGAACCCTACTACACCCAGCCTTCCATGTATGCCAGGATCAAGGACCGCCATCCGCTCTACAAAATTTATTTCACGACTCTTAAGGACTCCGGCCTCGTCTCACAGGAGGATCTCGACGGGCTCGAGGCGGGGATAAATGAGTGCATGGAGCTTGCTCACAAGAGGGTGCACGACAAGCTGTGCCGGATGCCCGAAGAGAAATTTTACGACGAATGGCAGGCAATCGGCACCAAATATTCTCATGAACCGGTAGAAACCGGAGTCGGAGAACAAAAGCTCCTGGAGCTCGCGAAAAAACTCAACACCTTTCCGGAAGGCTTTGCGGTTCACCCCCGCCTCCAGCGGATCCTGGAAAAGAGGCTCACAAGCGTTGAAAGCGGAAAAGAGATCGACTGGGCCAACGCCGAGGCGCTGGCCTTCGCCACGCTTCTCACCGAGTCCACTCCCATTCGTCTGAGCGGCCAGGACAGCGGCAGGGGCACCTTCAGCCAGAGGCACAGCGTTCTTTTCGACGTCAATACCGAAAAGCGCTACACACCGCTAAACAATCTTGCCGCCGACCAGGCCTCCTTCATGGTCTACGACAGCATGCTCTCGGAAGGAGCCGTTCTGGGGTTCGAATACGGCTATTCGCTCGCTTCCCCCGATACCCTCACGATCTGGGAGGCCCAGTTCGGCGATTTCGCCAACAACGCCCAGTGGGTTTTCGATCTGTTCATTGCGAGCGCCGAGTCCAAGTGGCGCCGCTCGAGCGGTCTTACGCTCCTGTTGCCCCACGGACTTGAAGGACAGGGGCCGGAGCATTCGAGCGCCCGGTTCGAAAGATATCTGCAGCTTTGCGCGGACGATAACGTTCAGGTCTGCTACCCGAGCACGCCGGCGCAGTACTTTCATCTTCTGCGCAGGCAGATGCGCAGAAATTTTCGAAAGCCTCTGGTAGTTCTTACTCCCAAGAGCCTGCTGAGGCTTCCCGCGGCGGTTTCCACACTCCCGGAACTCTCCTCGGGCCACTTCCGGGAAATACTGGAAGACCCCGGTTTCGAGGGAGCGCAAAAGATTTATTTCTGCAGCGGAAAAATCTATTACGAACTGGTCGAAAAGCGGCAGGCGGCCGGGGTGAGCAACACGGCGATTCTGCGGGTCGAGCAGTTCTACCCCTTTCCGGAAGCATCCCTGCAAAGGGCGCTCGCCCAATACCCCGCCGCCTCCGAATTCTATTGGGTCCAGGAAGAGCCCGAAAACATGGGGGGGTGGAATTTCATTCAATCGAGACTAAAGAAGCTTACGGGGAAAGACCCTGCTTATATTGGAAGAGCCCCTGCGGCCAGCCCCGCCGCCGGATACCTTGCCACCTACCGGCAAGAGCAGGTCAAGCTGATGGAAATGGCGTTCGCAGCACCGTGAGAGCCCATGGCCGGTGGACACCCGGAAACCGGGAAAAGCGACGGGGCTTCGTTCTTCCTGCTCCCCGCTTCTCGCTTCCCGCTTCTTTTCGAAACAGGAGACATCATGACGGAACTCAAAATCCCTGAAGTTGGCGAATCGGTCCAGGAAGCCCTTCTCGCGCAGTGGCTCAAGCGCGAGGGGGAACAGGTCCGAAAAGACGATATCCTGTTCGTTATCGAAACGGACAAGGTCACCCTCGAGATCTCGGCCCCCGCGGACGGCGTATTGAAAATCCTCGTTGCGGAAGGGGAGACGGTAAAGGTGGGAAGCGTTGTCGGCCGGCTCGAAGAGGGCGCCGCAAAAGCACCGGCGCCCCAAAAAGCAGAGCCGGAAAAAAAAGAGCCCCCCACCCCGGCCCCCTCCACGCCTGAGCCTTCGCCGCCCGCCGAGGTCGCTGCAAAACCCGCGGAGGCGAAAACCCCTCCTGCTCCGCCTGCGGGCGGGCAAGCGCCCGCCGCGGCAAAACCGCTGATTTCCCCTTCGATCCGGGCCTTCGCCGAGGAAAAAGGGATCGATCTTTCCTCCGTAACTCCAACGGGTCCGGGGGGAAGAATAACGCAGGGAGACCTCCTTCTCCATCTCGAGGGGCGAGGTCCTGAAGAGAGCATGCCCGCAGCCCGCCCCGGCAAACCGGCCCCGACGCCTCGCAAAGCGGCGGGAGAGGCTCCGGAGCAGACCGTCCGAAAGCCCATGACACCCATTCGGCAACGCATCGCCGCACGACTGCTCGAAGCCCGACAGAATACCGCCATGCTCACCACATTTAACGAAATCGACATGAGCCGGGTGCAGAAGATCCGGAAAAATTTCGGGGAAGATTTCCACAAAAAACACGGGATACGGCTCGGACTCATGTCCTTTTTCGTAAAGGCGGCCATTGCGGCGCTACAGGAAATGCCCGTAGTGAACGCATTTATCGACGGACACGACATCGTCTACCACAACTACTATCACATCGGAATGGCTATCGGAGCTGAACGGGGCCTGGTCGTGCCGGTGATCCGAAATGCCGACAAACTGGGTTTTGCGGCCATCGAACAGACCATATCCGATTTCGCCCAAAAGGTGCGGGAAAACCGGCTCGATATCTCCGATCTGGAAGGGGGAACGTTTACGATCACAAACGGGGGGGTATTCGGCTCGCTTCTCAGCACCCCGATTTTGAACCCGCCCCAGAGCGCCATCCTGGGGTTGCACAAAATTGAGGAGCGACCCATCGCGGTCGCCGGACAGGTGGTCATCCGGCCGATGATGTACGTAGCGCTCAGCTACGACCACCGGATCATAGACGGCAGAGAGGCAGTCACTTTCCTCAAGAGAATCAAGGAGTGCATCGAAAGCCCGGAACGGATCCTCATGGAAATATAGGGAAAAAGTAGGTTGGGGTGAGCTAAAGCGAACCCCAACGGGAAAAGGAAAAAGGAAAACATGGCTGAAGAATTCGATGTGATCGTGATCGGGGCCGGCCCCGGCGGATACGTGGCCGCCCTCCGGGCAGCGGAGCTGGGAATGAAGACGGCGTGCATAGAAAAAGAGGCGCGCCCCGGAGGAGTCTGCCTCACTATCGGCTGCATTCCGAGCAAGGCGCTCCTGGAGTCTACCGAACACTTCGTCGTGGCCAAAGACCGGCTGGGCGAGCACGCAATTCGCACCGAGAATGTTTCGATCGACCTCGCGGCCTTGATGGAGCGAAAGGAAAGAATCGTCGCAGGCCTTTCGGAAAATGTCCGAAAGCTCCTGGAAAGAAACCGCGTGCTCCTGGTTCAGGGCTCGGCGAGTCTTCGGTCCGCGCAAGAAGTGGAAGTGGCCGGACCGGACGGCGAGCGTTCGCTCTACCGCGCCAAAAAAGCGGTGCTTCTGGCCACGGGAAGCGAGCCGGTCGAGTTGCCCTTCCTGCCCTACGACGAAAAACTTATCGTGAGTTCGACCGGGGCGCTCGCCTTCGACGCGGTCCCCGAGCGACTGGCGATTGTGGGCGGAGGCTACATCGGGCTCGAACTCGGCTCCGTATGGGCGCGCCTGGGCACGCGCGTAACGGTTGTTGAACTCCTGCCCCGAATAGCCTTTACACTCGACGAGCAGGTGGGAAGACTCCTGGAACGGCTGCTGAAAAAACAGGGGATCGAGTTTCGCGTGAAAACGAAGGTCGTTCGCGCGGAAAAAAGAGCGGGAAAAGTGGGGCTTTTCCTCGATGCGGGCGAGGGCCGGGAGGAGGAGGCAGAATTCGATCGAGTGCTGGTAGCCGTGGGCAGAAAGCCCCTGGTGCGCGGCCTGGGTCTGGAGGAGGTGGGAATCGCACAGGGCCCCGGCGGCTCTATCCTCGTGGACGAAAACTACAGGACCACCCTTCCGGGGGTCTATGCCATAGGAGACCTCATCCCCGGTCCCATGCTCGCCCACAAGGCTTCTGCCGAAGGCATCGCCGCGGTCGAAGGGATTGCCGGACTTGCAGGCGAGGTCGACTACGATTGCATTCCCGCCGTGGTCTACACATCGCCCGAAGCGGCCTCGGTCGGGAAAAGCGAGCAGGAGTTAAAACAGCTGGGCGTCGAATACAAATCGGCCGTCTATCCTTTTGCCGGGACCGGACGCGCGCAGTGCCTGGGCGAGACGGCAGGATTTGTAAAGCTTCTCGCACACGCAAGATCCGGGCGCCTTCTGGGCGTACACATCATCGGCCCGCACGCCTCCGAACTCATCGCCGAATGCGTCGTCGCCCTCACCTCCCGCCTGACCGCCCGGGAGCTCAGCCGAATCGTCCACGCCCACCCGACACTCTCCGAAGCCATACGCGAGAGTGCAAGCATGCTTGGCGGCTAGCGGCATCAAGCCCTGCGACCGTGTCGCTATTTTCAGGAAAGGGCAGGCCCTTCGGGGCCCGCCTCGCATCGCGATTCCAGCCTCGTGCTCACCCCCGAAGAGAAGGGGGCGCGGGTATTCCCGGCATCTGCCACTTGTGCTTCTCCCTTTTTCAAAGTGTTGAATTTTCAATGGTGAGCAGATCGGGGGGATTTCACCCCCTCGCCCATGGGAGGGAAACCCTGCGGCTTTTCTCGGCTGTCAGAAAATCGCCTTGCCCGTATCCTGACATGAATGATATCTTACTGACAAACAGGAGGCAGGAGGTGCAAGTATGTCTTTTGTGCGCCCTTTTCGCGTCAAGCGGAACTGGACACAAGCGGACCTTGCTCGCCGTTCCGGCGTTTCTCGGTCCAGCATCGCAGCTATCGAGAGTGGAGCGCTCACACCGTCTGTCAGTGCCGCTTTGGCATTGGCTCGCGCTCTGGAGTGCACGGTCGAGGAACTGTTCGCCGCCGACCAAGCAGATGAGAGCGCCTGGGCCTGGAGGCCTCGACGTACCCCCTGCGGTTATTGGACAGCCGCTTTCGGGCAAAAAACGTTGATCTTTCCGGCGGAACCCGTGGCGTTTGTCATGCTGCCCCCCGACGGATGGAGCGACGGAGCGGCTGAAGCGCCCCTTCTCTCGCATGATTCGGCGCGCAGCCTGATCTTCGCCTCCTGCGACCCTGCCGCTGGATTGCTGGCTGCGATAATGAGCCAAAAGGCAGGCGTGCGGCTTCTTTCTTTCCATCGCCACAGCCAGGAAGCGCTCACTTTGCTTAAGAAAGGGCTGGTCCATGTGGCGGGAATACACCTGCGCGAAATTGATGAGCGCGAAGGGAATGCCGAAGTGGTTCTGAACCTCTTGGGCAGAGGATACCGGCTCTTAAGGGTAGCGGTCTGGCACGAAGGAGTGGCGGTGAGACCGGGGGAAGGAGTGAAGACCTATGGTGAGATCGCTGCTTCTCTCATTCGCTGGGTCGGACGTAAGGAGGGCTCCGGGGCTAGACGCTGTCAGGACAAAGTGATTGGAAGCCATAAAGTACCGGAGCAAGTTGCCCATAATCACTGGGAGGTTGCGGTTGCGGTGAGTCGAGGCTGGGCCGATGCGGGCGTTTGCCATCGCCTTACAGCCGAACAGGCGGGGCTCGAATTCCGCCTCGTAAGCAAGGAGGCATTCGATCTGTGCTATCCCGTTGAGCTTGAGGGCGATCCGCGCATCGCGGCTCTGCGTGAAGTAGTTCGCAGTCCGAGCTACCGAGAGTGTTTGGGAAGATTAAGCGGGCTGGAGACCCAGACTACCGGAAATGAGGAAACGGTGTGAGCATACGGGGGTCTTTATTTCGAGCTGAAGTGCCCTTCCGTGCAGGTTTCCTTGTAGTTGCCGGACAACGGGCGGATTTCGAGGCTAAAGTACGGCTTGGCGCAGGCATCGGGGATAGGTCCTGAATCCCGGGGGAATGATCGGCCTGTGCAATTCAGTTTTAACAGATTGGAGATGAAATGATGTCAACACTTCGGTCCAGGAGAAACAGCCTGCCACTCGTAGTGGCGATAGCCGCCATTGTCGGTCTGATAGTCGGCGTATCGGGCAGTGGCAGGGCCTTAGCCGGCTCCGAACAGATTGCCAATGTGGCTTACGCCGGCGCCCTGACTATTGTCAACGACCGCTACCTCGGTCCCGCTTTTCAAAAGGCCACGGGATTTGGCTACCAGAGCCATGCGGGCGGCGCCTTTGGAGTGGCGAACCTGATCAAGGCCGGGGAAATTCAACCCAATGTTTTCGAAAGCGTCGGTCAGGCGCCCATTGCGGGGCTTGAACCCAAGTTCACCACCTGGTCGGTGGGTTTTGCGACTAATCCGTTGGTGGTGGCTTATTCGCCCCAAAGCCCCTTTGCCCCCCAACTCGAGGCCATTGCGGCTGGACACAGGCCTCTTTCCGACTTGTTTTTTCTAATGACTCGAAAGGGTTTTCACTTGGGCCGCACGGACCCTCGAACCGATCCCCAGGGCCAGGCCTTTATAATTATGCTGAAGTTGGCAGCCAAAAAGTACAACCTGCCTGCAGGGACGGTGGACAAGATTATCGGCTCGGTTAACAATCCCAAACAGATTTTCGCCGAAACGGCTCTTGACTCGCGCCTGGAGGCCGGACAGCTCGACGCATGTTCCGCCTTCCTGCCCCAGGCCGTCCAGCGACACTTGAAGTATATTAAACTGCCCGATGAGATAAACTTGGGCAATCCGGCCATGACCAGCTCTTATGCCGCCCAGAGCGTTACCATTCCCATGAAAAACGGTGAGACTACCACCATCAAAGGCGCTAACCTGGTCTTATATGTGACCACCATAGGAGATGCGCCGAATCAGAAGGCCGGGGTCGCCTTCGTGAAATACCTTCTGTCGCCTGCCGGGAAAGCGATTTATCTGCAAAACGGCTATGAGTGGTTAGGCAAACCGGTGGTAGCAGGGGATAGAAATGCCATTCCGAAAGAGATCAAGGCCGAACTCAATTAACCGGGAGCCTTTCTATGGAAACGGGGTGGTCACTCTCCTGGCCATCCTGGCAATCGGTTTTCTCCTTCTGCCCGCTGTAGTTCTTCTCGCCCATACCGGCCTGCATCAGCTGGCCGAGGACTGGCGCAACTGGGGCTCCGCGCCCCTGGTTCTGTCCCTTTCAACCACCGTCGTGGCCATGGGGGTTCTGGTGGTTGCGGGCACTCCCCTGGCCTGGCGGCTTTCCCGGGACCCGAAAGGGCTTTTTCGTAGTGTCGAGTATCTTCTGATGATTCCCCTTTTGATGCCGCCCCTGGTGATAGGCCTTTTGCTCGTTTACCTTTACGGGCCTTACAGTTTTTTGGGCAGATGGCTTTCCGTGTTACACGTGTCGGGCAGCAATTCTTTCTTCGCCGTGGTCCTGGCCGAGGTCTACGAGGCCGCCCCCTACTATATTCTGGGAGCGCTGAGCGCCTTCGATCAGGTGGATCGTGCGCTCATCCACACATCATACAGCCTGGGCCTGCCGCCGGGGCGCACCTTTTGTCGAATCACTCTACCCCTGGCATTGCCCGGACTCCTCGTGGCCTTTTCGATGGCATGGGCCAGGGCCATCGGGGCTTTCGGGGCGGTCATCGTGGTCGCCTACTATCCCAGGGGGCTGCCCGTCGCCATATGGGTGGCGCTGCAGGAGGAAGGACTGAGTTCGGCCCTCCCGCTCGCGCTGATCCTGGTTCTGGTTTCTCTGCCGCTGCCTCTTTTGACCGTTCTGTGGAGGAAACATCGTGTTGTCCATTCGGATTGAGCAGCCTCGCCGGCCTTTTACCGTGCGCGCCCACATAGAAGTTCCGGAAGGCCGGACGTATTGTGTCTTCGGACCCTCCGGCGCGGGCAAGAGCACGATTCTATCCGTTACGGCCGGATTCCAAACGCTGCATAAGGGACACATCGCCTTAAACGGTACCGTGCTGGCCGACCATACCGCGCGGTTGCACCTTCCCGCCTGGCGGCGACAACTTGGCTACCTGACCCAAAGTCCCCTTCTTTTTCCCCACCTGGATGTCCAGAGCAATATCGCCTACGCCCTCCCGAACAAAAGGCTGGACGACTACAGCCGCAACCTTGTAAAGGCGCTCGAACTCCAAGACTATCTCTTTGCAGGAGTCAACACCCTTTCCGGAGGTCAAAAACAGCGTGTGGCCCTGGGCAGAGCCCTGGCAGCCCGTCCCCGTGCGCTCCTGCTCGACGAGCCGTTTTCAGCCCTGGACCATCCTGCTCGTCTGGAGATGCAGGGATTGCTCCTTTCGCTGCAAAAAGAATATCGTCTGACCATGCTTCTGGTCACTCACCAATTAGCGGAAGCACAGCGCCTCGCCGATACGCTCGGGGTGCTGGATGAAGGGGAGATCCTCCAGGAAGCCGGTCCGGCGGAGTTGGTGGTGTCGCCGGTTTCCGTCAAAGTGGCCCTCCTCGCCGGCTACAGGGCCTTTTTGCCGGCAGCTCTCTTCGGTTTGGGGGGAGGGGTGGTGGCATTACATCCGGACCGTGTCCACCTGGGCTCCCACCCGGCCCTGGGACCGGTCGGCCGGGCTTTGGTGGAAAGCTGCTATCCGCATGAAGGGCGCTGGTTGATCGGTCTGCGCCTTGCCCAAGGGCAGACTCTGGAAGCAACGGCCAACCTACCAGCGAAGAGCCAGGTGGGCCGGGAGGTTTCCTTTACCTTGCAAAATCCGCCGGTTCTGTCCGAGTAGAGGGACTGGCTCTTATGCTGTTCTAATCGCCGTTTCCGGGGTCGGGAGCAAAAAAATCCCGATAGGGGTCTTTCAGGCTGTGCGTGGGCGGCAGTTTCCCGGACGATTCGACCTGCGGGGCGGGAGTGTCCACATCAGGCTCGGGCGCTTCCACCCGTTCGGCCGGCTGTTCTTCATCCGGTTCGGGCTCCTCTTTTATCAGCTTCCCGGTTCCCTTGACGATCTCGCCCGGCGTTCCGACATTGGCCCAATTGTAAACGATGACAGCGTTTTCATAAATCAGGCGCACGCACCCATGGGAGGCCGCATAGCCCGGAAGAATGCCTGCGTGCAGGTAGTAGTTGCCAAAGAGCCTCAAGGCAAAAGGCATCCAGGCCATGTTGTATTCCGTGGAGTAGTGGTTTAATTCCTTGGACAAAATGACGAATTTTCTCGCAGGAGTTCCGCGGGTTCCGGAAGAAATCGGGAACTGGTCGACCAGATTTCCGTATTCATAAAGGCCCAGGCACTGCCTGTCGAGATCGATAAGAATGTATTTCGGCAGGTTTTGAGCAGATTCGAGCCATGCCGGAAGGATTTCCGGTCGTATGGAAAAATTGAGCGGCACGTAGACATACTTCACGTCCGTTCCCAGGTTCCCGGCGGCGCCGACTTCCGCCGTGAAATCGAGCCCGTTTATGAGCGCGATTTGCTGGCGGTAGAAGATGAGCTTCCGATCGAGATAATCCACGGATTCGACCAAGGAAGTGATCGACTGTCCTTTTTTGAGAAATATTTTAACACACGGCACGCCGGCGATTGGAACGATCTTTCCGTCTGTGGGAAGCTTGAGAAGTTCCGAATAAAGCCTGTAATTTATTGGAGCCGCATGCGATACGGGGCTCGAAAAAAGGCAAAGGAGACTGACCCCGATTATCTGGAGCAAAAACTCTTTCTTAAGGCCCTGTTTCATTTTTCACCAGTTCGTCCACAGGAAAAACATCTCTCCCTCCCGGGCGCAAAACCCGTAGCTTCGAAATCCTGTTACATTGTAATCATGATCGGAAGTTTTGTGGAAGACCTTAAACAGAGCGGGAAGCGACGAGTCGCCGTTGCGCGCCCAAAGAGCCGCGCAGCGGCGAGGGGGTGTGGGGGCCAATGGCCCCCACGCTGTTATCCTTTAGCCCGCTCTTTTGTTCTCAGCTTTTGTATTCCGGTTTTCGCTTCTCCAGGAAGGCCGAGATCCCCTCTTTCGCCGCGGCGGTGCAGGCGATTTCCCCGAAACCGCGGTAGCCTGCCTCAAGAGCCTCCGTCAGGCTTCGGGCATCTGCTGCGGCCTGGATGGTTCTGGCCGTTACAGCCACCGCCTCTTTGCTCAACACGAGATCGCGCGACATGGGGGTTTCGGGCAATTTGATTGCGGGGATTTCCGTTTTCCCCTCGGGGATGCGCTCTATCTTGCCCTGCAGCCGCAGGACCTGTTCCACCGCGTCGTTTACAAGCGAGGTATAGTCGCCGGAGATTTTCGAGATCATGCCGATCTCGAGTGCCTTTTTGGCCGAAAGGGGCTTCCCGAGGCAGATCATCTCGTGGAAGATCTCCGCGCCCTTGGGCCATTTCCGGTAAGGTACGGCGCATCCGCCGATGCCGGGAAGAATACCGAGCGTGATCTCCGGAAACTGGAAGGTCGCATTGGCTGTCGCAACAATGTCATGGCATCGTATGGCCACCTCCAGCCCGCCGCCAAGAGCCAGCCCGTTTACGGCGGCCACGACCGGCTTTTCCATGGAATCGAGAAATACCTGCACCCGCGCACATTCTTTGGCATATTCGACAGACGCCGAGGGGTTTCCGAGCATCGAGGGGAATTTTCCTATATCGGCTCCGGCCGAAAATGCCCGGTCGCCGTATCCCACGAGGACGAAGCCTTTCACGGTCGGGTCATTGACATTTTCTTCGAGCACCGAGAGGATCTCGTTATTGATTTCATCGCTCAGGGCGTTTAGCGCCTGGGGCCTTCTGAGCGTTATGATCTTTACGCCGTCTTTTTCGTCCACCAGCAGGTGGCGTTTGAAATCCTGGTAGAACGAAAAGGAATTCGTCGGTTTGGGGAAGCCGGGTCTTTCCTTTTCAAACCTTTCCACGATGCGCATCGTTTCGGCCTCGCCCATCTCACGCATCAGATCGAGGGGGCCTTTTCGAAAGCCCAGGGCAACCTGGCAGCCGAAGTTGAGGTCCTCCCGGGTCCCGATTCCCCGATCGACGATATCGAAGCTCTGGGAGAACAAAATCCCGAGAAGCCTGTCTCGAATCGCCCCCTTGAGTTCCGGGGATACGGCCGCCGGAGCGGCGGAACGTCCGGTCCGCCAGCGGTCTACCGAGCTCAGAATGGCTGCCGGTCGGTAATGTTCCCCTTCCTCCATCTGGAGCGTGTTCGTTTCGATAATGATCGGATTGCCGTTCGCGAGGTTCAAAACGAAGAATGGGCCCGCAAAGACGAATTCCTCGGCCGTTTTGTCTATTGCCGCCGCCGGGGCCTTGTCGAGTAGAAAAGCAGCCTCATTGCACCAGTTATCGAAAACCCGGTCGAACATGAAACAGATGGCATCGCTGGTTACGATCGGGACCTTGCCGGTAGAAACGAAAAACCAGAGGAGATAATCGAGAACGTCGCTCCCGACACCTTTCCAGGAGATGACCTCAACGGGGAGGCTGCGCCAGGCGGGCGCAAAAAAGTGGGTGACCGTGGCTCTTGCCGGCAGCGATAGATCCCGGAAGATCCTTTCCGCAGGGATGGAGCTTGTGTTGGAGGTGAGGATTGTCTCGGGGCGAACGATTTCTTCGAGCCGCTTAAAAATCTTGCGCTTTAAATCCAGGTTTTCGGTCGCAGCCTCTATGATGAGATCGCAGCCGGAGAGTTTTTCATATTCGGTAGTATAGACGATGTTTTTCAGAACCGCTTCGGCCTGCTCGGGTTTTAGCTTCCTTTTCTCGACGGCCTTGTTCACATACCCCGACAGTCGTTTTTCAGCGTTTTTGAGCGGCTCTTCGACCACATCCACCAGGTAGAGCTTCGCGCCCGGAAGAGCGCTTTTGAGATAGTACGCAATATCGGGTCCGATGGTCCCGGCGCCGATCACGCCCATTTCCGACGGAAGGGGCCGCCCCGGGTCGATGAGCAGGGGATTTACAAAGGTTCCACGAAGTTGTTTTGTCGATTGCGGCATCATGTTTATCCTTAATTTGTCCTTGACTGGTAGTATCATCCATCTGATTAAATTTCAAAATCCCCCTAAATCCCCCTGTTGCAAAGGGGGACTTGAGCATACCCCCTCGGCTCGATCGATCCCCAGGAGCGCGAAGCGATTCACCCCAACGGCTAGGCCCGATCGCCCCCCTTTGGCAAAGGGGGGTTGGGGGGATTTCGTGTCTTTTCGTACAACACTGACAAGACTCCGTCCATGTTTTTAAGAACATCCGTATCCGAAAACCTGAGCACCGACAGCCCCAAATCTGCAAGTGCCTTATCTCGGACCCGATCTTTTGCCTTGCCCTCAGATGTATAATGCTGTCCGCCATCAAGCTCAACGACCAGCTTTGCGCTCGGACAGTAGAAATCGACTATATAGCTTCCTATGGCTTTCTGGCGATAAAAAATCCGGCCATTGATCTGCTTTCGCCGCACCCTGGACCAGATGGCCTGTTCCGCATCGGTCATTTTCTTGCGCAATTCTCTTGCGAGCGGTTTGAGGGTGCTTTTGTAGGCGAGCATTGTAATATCCCCCTGTGTATCGGGCAGTTCTTTGCGAATGGCGGAGCCTGATTGAAATCCCCCCCGCCCCCCTTTTTCAAAGGGGGGGGAGATGAGCTGCGCCCAACCGAAGGGAATGAGCCATACCCACCGGGAAAAACAATCCATGCCCCCCCGGCTAGGCCCGATCGCCCCCCTTTGGCAAAGGGGGGTTGGGGGGATTTCCTGGTCGCAGGCCGTCCCGTAAGGCGCGGGTCGCCTCCACATCGACCCCTCCGGCCGAGGCATCCAGCACCACGCCATAGGCTTCCCGGGCGCGCTCCGGGCTCACATAGCCGTCGAGCACATCGGCTGCAACCGATTCTGCATCGCGCTCCAGAGGCGGGCCGTAGCCCCCTCCCCCGGCAGCATCCAGGATAACCTCATCTCCCGGGTGCAGGCGGGTGAGGCCGTAGGGGTTTCCGGGTTTTCCGTTTACCAGGAATTTCGCCTTTGCTCCCGCCAGCCCTCCGAAAAGCCCCTCGGGCGGATAGCGGTACCTTCCCGCCTGGATGCCCAGTTTGACCGCAGAAGGCGCCCGGGAGTCCTCCGGGACTCGAAAGACGAGCCTTCGGCCCAATCCTCCCTTGAACTTTCCCGGTCCGCCGGAATCCGTGGAAAGCTCCCGCTTTTCGATGAGAAGCGGCGTGTCGCTTTCAAAGATTTCGACTGGCGTATTGGCCCCGTTGGCGGGGAAGATGTAGACGTACTCGCCGTCGCTTCGAGAGCTTGCCCCCATGCCCCCGCCCCCGATTATGACCGAGTGGAACGGACGGCCGTCGTTTCGCCTGCCGTAAAAGACGTTCATCGATGCCGGAGTTCCCCCGCTGCCCGCAAGGGTCCTGTGAGGCAGCACCTCGGCCATGGCGCGGTAGATGATTTCGGTTAGAAAATGGCCGATTTGCATCCGGGCGGCTACCGCCGCCGGGAATCGGCAGTTGACGACGCTCCCTTCGGGCGCTTTGAGCGTAACGGGTGCCGCGCACCCGTCGTTATTGGGAATATCGGGGTCGAACATGCTCTTCATGGCCATGAAGACATAGGCGTAGGAGAAGTTGTAGACGACGTTTCCTCCCCACTCGACCTGGGGGGAAGAGCCGTCGAGGTCGACCTCGATCGAATTCCCCTGCACCCGAACGGCCGCCTTGATCACGACATCGTCTTTTCCCTCCACCTGCTCGACAATCCCTTCGGCGCGGTAGAGGCCGTCGGGCACCGCGGCTATTGCCTCCCGCATGCTCCGCTCGGTGCGGCCGAGAATTTCCTCGGCCAGCTCATCGAGCGTATCGAGATCGTTTTCCTCCATGAGCCGCCGGATTTTCTCCGAACAGATGTGGTTTGCGGCTATCTGGGAGCGGATATCTCCGATCACCTCGTAGGGCGTGCGCACATTCCACCGGATCATCTCCAGGACGGCTTCATTGAGAACCCCCCGGTCGTAGAGCTTGACAAATGGGATGAACAAGCCGTCTTCAAAGACGTCGTGGTTATCGGAGGAAACCCGGCCGCCGATGTCCGAGTGATGAAACACGCAGGCGGTGAAGGCGACCAGCCGGTCGCGGTGGAAGACGGGGCTCATCACGCATATATCGTTCAAATGCCCCGCCAGGGCCCAGGGGTCGTTCGTGATGAAGACATCCCCCGGCCTGTAGCTCTCCTTTGGAAATGCCGCCGCGAGCTTCTTTATTCCCAGGGCCATCGCCCCCGACTGGCCGGGAGTAGCGAAGGTGCCCTGGGCCAGTTCCCTTCCGTACTGATCGGTAAACATGCAGGTATAATCGTGGGCATCGCGCAAAAGGCTCGAGAAGGCGGTTCGGGCAACGGAGCCATCCGCCTCGTCGACGATGGAGATAAGCCTTCGCCAGAGTATCTCAATGGTTACCGGGTCGAATCTGTCACCCATTTCGTTCCTCTCCCCTCGTCGCACCCTTCGGGGCCGCAATGTCTATCCACAAAAATCCGAGTCTATCGACGGAAACGGCGGCGTCCTCCCCCACGATAACGGTGGACTCCCGCTCCTCGATGATCGCAGGACCTTTGAACTCGGCCCCTTCAAACAGTTTGTAGCGGTCATAGACGGTGTGCGGAATAAACTCTTTCGCAACTCCCGAATAGGCCGGTCGCTGCCCCTTGACCGCGTCGGAAAGAGAACTCTTTTGCCGACTCAGCTCGGGGAACTTCAAAACCCGCTCGGGCAGCGTCGCCCGCACCTTGAAGTTTATGAACTCCACACCGCTGTCGGCATAGGTTCTGCCGTAGAGCTTCGAGTAGGTCTCATCGAAAAGCCTTCTCACCTCTTCGCGTTCGACCCGGGTCATGTCGTTTTGCCGGAGTGCGATTTCAGTCTCCGAGCCCTGTCCCACAAACCGCATATCCACAGACCTTTCGAAGCGGATCTTATCGGTTGCCCCCATTTTTTCGACCCGCAGCGCCCCTTCGGCCTCCATCTCCTTAAAGATTTTTTCCACCTCGGAAAAATCGGCCTCCAGGAGATTGACCTTGTGGCTGCGCACCAGGTCGAAGGAGCGGGGGGCGGTGAAAAAGCCGAGGGCCGAACCGACCCCGGCATTGGGCGGAACGATCAGGCGAGCGGCCCCGAGCTTTTTGGCCAGCCCGTAGGCGTGCACCGGCCCGGCCCCGCCGAAGGCGGTAACGGTCACAAGCTGCGGGTTCCCCCCCTTCTCGGCTATGTGGGTCTTGGCGGCCGCGGCCATGGTCTCGTTTATCATGTCGTGGATGCCCCAGACGGCCTGAAGGAACGAGATGCCCAGGGGGGCGGCTATCTTCTCCTCGATACCGCGCTTTGCCCCTTCCTTATCCAGACGCATCTCGCCGCCCAGAAAGTAGTTCTCGTCGAGGTAACCCAGCAGGAGATCGGCATCGGTCACCGCGGGGTTCGTCCCGCCCCGCCCGTAGCAGATCGGCCCGGGAACGGCGCCGGAGCTTTCGGGCCCTACCTGCAGGGTCCCCATTTTGCTCACCTTGGCGATGCTGCCCCCTCCCGCGCCGATTTCCATGAGGTCCACCACCGGCACCTGGATGGCCAGCCCGCTTCCCTTCATGAACCGCTGCACGCGGCCGACTTCAAAGGTGGGCACAACGCCCGCCACCCCTCCCTGAATGAGGCAGGATTTGGCCGTCGTCCCCCCCATATCGAAGCAGAACATCTCGGGGATCTGGAACATTTTGCTGAAATACTGTCCGGAGATCACCGCCGCCGTAGGCCCCGATTCGATGATCCGCACGGGGAATTCGGCGGCCGTATCCACCGAGGTGACGCCCCCGCTGGAGAGCATGATAAAGAGCTTCGCCCTCACTCCGATCGATTCGAGGCGCCCGGCAAGCTTCGAGAGATATTTGCCCGTGAGAGGCTTTACATAGGCGTTGGTAGCGGTAGTGCTCGTCCGCTCGTACTCCCGGATCTGGGGCAGGACCTCGTAGGAAATGGAGACGGAAAGGCCGGGCGCCTCTTCTTCGATGATCCTTTTAAGCAACCGTTCGTGATCCGGGTTTTCAAACGAATTGAGAAGGCACACGGCAATGGATTCGACCTCCAGTGCGAGAAGCGCCTTCACCACTCTTCGGGCCTCCTGCGCGTCCAGAGCCTTCAGCACCGACCCGTCGCTTCGAACGCGCTCATCGACTTCGAGGCGAAGTCTCCTCGGGATGAGCGGTTTGGGAAATTCGGCAAAAATATCGTAGGGCGCGTACCGGATCTCCCGGCCAAGCTCGAGGACGTCCCGGAAGCCTTTGGTGGTGATGAGCCCGGTCCTTGCCCCCTTACGTTCGATAATGGAATTGATGACCAGGGTCGTGCCGTGGATCACCTCGTCGAGTTTTTCGATACACCCGGGGATCTTCTTTTCCAGTTCGACGATGCCCTGCTCCACGGCGTCGGAAGGATCTCCCGGCGTGGTAAGGCATTTGTTTACGTAAATCTCGCCCGTGTGGTCGTCGATGAGGACAAAATCCGTGAATGTCCCCCCGATATCGCACCCCAATCGGTAACACTTCCCCGACATGCAGACCTCCAGGTTGAACGTTTTAAAAATCGTCGGATGAACATTCTAAAAGATGCCCGGCTCGACATGCTCTCCGAAAACCTCGCGGAAGACATTGGCCATCTCGCCCACGGTCGCGTAGCTCCTGCACGCCTCGACCAGGGCGGGCATGACATTGGTTTTTTCCCGGGCCGCTTTTTCCACTGCCTTAAGGGCCTCTTTGACTGCTTTGTTATCCCTGGTCCTGCGCACCTCGGACAGCCTCTCCACCTGTTCTTTGGCCCACTGTTCGTTATACTGGTGGAGTTCGACCTCCATGTCGACGCCCTCGGTGTATTTATTCACTCCGACTTTGGTCACCAGCCCCTTCTGAAGCTTCTTTTCCCATTCATAGGCCTGTTTGGAAACCTCCGCCTGCACCTCGCCCGAAGAGACCCCACGCACCATGCCGCCCATTTTTTCCACCTCGGCCATCTCTTCGAGGATTTTTGCCTCCATCTCCTTGGTCAAAGTCTCCATGAAATAGGAGCCGGCCAGCGGATCGACCGTGTCGCGCAGGCCGATTTCCTCCATGAGAATCTGAAAGGTGCGCAGCGACAAAAGGGCCGCCCGCTCGGTGGGGATGGTGTAGGCTTCGTCAAAGGAGCAAAGGGCCGTGGTCTGCGCCCCCGAAAGCGCGGCCGCCATGGCGTAGTACGCCCCGCGCATGATGTTGTTTTCCGGCTGCTGCTTGGTCATCCCGGAGCCGCCCCCGCCGAAGATTCCCCGAAGAAAGAGCGCCTTCTCATCGTTTACGCCGTAGCGCTCCCGAAGGAGTTTGGCCCACAGCTTTCGCGCGGCGCGAAACTTCGCCACCGTCTCCCAGAGATTGCCGTAAATATTGAGATTGAACGAAAAGCGCCCCACAAATTCCTCCGCCTTGTAGCCCCGCGCCACGACGTTATCGATGTAAGCGAAGGCGATCAGGAAGGCGTAGGAGATTTCCTGGGCGGGCGTGCAGCCAGACTCCCGGATGTGATAGCCGCACACCGACACCGGGTTGCAGCGGGGCAATTCCTTCATGGAATATTCGATCGTATCTCCGATGAGACGGACCGCGGGTTCGACCGGATAGATCCAGGCGCCTCGCCCGATCATCTCCTTCAAGATATCGTTTTGCGGCGTGGCCGAGATCTGCGTTTTTTGATAGCCGAACTTTTCGGCCACCGCCTGGTACATGGCGAGCATGATGCTTGCCACCGCATTGATGGTGAGCCCGGAGCCGATCCGGTCCAGGGGGATGTCTTTGAATGCGATTTCAAAATCGCGCAAAGAATCGACGGCCATTCCCACGCGCCCGACCTCGCCTTCGGCCATGGGATCGTCGGAGTCGTAGCCCATCTGGGTCGGCAAATCGAAGGCCACGTTAAGCCCGGTCTGGCCGTGGGTAATCATGAGCTTGAAGCGCTCGTTTGTCTGCTCGGGCGTACCGAACCCCGTGTACTGGCGCGTCGTCCAGTTGCGGCTCCGGTACCCGAGAGGGTGGATGGAGCGCGTGAAGGGAAATTGGCCGGGGTCCCCCAGATCCTGTTCGTAGGAAAACCCCACCCGCTCGAGATCTGCGGGCGTGTACACCGGCTTTATCTCGATGCCGGATTGCAGCACCACCTTCTCTATGGCGTCTTTTGCGTTCTTCGTATAATCGGCTACTCCCATAACGACCTCTTCTCCGTACGGTATCTAGCGCCTTTTCCCGGCGACCCCGCTTTTGATGGACTCGACTATGGCATCAAAGGGCGTCCCTCCGGGGAAGATTCCCCCGATGCCCATCTCCTGCAGGGCGGCGACGTCCTGGCGCGGGATAACGCCCCCCACCACCACCAGCACCTCGTCGAGGGACTCCGCCCGGACCATTTCCATCAGTTTGCGGCAGATGGGGAGGTGGGCGCCCGACATGATCGAAAGACCGATCACGTCGACGCTTTCCTGGACGGCCTGGCTCACGATGTTCGCTATTCTTTGATGCAGGCCGGTGTAGATCACCTCCATGCCCGCATCCCGCAAAGCGTGCGCCACGACCTTGGCGCCGCGGTCATGGCCGTCCAGCCCCGGCTTGGCCAAAAGAACGCGTATTTTTCTCTCCGTCACGGCGATTGCCTCCTACCGTTTATTTAGAGTCCAACCCATTTCGCAATGTTGGTCTGAAGAATTTCGTGCGACCCGCCGCCGTAGAGCAAAAAGCGGTTATCGCGGTAATACCTCTGCGGCGTGTACTCCATGGAATAGCCGTAGGCGCCGAAGATGCGGGTGGCATGATCGGCGGCCCGGCAGGCGGCTTCTGTTGCGAAGTACTTGGCCATGGAGGCTTCCGTCATGCAGGGGATCTTTTGGTCGATCATCCGCGCCGCCTTGTAGGTCAAAAGACGGGAAGCCTCAAGGTCCGTCGCCATGTTGGCGATTTTTGCCTGAATGAGCTGATAGTTGCCGATGGTTTTTCCGAACTGAGCGCGCTCGTTTGCGTAGCGGATGCTGTCGCCCAGGGCCGCCCGCTGAAGACCCACGGCCAGGGCGGCCGTCATGGTGCGGATTTCCGCGAGAATGGACATGAGGTTATTCAAACCCTGCCCCTCGCCGCCAAGCATGTGCTCGTGCGGGATGAGGCAGTCCTTGAGGGCGACCTCGCAGAGCGCTGTGCTTCTCGTCCCCAGGACTTCGAAGGGTTTTCCGCAGGAAAGCCCCGGGGTGTCCCGCGGGACCAGAAAAAAATTAAGCCCGCGGAATTTTTTCGCAGGATCGGTCTGGCACAGGATCGTATAGAAATCGGCAACCGGTCCGCTCGTAACCCAGGTCTTCATGCCGTTTAGCACATACCCGTCCGCGGTTCGAACGGCGAGCGTGGACACATTTCCAAGGTCCGAGCCCGCCTCGGGTTCGGTCAGGCAGAAACAGCCGACCTTTTCCCCTCTCATGGCCGGGTGGAAATACTTCTCCCGCAGCTCGGCGGAGCCGAAATGAAAGAGGAAATTGGTCCCCATGAGCGATTGCATGGCCGTAATAGCCGCAAGACTCATCAAGCCGCGCGCGAGTTCTTCCACAATAATGCAAAACAGCGTGCAGTTACCCCCGGCCCCGCCCTTCTCCTTCGGATAGCGGATCCCGAACACTCCCATAGCAGCCAGTTGCCGGAAAAGCTCGCGGGGAAACTCCCCCCTCTCGTCAATCTCCTTGGCCCTCGGGATGAGTTCCCTGTCCACAAACCGGGCCATCGTGTCTCTGATCAATTCTTCGGGATTCGACCTGATCATCAATTCCTCCACGAACACTGAGGGGAAAAGAGCGAAAAGCGCGGGGGAGTGTCTCCCCCGCCCCCCCCCGGGACTCGGCCCTCACGCGCACGCGCGTGAGGGCCGAGCGCTCGGCGCGTTCGGCGCCGGCCCCCCGGCCGGCGCCGAAAGCGGCAACTTAGGGCGGTAG
>JAKAJS010000071.1 GCA_021813685.1 Deltaproteobacteria bacterium | reverse complement strand
ACCGGCCGACTCCCCGCGTTCGGTTACCCTGCGCGGGCGACCGCAGCTACGTGTTGAACGAGCAATTAACACGTCCGACACCTTTCAGTCGGACAGATCAGCCAGGCTTATCCTGGCGTACCAGAGGGCGCAGAGGAAACGCTGGAGGTTTGGCAGCCCGCTCCCCGGCCTCGCCGGGGAGAAGACTGCCGAGCCATCGGCCTTGCGCGTTGCACCAGGCCGATACATTAGCCCCCTGCCCATTATGGCCCCGCCGCCGCCGAAGGCCGCCGGCGCTTCGGCTTGGCCATCTGTCAGCGGCGACACGCCGCCGCCGTCGTCAGGAGTGAGGCGTGGAAGAGGATTTTTGCGCAGTGTTCGAGCTTTTCCATGCGCATCCAGGCCTGTGCGAGGTCCTGGCCGAAAGTCACCGCCCCGTGCCTTTCCAGAAGTATCGCCCGGCTTTCCGCCACATGGGGCTCGATGGACCGGGGCACTTCTTCGGTTGCCGGGGTTGCATAGGGAGCAAGCGGGACCTCGCCGAGCATGAGCCATGCCTCGGGTAGGACCTTGGTGTCGAGCGGAACCCCGGCAAGGGTGAACGCGGTCACTATGGGCGGGTGTGCGTGGACGATGGCCGAGACGTCCGGCCTCATGCGATAGACCAGCAGGTGCATGCGAATTTCACTGGAGGGCTTTAGCGGGCCTTCGAGAAGGGAGCCGTCCATGCCGGTTTTTGCGATTTCTCCGGCCGCGAGTTCCCCCTTGGGAACACCGCCGGGAGTTATCAGAATGCTATCGGGTCCCACCCTGCAGCTCACATTGCCGTCGCTTGCCACGATGAGCCCCGAGCTCTCGAGCTTTCGGCAGGTCTTTACTATTGCTAGACGCAAATTCATCTCTTGACTATCCATCCGGCGCCCTCCACAATCGGGTTGCTTTCTGCTATCGGTACGATTTATCGGCGCTGCATACTATAATTCAGAGAAGCGCTTCGGAGGAGAAGAAAAAATATGATCAAGTGGTTCAAGCGAAGGAAAGAAAAAAAGGCTCTGGAAGAAGAAAACGCCCCGGTGCGGGAGGAAGAGTCCCTGGAGCAGGAGGAGGCAACCGAGGAACCGCCCCTTATGCCCGAGAGCGAAGCAGGCGGGCAACCTGTCGGCGGCGACTCGCCGCCGCCAATCGTGGCTGAGCCGGAGGCGGAAGCAGAACTCGAAGTGGTTCTCGCCGAATATGAAAGCAGCCCCGAGGAGTTGGAGCCGGAGGATGAGATAGAGCCGGACGGGGAGGCTTTGGAAGAAGAAGCAGAAGCAGAGGAGGAAGAAGAAGACCTGGAGGAAGGTGTTCCCCGGAAGGGTTTTTTCAGGCGCCTTCGCAGCCGTCTCAAAGGCACGCGCGAACGGTTCGCTCACCGCATAGACCGACTGGTGCTGGGCAAAAGAGTCATAGACGACGACCTGCTCGATGAGCTGGAAGAAATTCTCATTACTTCCGACCTCGGAGTAAAGACCACCGGCATGATTTTGCGCAAAGTGGCCGACAGGGTGAAGAGAAAAGAGTTGAGCGACCCGGCCAAACTCCGCGAACAGATACGCGCGGAGATCCGCGCGACGCTGGCCATCGAAGCCCCTCCGCTCGATTTTCAGGCGCACAAGCCTCTGGTCGTCCTGATCGTCGGGGTAAACGGCACGGGAAAGACCACGACGACGGGAAAACTGGCCAGTCAGTTGAAGCGGCAGGGCTTAAAACCGATGCTTGTCGCCTGCGACACGTTCCGGGCAGCAGCGGTGGAGCAGCTTTCCATCTGGGGGGAGAGGACCGGTGTTCCGGTAGTCAAGCAGAAAAGCGGGTCGGATCCTTCCGCGGTTGCTTTCGACGCGCTGGATGCGGCTGCATCCCGCAACATCGACGTCGTATTGATGGACACGGCGGGCCGCATGCACACCAAGGTCAATCTCATGGAGGAATTGAAAAAAATCCACCGGGTCATCGACAAGAAAATGCCGGGGGCCCCCCATGAGGTTTTTCTCGTCCTGGATGCCTCGACGGGACAAAACGCTTTATCCCAGGCGAAGCTTTTCAAGGAGGGCATAGGCCTGACCGGACTCATTCTGACAAAGCTCGACGGCACGGCCAAGGGCGGAATCATAGCCGCCATCTGCGAGGAACTCCAGGTGCCCGTGCGCTACATCGGAATCGGGGAAAGCATTGAGGATCTGCGCCCCTTCGACGCCGATGAATTTACGAATGCGTTGTTTTAATCGCTCACGGAATGCATTGACTTCGTTGCCGGCGGGAGTTACTTAATAATTGTAAGGTTCCTGGATGAACTCCCGCGCGGTCCCGGTAAGAGGGAGTCCGTTTGACGGGGAAAGCGCCGCGCCCCTTCTGTTAGGCCGGTGGGCGAGTATTCAACGGGAACACTGGCTGGCATTAACCTTCACGGAGAGGTGAAGATTGGACCCATTAGCCAGGCCCCTCGGATGCGGTTAGAATGCGCATCCGAGGGGCTTTCCTTTTGCGGCGTGCGGCGTGTCGCCGCAGACGGGTCGCCAGGCCGGAAGCGCCGCTGCCTTCGGCGGCGGCGGGGCCGTGACGACATAGCAAAGAGTCGGGCCAACGGGCAATTATCCTAACGGGGAGCGCCGGCCGTACCTGCCGCCTCCAGCGAACACTTCGTAAAATCTATCTCCTTGCCGCATTTCGAACAGACATGCTTCTTGTTGAACTCATCCGAAAAAATCTCTTTTTCCTGACCGCATGCCGGACAAAAACAGGAAAAGGACTGAAGGTTTTTAAATTGCTCGAATCCCGGACAGTGCTGCGGTGTTGTCATTTGTAGCCTCCTCTTTTCGGGTTGTAGAGTTTACTTTTTAAAAGTCGCGGGTTCCTCGCCCGGGGAACCGGGAAGCAGAACTCCCGGTTCCAGGGGCGACGGCTCACGACAGGCCGTATCGCATGGCTCCCAGGTCCTTGAGGGAAGCCCTGGCCTGCTCGACCGTGGCCCCCAGCTTCCATGGCTCCATGAATCCGCAGAGCATCAATTTCCAGCCTTCCTCATCGTGAAAAATGTCGGCATCCTCCTCACACGAAATGCCGCACCCCTCTTCTCCCAATATCTCATACAGGGTCTCCCTGATACGCCGTTCGTCTTCCATTTTCGTAAATCTCCATTATTCGGAATCATGATAAGACGTCCAACTGTCTTGTCACGACTTTTCTAATTACGATGGCAATGGCAGGCAACCTCGCAAATAGGGTGCGATATGGGAAACCGTCGAGCGGGCAACCTCCTCGGGAGTTCCGGACGCGACTATCCGACCGCCCCCGTCTCCGCCTTCGGGGCCGAGATCTATCACGTAGTCGGCTGATTTTATAACGTCTATGTGATGTTCGATGACTATTACGGTGTTCTGCTGCTCCACGAGCTTTCGCAGGACGAGCAGAAGTTTTGCGATATCTTCAAAATGAAGGCCGGTGGTGGGTTCATCCAGAATGTAGAGCGCCTTTCCCTGCCCCCGACGGCTTAGTTCGGCGGCAAGCTTCACCCGCTGCGCTTCGCCTCCCGAAAGAGTCGTGGCGGGTTGGCCCAGCCGTATGTATCCCATTCCCACGCCGATCAGCCCGTCGAGTTTGGAGCGAATGGCGCGGAAGTTGGCGAAAAAGGCCGCCGCCTCATATACGGTCATATCCAGAACGGAAGCAATCGAGGAGCCTTTATAGGTGATGTCGAGGGTGTCCCGGTTAAACCGGGTTCCCCCGCAAACCGGGCAGGTCACGTAGATGTCGGGTAAAAAATACATCTCGATGCGCTGGAGCCCCTCCCCGCGGCAGTGCTCGCATCGGCCCCCCCGTGCGTTAAAGGAAAAGCGGGCGGGGGAGTAGCCCCGGGCGCGCGCTTCGGGCGCGCGTGAAAACAGCTGCCGGATGAGTTCGAAAACCCCCGTATAGGTAGCCGGAATCGAGCGCGGCGTTCTGCCGATGGGCGACTGATCGACCAGCACCACCTTCCGGAGCCGTTCGGCGTTTTCCAGCGATGCGAACGGAGCCGGATGGGTTTCGACCTTATAGAGCATCCGGGCGATCGCGCGGTAGAGCGTATCGAGAACCAGCGTGCTTTTCCCCGAGCCCGAGACGCCCGTAACGCATGTGAGAAGCCCGTAGGGAAAATCGGCGCAAACCGACTGGAGGTTGTGCCCCGAAGCCCCGGTGAGGCGAATAAAATCTTCGGCTTTCCTTCTTTTTCGGGGAGTTTCCAGGCTCCTTTTGCCCGAAATGTACAGACCCGTAAGAGACGCGGGGCAGTCTGCGATCCGTTCCGGGGAGCCGCAAAACACCACTTCGCCCCCTTCGGTCCCGGCCCCGGGCCCCATGTCTACGAGGTAGTCGGCCCGAAGGATCGTCTCCCTGTCGTGTTCGACCGTAACGAGGCTGTTGCCCGCATCCCGAAGGCGCAGGAGAAGCTCCAGCAGCCTGTGGTGGTCGCGCGGGTGGAGACCGACGCTCGGCTCGTCCAGGACATAGAGCACCCCCGAAAGGTTCGCCCCGAGCTGGTGGGCGAGGCGAACCCGCTGCGCCTCGCCGCCCGAAAGGGTGTTGGAGGAGCGGTCGAGCGTTAGATAGGGCAGCCCGAGTTCCATGAGGTTGTAGAGCCGGGCGAGAATTTCCTTTTTGGGCCGATGCAAAATCTCGAGCTGCGAGGGGTCCAAGCCGACTTCTTCGAGCCAGTGGGCCGCAGCAGCGGGGTTCATGGCCAGAACGCGGTCGATGGAAAGCCCCCCGAGCCGGACCGAGCGGGCGGCATCGTTTAGTCTTGTCCCTCTACAGGCCTGGCATTGCTGCGGCTCAGCGGCGCGAAGGTCCGCCGGAACCTCGCTCTCCTCAATCGGACTTTCGGCAGATCCGGAAACAACCGCTTCCGATTCCTCGCCGGCATATCCCAGTCCGCGGCACACGGGACACATCCCGGCGGGGTGTTGGAAAGAAAAAAGCGCGGGCGTGAGCTCCGGCCCCGTATACCCGCAGGAAGCGCAGCGCGCCGATTCGGAGTAGGAGCGCTCCCACCCTTCCGGGGTCGCGATGGCAGCCGCCCCTCCTCCGGTCTTGAGAGCCAGTTCGAGCGAGTCGATAAGCCTCCGTTGCCTTTCTTCATCGAGCACGAGCCGGTCGATAACCACCTGGAGCAAGTGAGTCGGCCTGCGGGGAAGCGAGGGCAGCGGGTCGAGTTCATAGACCGTCCCGCCGGCGCGAACCCGGGAGAAGCCATCACGCCGGAGCTTTTTCAGCAGGTTTGGCAGCTCCCTTTCGGAAACCCCGCCAAGGGGTGCAAGGACCAATAGCCGGCTTTTCGCGGGAAGGCTTGCCGAAAGGTCCGCCACGATTTCGCGGACCGTCCATGCCCGAACGGGCACATTGCAGCTCGGACAAAAGAGCGTGCCGAGTTTCGCGAAAAGCAGCCTCAGGTAATCGTTTATTTCCGTAAGGGTTCCGACCGTCGACCGGGGGTTGTGCGGCAATCCCTTTTGTTCGATCGCTATGGCGGGGCTAAGCCCCTCGATTTCGTCCACAAGAGGAGCATTCAGCCTTCCCGCGGTCTGGCGCGCATAGGTCGAAAGGGCCTCCAGGTAGCGCCTCTGGCCCTCTGCGAAAAGCGTGTCGAAGGCGAGCGAAGACTTGCCCGACCCGCTCACCCCGGTGATCACGACGAAGCTGTTTCGCGGAATCTGCAGGTCGATGTTCTTGAGGTTGTTCTGCCTTGCACCGCGTATGATGATCGATTTTTCGGCCATAGCAAGCCCGGATGAGGGTTAAGCGACCGGTTATCGGCAACCCGAAATTCGCGTCTATCGGTCTTCCCGTGTATGCCAGATGCGCAGTATGTAAATTGTCGATTTCCGGATCTCGTAGCGCACCTCGTAGCGCCCGACAAGGATGCGACGAACCTCGCGCGGATCGTATTCTTCAAGTTTCTCGCCGATACGCGGATTATCCACCAGGCGAGCCGGAGCAGAGGCAAGTGCTTGAACCGTTCGGCTCGCGGCGCGTTTATCGACCGGCGTCAGGAAATCATGAAGCCTCGCCAGGTCCGAAAGAGCCTTGCTCGACCATTTCAGCACCATCAAAGTGGGACCGGCTGCGGGTTATCGGTGTCGAGGCTGTCCGCCCAGGCCTGAACGGCCTGATGATCGATAACGCGGCCGGCATCGACATCGGCCAGCGCCTCCAGCGTCAGGCGTCTCCGTTCCTCTTCCTGTTCTACCCAGGAGTACAAGGCCTGTTTTATGATCCACCCGCGCGAACGTTCCAGACGAGCGGCCAGTTGGTCCACCTTTTCCGCCAGCTCCAAAGGAACATGTGCAGTGAGGACTTTCGTTGCCATCGGGGTTTTCCTTTCGCGGACAGCACATGGAATCATAAATAATCACTTTGAATCATAGCGATTAGCGCACCCGAATTCAAGATTTCCCCTGTTGACCGCAATGGAGGCGGCCATCCGGACGGCGGCAATGAGGCTTCCGGGATCGGCCGTGCCTTTCCCCGCGATGTCGTAGGCCGTCCCGTGGTCGACGGAGGTGCGCACGATCGGAAGGCCGAGACTGACATTTACTCCATCGCTGAAGTGAGCGAGCTTTACGGGAATGAGCCCCTGGTCGTGGTAGAGGGCGACGACCGCATCGAACTCCCCCGACATGGCGCGGTGGAAAACTGTATCGGCCGGCCACGGCCCGCTTATGCGGCAGCTCAGTTCAGCATCGGCTTCGAACTCTTCGATAACGGGCCGTATCGTCTCGATTTCCTCCCGCCCGAACTTTCCAGCCTCCCCGGCGTGGGGGTTGAGACCGCAGACGGCGATGCGCGGGGATTTGAGGGCGAAATCCCGAAGCATCGACCCGGCCGTGATCCGAATGACCTTTCTTAGAAGCTCCTTTGTTATGAGACCCGGAACTTCGGCCAGAGAAACGTGAATCGTTACGAGCGAAACCCGCAGCACGGGGCCTGCGAGCATCATCACCACGTTTTTTGCCCCCGTCAGCTCCTGCAGAAACTCGGTATGCCCCGGAAAAGAAAACCCCTGCGCGTGAAGCCGCTCCTTATTTATCGGACAGGTGCACACGGCATCGACGAAGCCTGCCCCGGCAAGCCTCGCTGCCTCCCGAATCCAGGCGACCACCGCCTCGCAGGCGGCCGGACTCGGGTGGGCGAACTCGATGTCTTCGGGCGAAAGCGGTTCTGCGCAACTCCAAAGAGGAATAGCTCCCCCGTCTGCCATGGCGGCAAGAGTAGCGCCAAAGGTTTTCTCCGGACCCGAAACCTGCATCACCTTTTTCGAGGAACCGAGAAGCTCTATCGCACGCTCCAGCGCAAGTCTGTCTCCAATCACCAGGGGGAGGCACCCGTCTGCAAAGCCGGGCGAATCGAAGGCCTTTACGATCACCTCCGGCCCCACCCCGCACGGATCTCCCATCGTTATTGCAAGAATAGGCGGCATCCATACTCCAGTTGCCCCCCATTACAAAAGGGGGCCGAATTCCCCCCCTTTAACAAAGGGGGGCAGGGGGGATTTCAAAGGTCTATCCAACTGATCTTTTTGCAAAATCCCCCATAAATCCCCCTTTTGCAAAGGGGGACTTGGGTTCGAATCACAGGGTTTCCGGATAGACGCGAATTAGCGCATCATCCGGATATCCTGGTCATGAAGGTGGTGGGCACAATGTTGCCTGTGCCCACCGGGAGGATTCCGGATGGAGACTAATACTGGTTGCGGGCTGCCGAAAAAGTCTGTCGCTGTTACCCTCCAACTAACAACTAGAAACTAAAACCCGGCAACTGTTCTTATACCACGCAGTCCGCCCACCGGTGAAGCCTATCCCGAAAATGCTTAAAAATTGCTCACAAACATTGTAGAGTTGTCCCGTTTAGGAGAAGAGAAAGGGGGATTTTCATGAAGAGCGAACCCATCTATTGTTTTATGGACGCTGTTGCCGGGGAAGCGGAAAAGTACGCAAGAGATCACAGTTCGCCGATGTCTTCGCTTCTCGAGGAAATGGAGCACTTCTCGCTTACCGCGACACCCTATCCCAGTATGCTCACCGGGCGCGTGGAGGGCCGTTTTCTGCAATTCATCACGGGGCTTTGCGGTGCACGCCGGATCGTGGACATAGGCACATTTACCGGCTATTCGGCCCTTTCCATGGCCGAAGCCTTGAGCGACGAGGGGCGGATCATCACCATCGAGCGCGATCCCCGATTCGCCGAAATTGCACAGGGTTTTTTCGACCGCACGCCTGCGGGCGGAAAAATTACTCTTCGACAGGGCGAGGCGCTCGAAATTCTCAAGTCGCTTCCGGATGAGGAAACCGACCTCGTTTTTCTGGACGCAGACAAGGGGCAATACGCGGCGTGCTACGGGGAGGCGATGAGGATTCTTCGCACCGGGGGCCTGATGCTCGTCGATAATGTCCTTTGGTATGGAAAGATTTTCGCCCCCAAAGACGAGGACAGCCGCGCGGTTGCCGAGTTCAATGAGCTGGTGAAAGGAGATCCCCGGGCGGAAAAGCTTTTCCTTACCATTCGCGACGGCCTCTATATCATCAGGAAACGGGCGGCCTGATTTCATGCGGTTTACTTTGCCGGGGAATCCTTGTAATGACCTACAGCGATCGTGACTGGCATCCGGCGACCAATCCGTGGCTGATTGCGGCCACGATGATTCTTCCGACCTTCATGGTCGCCCTGGACACGTCGGTTGCCAACGTCTCGCTTCCCTATATCGCCGGGAGCCTTTCGTCAGGCGTGGACGAAGCCACCTGGGTGCTGACCAGCTATCTTGTGGCCAACGCCATCATATTGCCCATTTCGGGTTGGCTTTCGCAGACTCTGGGCCGCAAGCGCTTTCTCATTATGAGCATGGTCGTTTTCACCTTCGCCTCCTTTTTGAGCGGGGCCGCGATGAGCCTGGGCATGCTGATCGTTGCCCGCGTGATCCAGGGCGCAAGCGGTGGGGCGCTTCTGCCGGTTTCCCAGGCCGTGCTCCTCGAAAGTTTCCCCCCGGAAAAGCGAAGCGAAGCCATGGCGGTCTACGCCGTGGGTGTCATCGTGGCGCCGGTCGTGGGGCCGACGCTGGGGGGATGGATCACCGACAGCTACTCGTGGCGAT
>JAKAJS010000089.1 GCA_021813685.1 Deltaproteobacteria bacterium | reverse complement strand
CGGGTGGCCATCTCGTCACGGCGGATCGGTCTTCATCTGTTCGTTGCAGCCCGGAAAAAACGTTATTATACTGAAATGTGCTTTTCTGCCAGGCAAATTTCTTGGAGTATAACTATGCAGGTAAAACAGCACAGCTAATCGAGCCTGTCTTCTCGGAATCCTTCTCCGGAACTTGATCCAATAAATCGATACGCACGGCAGGTCGAAAAATCGCCTTCCCCCCTTCCTGTCTTCGCTGTTCCACCTCCTTGAAAACACGCATTTCTTTTCCTTGGATATGTATTCTCCGCCAAGAATCACTATCTTATTGTATGATATCGGCAATATGGAACAAGAGGAGGGCCGGAAATGAGCAGCAAAAATATTGTAACCACTGCACTGGTGGGGGTGCTGACAGTGTTGCTGGCAGCCCCTGTGGGGGTATTCGGGCAACCGCCTGCGGACGCGCCCGGGGTGCCGCAGGGTTTCAGCAGGGCACAGCTTGACCAGATGCTCGCTCCGATCGCCCTGTATCCGGATTCGCTTCTCGCTCAGGTCCTGTTGGCGTCGACATATCCTTCCGAGGTAGTACAGGCGCACCGGTGGGTACGGGCGCACAGGGGCTGGAGCCAGGCGCGCATCAATGCGGCGTTGGACGGGAAAGACTGGGATTTGAGCGTAAAAGCGCTGGTTCCTTTTCCCGAAGTGCTCGCGATGATGGACAAACACCTGGGATGGACGACCAGATTGGGCGAGGCTTTTCTCTCCCAGCAAGACGAGGTGATGGCGCAGGTGCAGGTGTTGCGGAACAAAGCCTACGCCGACGGCAATCTCAGAACGACCCCGCAGCAAAGGGTGGTCGTATCCAATGGTGACGTCGAGATCCTGCCCGCAAATCCCACGGTTGTGTATGTTCCCTATTACAACCCGTATGATGTTTACGGCCCCTGGTGGTGGCCGGGGTATCCGCCGTATGCTTTCTATCCCTACGCGGGACCTTACATCAGTTACGGCCTGTTCGGATTCGGGGCGGCTATTTACGTCGGTCCCGACTGGGACTGGGGTTGGGGACATTGGAACTGGCAGCATAGGCGTCTCTATGTCAATGCCGATCGAAGATTCAATCCCAATGGCCATCACCCGGGATTCAACCGCAGGACGATGAGAACCGAAAACTTCCATAATTTCGCAAGACACCAGGTCGCCGGCCTGGGAAGAGTGCCCGGCGCGTTTCGCCACGGTGTTCACCCCGGTGCCCGGCCTGGTTTTGTTAACAGACCTTCGGCGGGCGCGGTGAGAAGGGGCATTACGGGGGCGCCGGTTCATGGCGGTTTTGCCGCGCAAAGGCCCGGAGTCCATGGACCGGGAGTCGCGGCGCACCCCGGTGTCGGAACGTTTAACCGGGCGCCTGCGGCTGTTAACCGCGGCGGTTTTCGCGGCAACGGTTTTGCGGCCACAAGCCCGAGCCATGCGGCACCGGGTTTTGCCGGACACGGATTTCGCGGTGCTGTTGGCGGTGCGCCCCATTTTGGCGGAGCGCCGCGTTTTGGAGGTGGAGCGCCCCATTTTGGCGGTGCGCCCCATTTTGGTGGCGGCGGAGCACATTTTGGTGGCGGCGGAGCCCACTTCGGAGGTGGACCGCACAAATAGGGGTTCTACGGTTTTCCACCCGAGCTAAAGGTGAAAGGGGGCCGTTTGCGAATCGGCCCCCTTTTTCGTCATACGTTCCGTAGCCTTGCAAGTGCGTGTCTTTTGTAGAAACCCGAAGGGGCAACAGCGTCTTCCGGATCGGGAAATATATATTGAACCTTGACCTGCTTCAGTGCGATATTTATGAATAGCTGCAGAGGGAGCTCTTATCCCTTTCATCCTGATATGGGGGAGGGCACCATGAATTTCACTCCACTTCCTCTGATAAGAGTCTTTCTCGCAGCAGATGATGAGGATGACTACAAACTGGTCCGGGCTCTTCTTGCCAAATCCGCCACCACCGACTATTCCCTGGAGTGGGAAGCGAATTTTGAGGCCGCCCTGTCGCGGGTGCACGGGTTTGCTCACGATATCTATCTGATCGTCTGCCGTTCAGGCGAGAACAATGGTTTGGAACTCATCGGAGAAATGATCGCAAACGGTTGCAGAGAACCGATTATCGGGGTTACGGACCAACCCGGCCTTGAGTCGAATGTGCGGGCGATGAATGCCGGGGCTTCGGATTGCCTGTATAAGGCGCAGTTGCAGACGCCGGTGTTGGAGCGGGCCATCCTGCGCGCGATAGAGGGAAAACGGGACGAATCTGCGCTCGCCGGCATCCGGGAGGAGTGGGAGTGTACCCTTGATGCGATGTGCGACCTCATCATGATCATCGACAGACAATTCCGCATAAGGCGCATTAACAAGGGGATGGCAGAGCGCCTCGGAATGCGGCCCGATGTTCTCCTCGGCAAGGTGTGTCATGAAGTGGTCCATGGTCTCGATTCTCCGCCCGCCTACTGTCCGCATGTTCGGGTCCTGAAGCTGGGGATGGAGCAGTTCGGCGAAATCTACGAGAAACGACTGGGAGGGCACCTCAGCGTGAGCGCCTCTCCCTGCTACGACGGGCAGGCCCGGTTGGCAGGCAGCATTCTCGTGGTTCGCGACATAAATATTCTGAAGACTATGGAGGAAAAGTTTCGCTCGGTCATCGAACGGCTGGAAGGGCGGCTTGCTGCCCTGGCCGGGGAGTTGAGGACAAAAGCCGCTGATATTAAAGAAATGGATACGGCCATGAAGGTCCTCTTGCGCCGGCGGGAGCTTGACAGAAAAGATGTCGAGGAGTCTGTCGCCGCCAATATCACAGAGGCTTTAATTCCCTTTCTCGTACGATTAAAAAACACTGGTTTGACGAAAAGCCAGATGGCGTGTCTGGACTCTATAGAGTGTCGGCTAAAGGAGATCGCATCGCCTTTCCTCAAGGAGATTTCCCAAAACGGGTTTGGCCTGACCCGCACGGAGGTTCAAATAGTCTCCCTGCTCAGGGTGGGAAAAACGAGCAAAGAAGTTGCCCAGATCCTCAATGTCTCCATCAATACCGTCAAGTTCCACAGAATGAACATCAGATACAAGCTGGGGCTGAGCGGACGAAAAAGCAGTCTGAAAGTCAGGCTGGGAGAGAACTGCAAAAGCATGGTTTTACCCTACCTTTTCTCTATCCTCTTCCTATCATTTCAAGATATTGCCTCGATCGTATCTGCTTTTTAGCTTCTTATTCAACTGTAAGTTCATACATGGGGCAGGAAGTGGTTGTCCATGTCTGCTCTCTTCCAATTAACGGGAAGCTGAAAAGGAGTCATCATGAAAACGTCGAAGAATTGTGTTCACTATTTCCTGAGATGCCTGGCACTCTCGATACTTGTAGTCGTATCTATGTCCACAGCGGCCATGGCCGCGAAGGGGTCGGGAGGAGGCGGTAGAGGAGGCGGAGGCGGTCGAGAAACAACCGCTGTAAACAATCTTTCGTTTCCTGCTATTGCGGTGGATGGCTTTGTGATCGTTCCAGTGCCTAATCCCAAATTCAACAAGGCATACGATGGCACCTATCCTGGATTGACCGCCGAGGCCATTGCCGATTTGCAATTCAGCGGTCCATGGTATGCGCAAAAGGAGGTAGAAAACGTTTGGCGGGCCGATGTCACGACGAAGGACTCGGAATCTGTCACCTATATCGACTGGGGCGATAACATCGAGTCGGTAAATCCCAAAGTGGGGGCGCCTTTCCGGATTGAAGTCACTCTTTACAAGAGTTTGGATTCTACGCTCATGGGATACAACATGGAGGTGTTGGAATATCCAAGCAGCTCCAATGAGCTTCAGGGAACGAACACTGTCACTTACGATAGTCCGTTCGCCACGGTGATTTCGGCCAAGCCGAAACTGGTGATTCAGTATCTGGGGCAAAACGTGCCGAAGGACATGGATTGGAGTGGAACCGAATGGACCAGCGCGATTGCCGGCACTCTGCCGATAAGCCCTGTTACCTTTGCCCCCGAGCTCAACGTGGCCGGCAAGTATGTCTTCGGCGCCTCGGAGAGCGGCTGGACGCCAACCAGTACCGGATATTACCGCTTAACCTTCTATATTCCCGCCCAGTCGTCCGGCATCAGCCTTGTGGCTGCCATAATCGCCAACTATGGTAACCCTTTTACCCCGGTAACCGAAGGCACGGCGGCAACGCCCGTAGTGGATACGGAAAATAACCTGACCTACGTAGACGTCAAAGTTCTTGGTGGCGGAGGCAGAGGGGGGGGCAGAAAATAAAGGCCGAGACGTTGCCATGAATACGTTCCGGTGGAGCGGCCAGACGAGGCATGGGTGATGTGAGGGCCATCCGACATCACCCATGCTGTTTTTTCCCTCCAAACATGTGCTATGATACCGGCCACCGGCAACGACAATCTACGCGGATCGGGTTCGAATTGAAAATAGAATGCTTCGTCTTCGACTTTGACGGTACTCTGGCCGAGTTGCGGCTGGATTTCGCAGCCATGAAACAGCAGCTGAACACTCTGGGCGGAAGGTACCTGGCATGTGCTCCGCCGGAGCCTTTCCTTCCTGCACTGGAATGGGTTTCGTACCTGGAGGGGGAGATCGGCAAACGGGGGGGAGACCCCGCGGGGTTTCGTTCGGAAGCGCTCGCACTCATTGGCGGTATGGAGATGGAGGCTGCAAAGAGCGGGGCGCTTTTTCCCTTCACCCGGCCGCTTTTGAAGATGCTGCGCGCAAAAGGGGTCAAAACGGCAATAATCACCCGGAACAGCGAAGCGGCGGTCCGAGTCGTTTTCCCGGATCTCTACGAATTTTGCCCGACTTTTTTGGCGCGCGACCACGTACGCTCTCCCAAACCCGACCCCGCACATGCGATTTATGCTTTGGAGTGTGTTCGGGCCGTGCCACGCGAGGCGATCATGATTGGAGACCATCCCCTGGATATCCAAACGGGCAAGGCGGCGGGAATGTGGACGGGAGGCGTCTGCAGCGGCAGCGCCACCCGGTGTGACCTCCTGGCCGCCGGGGCCGACTGGGTCTCCGACGACTGCCGCAAACTCATCGAGGAATTGATGCGTGAAAGGGAAAAGAGCGAGTGAATGGGTGAATGGGGAAAACCAAACCGACTCACCGATTCACCGATTGACCAAAACCCGGCCATTTGTTATCGTTTCTGATGCAGGAATTGATTTCCATCACCTCAATTGCGAAAACCGGGAACAGAATGGACGTTTCAAGTCAAAAATCCAGACTCCGTGGAATAGGCGCTCTTTTTAGCGATGTCGAACGCAAGGAGCTTTTCCGTAAGTATCTTTATTTTCTGTGCTGGGTAGAGCTGGGCATTCTTCTCACCTGCTGGCTCTATCAGATAGGCGACAGCGGAAGCGACGGCCACTCCTCTTTTCCGTGGCGGCTCTATTTTCTCATAGCCTTCCTTGCTCCCATCGCGATTACGTTTTTGACGGGGACCGTCGTAGTCGGCTTCAACAAGTATTTTGCCGAAACTCATGACGAGCCGGCAGCCTCGGAGGGGCAAAACGCAGAGTCGACCACGATGGATGGGGCCGGAAGGATCGAACGGTTGAGCCGCATGGTCGCCTGGGTGCAAAAACTTCCCTTCCTGGCGCTTCTTTTGCTTCTGGGCGTAGGTGTGGGGTTTTTCTACAAGCTCGACGCCATCGTCGGCATGGCAGGCAACATTGGCGGAAAATCGGTAGAGATACTTCTGATTGCACTGGGCGTGATTCTGTTTTTGGGAGTGGTGTTCGGGCTGGTGCTGATCGTTCTCAACTACAGACTGCGCAAAACCGCGATGGAATACGAGTATAAGACACGGGTTGCCGATAGGTTCGGGCTGGTGATCCTGGAGGACAACACGGTCATGAACAGTTCGGGCAAACTGCTGATAAACGGGGCAAAGTTCAAGAAGGCAGTTCAGCTCCTGCCCGAGATCTCAGGGGAAACCAAGGCGGTCGCACCGCTCGCCGGGGAGGATTTTTGTGCTGATTCGCTCGGCGGCGCCGCCGGTCAGGAGAAATGAACCCTACCGCTAAGTCCTTTCCGGAACTGGCACTCGAATACATTCGCAAGCAGAGCCTCATAGAGAAAGGCGACCACGTGCTGGCCGCGGTTTCCGGCGGTCCGGACTCGGTGGCTCTTCTGGGGGTCCTGACGGGCCTGAAATACGCCCTGGCCATAGGGCGCCTCACTATCATCCATTTCGACCACCGGCTTCGGGGCAAAGAATCCGACGAGGACAGGGAATTTGTGCGCGACCTGGCGCGTTTTGCCGGCCTTCCGTTTCACTGCGCCCAGGCAGATGTAAGCGGCTATGCACGAAGCCGGAAGATTTCGCTTGAAATGGCCGCCAGGGAGTGCAGGCGTTCTTTTTTTTTCCGGACGGCCTCGGAGCTGAAAGCCGAAAAAATCGCCCTGGGCCACACCGCAGACGACCAGGCGGAGGAAGTGCTTCTGCGGATTTTTCGGGGGACGGGGCCGGCAGGCATTCAGGCGATGTCTCCGTCCACGCGGGATGGGATAATCCGCCCGCTTCTTTTTGCAACACGCTCCCAAATTGTCGAATACCTTAGACAAAGCGGTCGAGAGTTTCGAACCGACTCGACCAATTTGGATCCTTCCTGCCAGAGAAACTTTCTTCGCCTCAAGGTTTTCCCGCTCTTACGAGAGGCCTTTACCCCGCAGATCTCCCGCACCATCACGCGCTGCGCCGACCTGGCGAGAGAGGAAGAATCCTGGTGGGAGACCCGGGTTCGAAGCCTCTGGGAGAATCTATGTCTGGAAAGAGACATCGGATGGTGTGCGCTCGATTTCGAGCACCTCCGGGGGCTTCATCCGGCTCTTTTGCGCCGAGTCCTGCGGTTTGGCATCGGTACGGTCAGAGGAAATCTTTCGGGCATGGGTTTGGTGCACCTCGAACCTCTCCTTGAGTTGGTTTCTGCGGGAAAGAGGGGAAAAAAGATAGACATTGTGGGGGACGTGGAAGCCGTAGAGCGGGGGGGAAGGCTTGTGATCCGGCAAAAGTCTTCGTCCGCGCCGCAAGAGTGGTTTGAGGAGAAGCTTCTTCTCGAGGCTCCGGGCAGCTATGACTTTGGCCTGTTTCGCTTCGAACTGCTGGCCGGCGAACCCTTTTTTATTCCGGACTCGGGTGGTGAGTGCATCCGTATGGACCGGGAAAAACTTCGGTGGCCGTTGCAGCTTCGATTTCGAAAGCCCGGGGATCGGTTTCAACCGCTCGGGATGAGTGGAACTAAAAAGCTCCAGGATTTTTTTACCGACTGCAGGGTCCCGAGAGAAGAGCGGGGGAGAGTTCCGCTTCTTTGCGACAATGAAAAAATATGTTGGGTTGCGGGGATGAGAATGGACGACAGGGTAAAGGTCGATTCGCAGACACAGCAGATTCTCACGGTGAGGGTTTCGGGACCCTTTCCGAAGGCAGGCAGGAAATAGGAAACGGGCGCTCCTGGCGGCATGTGCTTTCCGCACCATGTCTTATATTATTTCCAGGAGACCGATTATGAACACTTCACAACGAACCTTTCCAAAACCATACCGACCCGGACGGATGCTCTTCCTTCTGGTCATTTTGCAGCTTTTTCTCTCGCCTCTTTTGGTGACGCGGGCCTTGGCCGGCCCCGGTCATCCGAGTCCAGCCAAACACCGCGGGGTCATAATCTTTCAAGAGCATCAGGACGTGGGACCGGTGATTCTGCCCAGCGGAAGCGGGTCGAGAATCGAATACAGGAAAATCCTTTTCCGGGAGCAGGGCGTGGGGAATTCTCCGCGATTTGCCGGAGAGGGCCGCACTTTATTCTGGCCTTGACTTCCAGCTCGGAGATTAATAGAAGCGGGAATTGGAACTAGGCTTTTGAATCGAGCGGAGAAGCCAAAAGCGATTTTTGCCGGCTTTCGGTTGTCCGATCACTCCAGCATTAACCGAAAGGACTTGGAATGAAGAAGTGGGTGTTCCTTTTTCCCGGCCAGGGCTCCCAGTATGTGGGGATGGGGCGCGAGTTTTACGACAACTACTCCGAAGTGCGGGACTTGTTTGGCAAGGCCTGTGATATCCTGAAAATGGACATTGCGAAGCTCTGTTTTGAGGGTCCCGAAGAGGTGCTCGTCTTGACGGAAAACGTCCAGCCGGCGATGACCGTGGTAAACCTGGCGTGTCTGACCGTGCTGCGGCTCCACGAGATCTACCCGGCGGCAGCCGCCGGGCACAGCCTCGGGGAGTACAGCGCCCTCTATGCCGCGGGCGTGTTGAGCCTCGAAGACACTTTGAAGCTCGTTCACAACAGGGGAAGGTTCATGCAGGAGGCGGCTATCGTCGAGCCTGGCGGTATGGCGGCCATAATGGATCTGGAAGAGGAAAAAATCCGCGAGATTTGCCATCTCTCCGGGGCCGAGATTGCCAATGTAAATTGTGTCGAGCAGATCATCATCACGGGACCGGAAGTAGAGGTAAACTCCGCTGCGTCGATGTGCGAGAAGGCCGGGGCCAGGAAGTGCGTGAAACTAAACGTGAGCGGTCCCTGGCACAGCCGCTGTATGGAGTATGCGCGCGAAAAATTCGAGCCGGTGATTCGGGGATGCGAATTCAAAAATCCGCAAATCACGGTCGTAAATAACGTAGATGGCCAGATCCCCGAGAGCGGTTCGGAGATACCCGAAAAGCTCAGCCGCCAGATCTGCGGCTCCGTTCTTTGGCGGCAGTCGATGGAGCAATTGATCGGCGCGGGGTTCGATCATTTCGTGGAAGTGGGTCCGAAGAAAGTCTTGCGGGGTCTTATGAGAAGGATCGATCGAAACGTCAAGGTGTTGAACGTCGAAGACGATGCAAGCCTTGCGAGTTTTCTGCAGGCAAACTGATCGTTTGAAAAAGGAGAGACGGGGCAGGGCTGGCCCCGAAAAGGGCGCCCCGTCTCTCCTGCATCCGCTCAGCTCTCCTTATCTTTTTCTTTCGTAAAAGAGATAAAGGTGCAGAGCTTGCAGATATCGAAGCCGGGGTAAGTCTCCCCGGTGCGTGGATAGGAAACCCCGCCATCGCGCACGGTGCGCTCCAGGGTCCAGTGGAACGTGGGCTCTATCTGGTCGTAGGGCCAAATCCAGTTGACTGCCCCCTGTTCGGTTTTT
>JAKAJS010000255.1 GCA_021813685.1 Deltaproteobacteria bacterium | reverse complement strand
AGAGTTTTTACCATATAAATCAAAAAGATAGCCAAAACAGAATGCCAGAAAAGCGATGAAAACGCAATCTTAAAATTGCTATTTTGCTAAATAATTCAGCAAAATAGAGGTTTCCGGATGGACACTACTTAGATGATTCTTCACTCCCGACCTCCTGTGATGTTTTCAGGAGATCATGGCAGACCTATTGTTGTCGCACAAGGTGGGGTTCTCCGACCGTTTACACTTCACGTGTACCGGGCACTTGGTAGACACCTGCCCACATTTCCTCTGCGACTTCGGTTCCTAAATAGGCAGACACAAGTCTTCGCCCAGGCGTACAACTGCTAATGGTGCAAGCAAACAGGGCTATAAGGGACACAACCATGGATCGTGCAGACAAGCTAGTGGGAAAAACCATTCTTGCTGTCCTTTTCCAGGATGATAATTTTTGATCTCTTTTGTCCTATGTTTTTCTAGCTATTACAATTACATTTTCATACAAGCCCAGACTAAATAATCTATTATCTTCTCATCTTCACAATGATTAGGACTAAACCTTTCCCGAAACTCTTTAATTGATGAGGTAAGCAATCCATTTCCAAGTACTCTCTTGTATTCTGTCTTTATACGGTTGTAAAATCTCATAAGCTTTTCTAATTTTTGGCTAAAAATCCCATTGACAGGAGGTATGAAATCATAAAACTCGGCCACCCGTTTGTCGTAAATAGGGAGATGCGGTTCAGCCATATGGACAAGTTTTGTTGCGAACGAAAAGTTAAGTTTATACATACCGTTAGTGGTGGCTGGTATCTGCCAAAGTTGGTCAACTACTTGACCTAGTCCTATAGGTGAGTTGAGATTTGCACTAAGAATATCAAAATATAGATTAAACCATTCAGGAGAGAAACCTTTTCCATTCATTTGCCAGAAACATTTGTACCTTTCTCGATATTCACGATTATGAGTTAAGTCGCGGTTTTTTATTAGATAATCATATTCCTTAACATGCCCCGATTGATAAATGATAGCTAGAATTTCTTTCAAATGGGAGTTTATGACATCATAGTCACACATGATTTCCCCTCCATTGTGGGGTCAGCAAGAGAAGACACTTTACAACAAACTGTCTCGTGTTGGGCAGATTTTATGGAGCACGATTTACGCAGTTCTGCCATAACTGGACAAATCGCCGGGATCTATCCAGTTTCCAGTGCGGTTTCCCTTTCTTGTCCGTGAAGCAAAAAATCACCCTTCTATTCTTCTAAATTACCCGGTTCCGTTTCGCATAGAAAGATATCCATGCCGTACCGTGACGCATTTACGTAAACCGGCGCCAGATACTCATTGAGAGGCCGGTTGCCGCGCCAGAAAGGAAAATTGCCGAGCCGTTTCACGAGAGCAGCTTCTATCGGAGGGATACGGACTTCACCGAGCAAATCATCCGGGGGCACACTTCCTTTCCAAAAGCTTTGAGCATCGGCATCGATCGGTTCGGCGGGAGGCAATGCTTCCGGAGGGCCGTCCGTTCCTTTGGACTTTGCGTTGTTCCCTCCCTTATCCAGTTCTCCCAGGCCGGCCAGTAATTCCTCCCGCTCCATTCCGCGGAGCTTGAAGATCAGAAAAGGGTTCCTGTCGAATTCTTCGCCCAGAAGGTAGTAGACGGCGGCGATATGCTTGCAGGGGTTGGACCAGTCCGGGCAGGAGCAGTTGGTTTCGAGGTCCTTGAGCTTCTCGGGGAAAAGAGACAGTCCGGTTTCGTTGAAGACTCGTTCTATATCCTGAGGCATCTCACCCGCAAGGAGCTTTGCAACAAAGAGTACCTGGCTTGAGAGAGCCTTCGCGAGTTTTTTCCAACCGGCCTGAGATAGGGGCTTCACCTTGATGGCGATCTCATAGGGCTTAGTCCTGGAGCCCTGTACCCTGGCCTTCACCATCCCCTTTTCAATGTCGATGGACAGCACCTGGCCGCTTCTGGCGTAGGATCGCCCACGACCAAGCCTTGCGCCGATGTTGAAGCCCTCGAGGACCGCTATCCACCGTTTGGCCCACCAACTCTCACCGAATCCTCCCCGCTTCGACTGGGCCTTGATGCCGCCTTTGACAGCCTTGGGTCTGGAGGGTGGAAAATATTCATGATATCGCCACGACATTCGCAGATATCCTTTCCCGTGCGCTTTTCGGGGAGTTTTCCATCCCGATTCGCCCGAATTTATTCCGCGGCAGCATCCCTGCCAAGGGCGAAGAGCCGTTTGAGCTCGGATGTCGAAAGCTCGGTAAGCCAGGCCTCGCCGGCCCCGACAACTCCTTCGGAGATTTCCTTCTTCTTCTCGATCATCTCGTCGATACGCTCCTCCAGGGTACCGGCGCAGATGAACTTGTGCACCTGCACGTTTTTCATCTGCCCGATTCGGAAAGCCCGGTCGGTCGCCTGGTTCTCCACGGCCGGGTTCCACCAGCGATCGAAGTGGAAGACATGGTTGGCTCCGGTCAGGTTCAAGCCGGTCCCTCCGGCTTTGAGCGAAAGGATGAAGAGCCCTGGACCGTTGTCCTCGGCCTGGAATCGCTCGACCATGCGATCTCGCTGTTTTTTGGAGACTGCGCCGTGCAGGAAAAGCGCCTCCCGGCCGAAAGTCTCCTGGAGGTGACGGTGCAAAATCACTCCCATTTCGGTAAACTGGGTGAAGATGAGCGCACGGTCGCCGATATCGAGGACCTCCTCGATCATCTCGGTCAGGCGAGCGAGCTTTCCGGACCTGTTCACAATCGCGGAGTTGTCGCCAAGGAACTGAGCGGGATGATTGCAGACCTGCTTGAGCTTGGAGAGCGTTGCCAGGACGATTCCCTTCCGCTTCATGCCGACAGATGAGTCGAGCGCCTCGGCAACGTCTTTTACAACGGCTTCATAAAGGGATGCCTGCTCTTTGGTGAGTGTGCAAAACACCTTCATTTCCATTTTGTCCGGAAGGTCGGCGATAATGGCCTTATCGGTTTTTAGCCGTCTTAGGACGAAGGGGCCGGTAATGCGCTTGAGCCGCTCTATTGCTTCGCGGTCCCGGTTGGCCTGGATGGGGATGAAGAACGAGCGCCGGAATTCGCTCTGTGAGCCCAGAAAACCCGGGTTTAAAAACTCCATGATGGACCAGAGATCGCCTATGTTGTTTTCGACCGGAGTTCCTGTGAGGGCGATGCGGTAGTCCGCCTCGATGGCGCGGGCCGCCTTCGCCTGTTTAGTCTCCGGGTTCTTTATGTTTTGAGCTTCGTCCAGAACGACTCCGGCCCAGGAAACGCTCTTCAAGGTCTCGAAGTCGCGGTGCAGGAGCGAATAGCTCGATATTACAATGGAATGTTTGGCGGCTTGGGTTTTGAAGTTCTTCCCCCTGCTCCTGCCCATGCCGTGATGGATCATGACGGAAAGGTCGGGCGCAAACCGCGCGGCTTCCTTCGCCCAGTTGTTCACAACAGACATCGGGCTTATGAGGAGCACGGGTTTGTCACCGTTGGATTCCCGGTCTTTTTGGATCAGGGAAAGGGTCTGAATGGTTTTCCCCAATCCCATGTCGTCGGCAAGGCATGCTCCGAACCCCAGCCCCCTTAGAAAGGCAAGCCACGAGTAGCCGCGGACCTGATAGGGGCGAAGCCTCGCCTTCAAGCCGCCGGGCGCCGGGAGCTCATCGAAAGGCGAGCGTCCTTCGAGACTGGAAAGGACCTTGGCGAGCCGGCCGGTCGTCCTGACTCCTTCGAAAAGAAGCGAACCGAACGTGCTGCGAGTCCCGAGGGCCATTTTCACCACCTCGCGGACCGTGGCTTCTTCTTTGGGCTGCTTTTTCCAGAAATCAAGGGCTGCCTGGATTTCTTCCGGATCGAGTTCGACCCACTGGCCGCGGACTCTCACCAGCGGGGATTTGAGCCTGGCGAGTTCCTGGAGCTCCTCGAACGTGAGAGGTTCACCTCCGAGTGCGACCTCCCAATTGAACTGCACCACCTCGTCGAGGGAAAGACCTGCTTTGGTCTGCATCTTTGGGCTTTTGACAACGGCGCGAGCGGCGAGCTTGAGCTTCGTACCCTTTCGGGTCCACCAGGCGGGCAGCAACACGCCGAAACCTGCCTGTTCGAGCGCCCATGCCCGCTGGGTCAAAAATTCATAGGCCCCGCCGGCATCCAAATGGAAACCGGCGGGAGCCGCCCCTTTGAGGCTCGCCTCGATGTCGGGGCAGATGCCGCAGGCCTGTCCGAGGGCGGTCATGAGATATTCCCTCGCATTGAAATTTTGCCGATCGAGGACCGATGCCTTGCGCCCTTTGGCCTTCCAGGCATATTCGGCTGGAACGACAAGGCTCGGGTCGTCGGCCGCCTGAAGAAGGTATTGAACCGCCCAACCATCCTGATTCCGGTGAATCGCCCCGCTGCGCTTCCCGGTCAGTGCCCGTGTTTCTGCGGAGTCGGGTTCAACGAGGCGGAAGCAAAGCCTGAAGGCGCTCGCCATAGAACTGGTAGCCGGGCGGCGCCAGTCTTCAACCTGAAGGGCGAAACCGGCAAGCTCCGCTTCGCTTCCATCCATTTTGCCTTCGAGCGAGTCCAATGCGTAGAGCCACTGGTCGTGAACGCTGTCGAATACGCGGCTTTTTTTCTTTTCCTTTGCGGGAAGCGGCCCGGATCGCTGCGCGGTGGAGGAGAGGCGGACGAATCGATCCACCATTGCGTCCACAAAAGGCGAGAGCAGGGTCCGGGAAGCAATTTCGGGAGGCGATTCGGCCTGCAGGCTGACCGCCCTGCAAGCCGACGGCATCGCCTTGCCGAGCCTGCCGAACCTCTCGGCTTCACAAGACGGATAAACAGGCTGCCACCTGGCGAACCAGGTCTTGCCGATTTTTTCCATCCCGGGGAGAAACTGCTGCCTTGCAACGAGAGCGGCGGCAAACTGCATGGCTCTCGTTAGAAAGGCAAGATCGCTTCCAACGATCATTCCCGGCGCAAGGACCGTCTTTCCAACACAACAGCAGAGAAACTTGATGGACTCCGAGAAGTCGAGAGGAACAACTGTCACGACCCATGGAGAAATATCCGCTTCTTCCCCGGCGTCCGGGGGGTCGGCAATGAGCGGACTCGAGGAGATCGGCATATTGCCGACCGTGGGCAGCCATACGAACATATCGAGCGGTTCGAATTCGGTCTGCTCAAGGATTATTCCCGCCTCGGAAAGCACTCCTCCGAGGACTTCAAGTCCCGCATCGTAGGGAAGCCTTCCCGCAGCCGGCGTCTCAGGCTTTCTTCCAGGCCGTCTGCGCGGGGTGGTTTGCTTTTCGGACGGCTTTTCACCCCACAGATAGAGCCCCGTTTCACCAATTCCAGCATGAATGACAATCATCCGGTTTTGTTTCCTTAAAGCAACGAGCGCGTTAACCCTGCCGGAAGCCGTTCAAAAGATGATCAAGCATGAGCAGAATCCGCTTTTTCCTCCCTAAACAGCTTTTCTCCCTCCGAGCGCAGCGCGAAGTCCTGCCCGACGCGTCTATACAGGGTCTGACGGCTGAGGCCGAGTTACGCGCAGAACTCATTCACCCTTGTGTCCGGCCTGCCCGTTGATGGCCGGTGAGAACCTCTCATTGCTGGAACTTCTGATCTTCGCCATTCCTTTCAGTTTGCCATTCCAATATCCCACGTATACAATACACCGGTCAAGAATCTTATGTACTGATGAGCATCCAGTTTGTACGCTCGAATGTTCTCAATTCCCATCCTCCGCCGGGCCTTTTTCATTCGGTGGGGGCCACCAATCAAGTTATATCGTTCAGGGCTTATCTCCGACAAAATTACCGGTTTCGAAACCGCGACTGAATCCACATGAGATTCGTTGCTGGATGAAAAAGCTGCCGGAAAGTCCTTCACAGCTGCTTGCTCGCCCTCATAGTTCACGCCCGAGGTAGAGCACGATCGCCAGAAGCATTGAAACCCCCAACAGGAATATGCCTCCCGGTATCCCCGCCAGCCACATCGCATACGTATGATCGACAAAGAATCGGGCCGTTTGACCCAACAGTTCCGGACTCTTTCTGAGGATGAGGGCGACTGCGATAAACAATACGACCAGCGGGGTATTGGCGACCGCCGAAATGCGTGTGAAATCGTACCGGAAATAGAGGGGAAACTGCATGGAAAGAAGCAGGCAGTAGAGGAAAAACGAGCCGCACAGCCATGCCGCCAGGGTGAGATTTGTGGTTTCCAATGTAAATACACGGGAGATGAAAACCGCCGCAAAGGTCGCCAGGACCGCATTCACAAGGCCGACCAGCAAGCTGAACAGATAGCGACCGGCTACAATATCGGGCTTCGTTACGGGTAGTGTCCCGTACAATGTGTTGAGATTGTTTTTTTCGGCTACCGCAAACAGGCTCGTCATGAAAAAGGCTGACGTCATTAGAACGATACCGATTATGAACTGTGGATCCGATGAAATGATACCGATAAGGGCTGCAATTACGAAAACCAGCAAAAGGAGCCAGGGAGAAAACGTCATCAAAATATAATAATCAAGTTTCATCGCTTTAATTATATTATACATTCTTTTTCTGCTTGATCAGGTGCACCACGAGTTCGTCGATAGTGGGCGTTCGCATTCGCAGATTCTCAGCCGGAGCCATTGCCGCCGGGGAGGCCGCGATGAGCCCCTCGAATTCGGTCCTTAAAAGGGTGAGCCCGATGATTTTTGCACGCAGCTCCTCTCTCAGTTGAGCATGCTCGCCTTTGATCAGAAGATAGCTTTTCAGCAGCTCGTTTTTCAGTCCTGCATAGAAGAGATTGCCATTTTCGATCAACGCCATGTAATCGGCAATTTTGTCCAGGTCCGTGGTTATATGCGTTGAGAAAAATACGCTGTTTTTCCCGTCTGAAACATAACTGCTCAATATTTCGAGAAGTTCCATTCTGGCAACCGGATCTATACCGCTTGTCGGCTCGTCCAGAATCAAAAGTTTTGGTTTGTGAGCAAGGGCGCATGCAAGCATCAGCTTCATTTTCATTCCGCGGGACAGCTCTTTTACCCTCTTATTCAACGGCAAGCTGAAGTCTTTTGCATAACGCCGGTACAATGCGCCATCCCAATTCCCGTAAAATGACTTTATCGCCTTTTCGGTATCCGCTACTTTCCAGTTGTCCACGAAGAATATTTCGTCAAATAGGGTGCCGATTTCCTGCTTGATTTTTTGTTCGGCGAAAAGGTTGTCCATGCCGAGTACTTTTATGCTGCCTTTGTTTCGTGCAGCCATGTTCAGGATGAGACGAACAGTAGTTGTCTTGCCTGCGCCGTTTTGCCCGGCGAATCCCATTATATGCCCCGTGGGAAGGAAAAAGGAAATGTCGTTCAATATAAAGTCCCCGTATTCTTTTCGGAGCAACTCGACTTCGAGGGCGTTTTCCATAAGCTTAAAGATCCCAATCTCAGATGCCGTTCGATCCATCGTGGATCAAGTCCTTATTCTCCATCTCTTTGTCGCTAATATAAACGCATTTTTTCAAACCGGAAGAAGATCCCGGATCATTGCCTACCCTACCCTCTGTTCCGGCTGATTCGAAACGCTGTGCCGGGCGTGCCTCGGAACATATCTCTCGACCCTTCGGCGCACGATAGAGGCGGTGTGCGGGAGCCCCAAAAGTGGCCCGCTTTCTGAAATTCTCGACCGCTCACAGCCGAAATCATCTTTTTCTAGTCTTCCGAAAAATCCATGTTATAATCCGACGCAAAAAGCCCTCGCAAGTCATCAACACGAAAGGTAATAAATTGAGAATACTGGTATTTTCTGTTTTTATTATTAGTTCGCTATCATTTATACCCTATTCAAAAGCCGCTGACATTCAAGGTACTTTTTATCTGGTTCCTCAAAAGAGCGACAATGTTTCACAGATAGAAAACTATGTTCTATCCAAAATGAGTTTTATTATACAACCTTTCGCTCGAAATAAACTCAATAGAGCTGCCAAGGTAAACAACAAGCTTTTGATAGTATTGTCAGGTAAAACTATTAGTGTTGTAGCCGGTGACCATGCTCTGCCAACTACTCCTACTGACGGTGCTCTTGTGACGTATCGCAATCAAGATGGTGAGCTCGTCAGTTTGCAGACTTATCTTCGCGGCAATACTCTGGAGCAGAAATTTCTAACGGACAAAGGCTCCAGAACTAACTATTGCAGGATTAGCAACGATGGCAAGACCCTAAGAATGCGCGTCATAATACGCAGTGAATATTTTGAGAGACCGATGGTATATACCCTTGTGTATGATAAAGCTCCTCATTCATCTGAAGGGTGAAGCAAATATTGCTTGATGCGTTTTCAGATTCCTGCCGCTTTCTCCGCTATCTTCCCTACAAATGTTGCGGCGTCCACGATCTGAATGCCATGGAAGTGCTTGAGCGATCTGAGGTGGGAATCCCCGGAAACTATATAGTCCGCCTTTCCTTCCAGAGCACAAGCAAGAAATTTATTGTCGGTCGGGTCCTCGGTGAGCGTGTCCGTTTCATAGGCGTCTCTCGTAATGACAGCTTTTCTGGAAACAAGCCGAAAGAACCTTCTGATGTTTTCCTCTTTTGGATGAAACCGTTGAGTGATCCTGGGATACCGGAGGACCCTGGCAACCTCTTTCAGGATTTCCAGGGAAATAACCAGTTCAAACTCCTGCCTTATCCAGAAATCCTGAAGTCTTGCGGCCAGGGAATTCCTGGCGAAGATGCCGCTGACAAAAAGGTTGGTATCTATCACGGCTGGCCTCTTCCGTTCTTACAGCTTCGAGAGCCTCACAAACGATGTCCTCTATCTCTTCGTCAGAGCAACCTGTAGCGCCATGCCTAAGCTCGGAAACCACCTCTCGCATTTCCACGGACCAGTTCAGGTCAATGTTGGGCGACATTATTTCACGCTGGCGCAAAAAATCGACGAAATCTTCCACCTCGGCGATTCTTTCCGGCGGCAGAGCGCGAATCTTCTCCATAAGGGTTTGACCGTTCATTTTTGTCTCCTGGCTTTTATCGGGCAGCCGGCGTCAGGATTTGCTTTTTCGTAAGCAAAGCTCCCAGAGACTTTGGGACCACACTCTCCGAGTTGCGCCCGAGAGAGATCTTTTCTTGTAGAACTATAGCCTTCTTGGCGCATCTTGTCGAGCGCTGTGATGCTTCACTGTGATGCTTCAATGGAGGACAGTGCCTTTGCGAACGTGCGAGCGGCGAACGGGATCGGACCAAGCTCTCGTGCTTTTTCAAAATACTTTTCACCCGTGCCAAAGACAATGCCCGCTTCGCCGGCGAATGAAGCGGATCCGCCGCGGGTACAAACAGCCACGAAAAGACGACCTTCATCGGCCGGTTTCCCACAGTTTTTCGGCACGTATATTGCTTCTCGCAAAATAGAGACTTTGGAGTGAAAAAGAAACTTTAGAAAGGGATGCGTATCGATGTCGTCGGATTCCCCGCCCGATCTTTCCAATGAAGTGCCGGAGAAAATCCAAGAGGCTGCCAGGATGTGCCGGGAGATTTTGGCTCAAACGCCTGATGACCTCACCTATCTGCAGCTCATGGGCATTATCGAGTGCAAATTGGGGCGTCCTGCCGAATCGGAGGTCTGGTTCCGAAAATGTCTGGCTCTCGATCCGGATGCACCCGAAATCTTGTGCAACTATGCCCTGGCTCTTCTGATGAGGAAAGATTTCGCCGGGGCGACCGCTCTTCTGGAAAGGGCGATCGAAATCAAACCCGATTTTACGCTCGCCCTGCAGCACCTGGGCAACACCCTACGGGACAGCGGAAAGACCGTGGAGGCGGTTCGCGTATATGAGAGGGTACTCGTTCTAAAGCCCGATGACAGGGATACCCTCTATAGCCTGGCGACCCTCGCCAAAGACCATGGGCGTCTTCCGGAAGCGAGGAGCTGTTGCGAACGTGCGCTAGCAAAAGATCCGTCGAACCCGTTCTGGATCAATAATCTTGGAACCGTCCTCTATATGATGGGGGATTACTACAGGGCGGCCGTGTGCTACAGGAAGGCCCTCGAGCTGCACCCGCAAAATCCCGATGCGCTCAATAATCTGAGCGTCCTGGCCCACGAACTGGGAGCTTTCGAGCAGGCCGTGGATTATGGCAGGCGCGCTCTTGCCCTGCGGCCCGCATACCCCGAGGCGCTCGCCAACCTCGCCAATGCTCTAAAGGATACGGGAAAACCGGAGGAAGCCATAGAGCTTTTGAGGCGAGCCGCTCGTCTAAACGATAACGATCCGGAAATACGGCACAATCTGTCCGTAGCGCTTCTTGCGGCGGGACGGTTCGAAGAAGGCTGGCCACTTTTTGAAGCGCGCTGGGAAACCCGGCACCTCAAGCACAGGCACCGCAACTATCCTCGGCCCCTCTGGCGCGGTGAGGCGAAAGAGGGTTCGATTCTTTTCCTCTATCATGAGCAGGGGATGGGAGACACTCTCCAGTTCTGCCGCTATGCCCCCATGGCGGCGGCGCGCGGCCTGCGCGTCGTACTGGAAGTGCCGCAGCCGCTCGCCCGCCTGATGAAAACTCTAGAGGGCGTCGAAATCGTTACGGCCGCTCCACAAGAGCCTGTGGCTTTCGCTTTCCATTGCCCGCTGATGAGTCTGCCATGGGCTATGGACACACGGTTTGAAACCATTCCGAACAGCGGTCCCTATCTTAAGGCGGACGAAAAAGAAGTGCTGGAATGGCGAAAAAAGCTGGCTCCGCTCGTATCGAACAAGCCCCGCGTCGGGCTTGTCTGGGCCGGCAATCCCCGCCGCCATACCCCATCGCTTGCCATGACCGATCGCCGCCGTTCGATTGCGCCCGAAATGTTGACGCCCCTTGTCAAAAATACCAACATCCAATTTTTCAGCCTGCAAAAAGAGGGGCCGAAGCCGCCCGAGGCTCTGGGACTGATCGATCTCATGGACGAATGCGACGATTTTGCGGCCACCGCGGCGCTCATCGCCAATCTGGACCTTGTCATCACCGTCGATACGGCGGTGGCGCACCTCGCGGGGGCACTGGGGAAACCCGTGTGGATGCTCAATCGCTTCGACACCTGCTGGCGCTGGCAGCGCCGAAGCGAAAAAACGCCCTGGTATTCCACCATGCGCCTTTTCCACCAGCCTGAAGCGGGCGATTGGGCAAGCGTCATTGCCCGAGTAGCCACCGAACTCGCCGGGATCGAACCGAACCCGATGTTTATTTTGTGACGAGTTGCGCCTGTCAGGGTGCGATGCGGGAGTTTCGGGAAATTTCGCTCCACAGGGTGAGGATATCCGGATCGCGGTCGTCGGCCTCCAGGGCATGGGAAATATGCGTAAAGGCCTCGAACGAATTCCCCGCGCGAAAGAGCGCAAGAGCCAACAAATACAGCGCCCGGGGGTGATGGGGGCTTACGGCCAGCGCGCGCCGGCAGCCGGAAGCGGCGGCATCGCTATCCCCGCCCGTTATGGCGGCTGAGGCCTCTTCGAGCAGCCTGACTATTTCGGCGATTTGACTCCGATCCTCCACCCAGCCGATGCGACGAAGCGCAAATTCACGTGCATGATGGCGATGTGCCTGCACTTCCCGCGAGATTTCGTAATGACAGGTGTACCGGCCGGTAGCACCCCGGGGGCGCTTCAATAGTTCCCGGAAGACAAGACGATCTTCCCCCGAACCGTCGGGGTAAGCAGCAAGAGACCAGACAGGCAGGACAAAGTGGCAGACATCCTTATCGAGCATCAAACAACTGGGACTCACAAAACCACCCAAAGACTCCAGGTTGACACCCGCCCCCGGCCCCACGGAATCCCATTCGTCACGGCAGATCGGCCAGCCTGTTTCACGGTCTGTCAGCCAGCGGTACGAAAAAGCCCAGTGCTGGTTCCGGATCGCAGAAAGCAAACTGGATAGATGCCCGCGCCCCCACCAGTCATCGTCGTCCAGGTAGGCGACGTACCGGCTGTTAGCGGCATAGCTCAGAATCGTCCGGAGAGCGCCCCCATAGTAATTGGTGTAAAAGCCGCCGTGGCGGCGCGAGGTGGAATAGCCGGGATCAAATATCGTCAGCGTAACATGGGGCGGGCATTCTCGGGAAAGGGTATCGAGCAGGGAGACGTCCCCCCGGGGGCGGTCGATCCCGATGAGCACCTGGATGCGCCCGGCATGATCCTGACTGAATACGGAGCGTACGGCCCGCACAAGCGACGGGCGCAGGATTGTCGGAATCACCACCGCTACGTCGTGCAGACCATCAGGCACATCATCTCCATCAGAGAAAAGAGCGAGGGGCGTGCACCGTGCCGGAGCCGCGCAGCGGCGTGGGGGTGCAGGGGGCGAAAGCCCCCGCGCTTTTACAGATATTGCCGTCGCTATGCAATTCTACGCAGATTTTCCAGCAAATCCGTACACTCATCGTCCCGGAAGCAATATTGCAGCTCGCAGAACGGTTCCCGCAATGCTTTCACCGCATCGAGCCGCTTTGCGCCTCCGAAGACTATTTCTTTCATGAGGTCTGCCAGAGCGCGGAAATCTTTTTCGCCCATTCCGAAGCGGGTCATTTCCGCTACCCCCATGCGCAGGCCGCTTGCGGCGGTAAAGCCTTCATCCAGGGGAGTCGCCTGGTAGTTGCAAATGATGTTGTTTTCCTCCAGCCTTTTGGCAATCTCGGGCCCACGGGCATAACCGACGTGTACGATGACCTGGTGGGTTTCGGTAAAGTCAATGTCCGGATCTCCGGCGACCTCGAACCCGCACTCGTGGAGCGCCCGGGCGAATGCCCTGGCGTTTGCGATCACGTTCCGCTGATAGTCGTCGCGGAAAAAGTTCATCTCGTAGGCGGCCATAAGAAGGCCTACGAGCGTACCGGGATGATGGTTCGAAACGGCGCCGGGGAAAGTCCTGCGCCGGATGGCCTCCCACAGCGCGTAGCGTTCCTCAAGCTCTTCGAAACGGCCGGCTATTACGCCGCGCTGGGTGCCGAAGAAAGTCTTGTGCGTCGATCCGGTCACCAGGTCGACCCCTTCGGAAAACGGATTCTGGTAATAGGGGCCGAGGAGCCCGAGCACATGGGCCGCATCGTACATGAGGACCGCATCGATTCCCGCCTCGACCAGGTGCTTTCGGATTTCGGCAACCGGTTCGCGGTGCAAAATCATGCTCTTGCCCAAAACGATCAGTTCGGGCCGGCAGGAGTCGATCAGTTCGAGGGTGGCAGGAACGTCGATCTTGTAGGGGTTTTCGGCAAGAACGGGGAAATTCACCACCGCCGGACGTTCGGTGTGCGGATCGCGGGCGACGAAATCCCGGAGCGCCCCCATGGGCTGTGCGCTAAGATGCCCCCCCTTGCCTATGTGGTTGTTCATGACGCTGCGGATGCGGCGAGGCTCGCTCCGGCGGTCGGCCCGGTTGATATAGTCGACCATGGCGCTAAAAACGGTCGCGTTTGCCATCTGCCCGCTGATCACCCGCGTTTCAGCCTCGGCGCACCCGAGGTATTTCCGAAACTCCTCTTCGAGCAGCCATTCGACTTCGGCGATAAAATCGGTCCCCTGGTAATAGAAGATCTCGGTATCGTAGAAAGCCTTGACACCCTTGTGCTCAGCGTAGCGAAAGGCAGGGTCCGCGATCGAGAGCAGCCGGACCATCGGGGAAGGCGTCATTTCGGAAGGAATGAGATTTATGCACTCGTTCCGGCGCCAGCGGGTATTTTCCAGAGCCTTGCGTAACAGTGCGGCAGGCGCCGCACCACCGCTTTCCGATCGATCCTGTTCGCTCTCCTTTCCGGCCCCTTTGCAAAAGGGGCGCGGACAAGAGAAGGGAAGCTCCGGGATTTGATGGCCGCAAACGATCGGGTGGGCATAGGGAGGAGCCTCGGAGCGCAGGTGGTATTCCACGACGACCGCATCCACCGGCCGGCCGCGAACATCGACCACCAGTTTGTCCTCTTCCAGTACATCACTGTCCAGGTAGGCGAGGCAGATCGCGCGAAGCTTGTGCTCGCCGCTTTGGGCGGAAAGGAGCCCCTTATCCTCGAACTCCCGGTAGGGAACCATCGTGCCGCTGCTGATGTATCCGACCGGTTTTCCCTCCTTTGCCACCCTCGCCCCCTCCCGGGCTATCCCTCGCCCGGTGATCGCAACACTCCGGAACACGCGGGGCAGGTCGGAAATGGCCGAATAATCGCGGGCGATAATTTTGGAGTAGGCGGCAAACTGCTTTTCGAGGGCCGCTCGTCCGATAAAGTCACCTTTTCTCGGAGAAAAACTCACGCCGATCTTTGCTGTGGGGAAGGCGAAGCAGGGAATTTCGCGCCCCTCCCTGTCGATTCCGTATTCATGACCGTAGAGAGGCATCGAGGCCTCGAGACGCAATGTGTCGCGAGCCGCAAGACCGGCGGGAACCGCCCCTTTTTCCAGAAGCAGATCCCAGAGCGCGGGCGCCTCCGGGCTCGGAACAAAGAGCTCGAAGCCAACAGGCTCCCCGGTATAGCCGGTGGAGGCGACCATGACCCTGGCACCCGCAATGTCCACAATGCCGACGGCATTGCGATACGGCTCGGGAAACCCCTCCGGGTCTTGGGCTATCGCCTCGAGGATCCTTCGGCTTTGAGGCCCCTGCAAAGCCAGCATCGCCATATCATAGGTCTTATCGACAAGCTCAATTCCCGCAAACGACCGGGCGTGAACCTGGAGGTGCTCCCAGTCCTTTTTACGGTTGGAGGCATTTACCACCAGCAGGTACTCGCCCTCGGAAAAGCGGTAGAGAAAGGCGTCATCGATCGCCCCCCCGGTCTCGTTGGCAATGAGCGTGTACTGGGCCCCGGTCGGGGCAAGATCGAGAGCCTCGGCGTTGTTTGTAAGCACGTGCTGCAAAAACCCGAGCGCGCCCTCCCCGCCGACGACAAACCGGCCCATGTGGGAAACGTCGAAAACTCCCGCCCCACTCCGCACCCCCAGATGCTCGCCTACAACCCCGGACGGATACTCAACCGGCATCTCCCACCCGCCAAACTCCACCATGCGGGCGCCAAGCGCCTTGTGCCTGTCATATAGAATGGTTCTTTCAAGTTTTTCCATCTGCAATTCCTCTCGGGCGGCTGACGCCGCTTTCGGGATGCCCGCCTGCTTCGCGGGCGGGCGAGGCATGAGCGGATATCCGGCATTCCTGCACCGCAGCCTTTTATGTCCCTGCAGGACACCCAAAAACCACGAAAAGACTCGGGACGCGGTTTTCTTCCCGCTTCCCGCTTCCCGCTTCCCGCTTCCTGCTTCCCGCTCCTCGCTTCCTGCTTCCCGCTCCTCGCTTCCTGCTTCCCGCTCCTCGCTTCCCGCTTCCCGCTCCTCGCTTCCCGCTTCCCGCTCCTCGCTTCCCGCTTCCCGCTCCTCGCTTCCCGCTTCCCGCTCCTCGCTTCCCGCTTCCCGCTCCCACTTATCCGGCATTCCTGCAGCGCAGGATATTCATCGCTTTCATGGTCATCACCGTTTCCTTCTCCCCGTTGATCACCTCGACAAAGGAGCGGACAACCCCACGGTCGGGTTTTGACTGCGAGCGCCTGGCTTCCATGACGGTGATTCGTATGGAGAGCCTATCTCCGGGACGAACCGGTTTGGTCCAGCGCAGCTCATCGACGCCGGGCGAGCCCAGACTCGCTGCCACGGGCAGATAGCGGTCCACAAGCAACCGCATCATCATGGCCGAGGTATGCCATCCGCTCGCTATCAGGCCGCCGTAAACGCTCGTTTTCGCCGCTTCCGGGTCCGTATGAAACGGCTGCGGATCGTAGCGCCCGGCAAACTCGATCATCTCGGACTCATCTACGCTTATGGAACCGAACTCATATACGCAACCCGTTTCGTAGTCTTCGAAACAGCGCTCCTCTTTCGTGTTATGAAACGTGCAATCACCCATGTTTTTCCTCTTTCCACAACTGTCGCACACGGGCAGGCCAAACCGGCTCCCCCCGCCTTCTCCTTGCGCCCGGTCTTCCGTCGGCGCGATCCGTCATACGCTTCCCACGGACAAACCGGTGAACAGGCATATTCTCAGATGATTAAAACCCGTAGTCAATCACTCTTTTGGATTTTATGGAACAGGGCCGCCCCGCCCCCTCTATGTGCCCGGCAATTCCTGAAGGCGCGCTTTTGAACTTCTTCTCCAGCCATTGCAAGGGCCGTTTTCGTAAAGAACCAACTCTTGGCAACTTCGGAAAGCCGGGCGAGATACTCTGAGGGTTCGCACCAAAGCAGTGCCCGGGAAATACAGGCATGAATCGAGTTGTTTCTCGTTGCCAAAAGGGTTCCGCATTGTCGAAAATGGCTCTATAGACGGGATCTTCCATTGGCATAAACCGCGCCACCCTCGTTGACAAGGAGGCTCACCAAACCATGCGCCCGCTTAAGCGTATAACGCAAGATAACAAACGAAATTAATTGCTTTCTCTTTTTGAATGGGTAGAATAACATTTTTCAAAAAGTTCTTGACTTTACACTTGACATGAGAGGTTCTACTCATAGCTGGACAAATTATCGCAATTTATACACAAACGGTAATTGCGCACGATTCTCGGACCATCGCTTCGGGGGGAGGAAAAGGTCCTCGGCTCTTCGCGAGGTTTTCGTGAAAATTCCGTTTGAGATACCCGGCGTCGGGACCGATATACTATATCGAGGCTTTCCGCTCCCCTTTGCCGCCTATGAGCGTAACGGGTTTAGCGTTGCCCGGGAACGCATGAATTGAACCAATGGAGAAATCGATGAGAAAGCATGGATGGATGACAGTTTGGATTGCCATCGTCGTAGCGGCGGTTTTTGTGCCGCTCACCGGCGCCTTTGCCGCCGGACCGGCCGATGAGGGGACTCAGTTCACCTACACCCTGCCCGCCCCTGATTCTACGCAGGTTCAAAGCTACCTCGGCCTGAAGGCGATGGGGCCGTTTACGATCAAGGAAGTAAAAGCGCCGGTGGTGGTGATCGAGCTGATGAGTTCGACCTGCCCGCATTGCCAGGCGGCGGCTCCCAATATGAATGAACTCTATCACGAGATGCAGACGGACCCGGGGGTAAAGGACGTAAAATTTTTCGCCCTGGCGCTGGCAGATACCCCGTTGGGAGTCGCAACTTTTCGCAAAGCCTTCCAGGCGGTTTACCCGATATTATTGGACAAAAACCACTCGATCACGCATGCGATGAAAGGGCTGGGGACTCCGACCACGGTCATCGTTTCCACGAAAAGCGCCAAGGTCCTTTACTCCCATCCGGGCGAAATCCACAATCCCGGAGGTTTCCTGAAGCAGCTGAAAATGGTTATGGCGCTCGAGGCGATGAACCAGTAGGGAATGAGAACCGATCCGGGGTGAGATGGTTTCATGGAATTTGAAGACCGCAGGGCATTACTCAAGAATTCCATCCTTGGGGACTTGCCTGAGGAAGAGATTGACGAGCTTGCCCGAACCGCTGCAATAAAGAAGTTTCGGACCGGGGAAGTCATTTTCGAAGCGGGAGATCCGCCCGATGGCCTCTATCTCGTTAGCTCCGGTCGGGTAAGAACTTTCGTAAGGCTCGAAAACCACCAGGAAAGAGAACTTTCCGTCTGTGGGCCCGGCGACTATTTCGGAGAGGTGGCCCTTATGGGCGGCACCGCCCGGACCGCCGGCGCACAGAGCCTCGAGCAAAGCACCCTCATTCTGATCGACAAGGAGCATTTTGATAGCCTCACAAACGATCATCCCGATTTTTCCCGCCGTTTTGTGCGGGAAGTGCTGAAATTGCTTGCCGAAGAACGGGGGATGATCAAGCAGGATGCCGATGCGGCGATCAGCTATTCCAATGCCCGCTGGTTTGACTTTGTGCTTTTATTCGGCATAAGCATAATCATGGCTGTAACGTTTAACCTCTCCAACCCCAACGGCATACCGTTTTTCCCAAGCCGTCCCGACCCGGTCGCTTTGGTCGGCGCCGCAGCGGCGAGAAACGAGCTTGCCGGGGGGCATCTATTGCTCATCGATGCCATGCCGAGCAATTTTTTCGAGCAGAAGCATATACAGGGCGCGGTCAATATGCCTTTGGCCATTTTTGATTTCGTCTACCTGATGCGCTTCGCAAACAAGCCCAAAAATACTCCGATAGTGGTGTACGGGGACACGATCAGCAGGCCGTATGCCCTCCAGGTGGCAAACAGACTCATCAGTCGAGGGTATACAAATGTCAAGGTCCTGCACGGCGGTCTTAGTGCCTGGGAAGCCGCGGGCTATCCGGTTGAAAGTGGGGCATCACAATGAACTTTGTTAAACAGGTGCTCACCAGCGAGTACCTTTCTTTCGCGCTCAGGCTCTATGTCGGTTTTTTCTTTATCTGGGCGAGCCTCAGCAAGATCCCCTATCCGGCTCAATTTGCGGAGGTGGTGGCCGACTACCGGCTGATTCCGTATCTGTTCCTGAACATCGGCTCTCTCATACTGCCATGGGTCGAACTGGTTGCAGGCCTTTTCCTGGTCGTCCGGTTCCGCCCGCGGGCGGCGGTGATAGTGATCGGACTCCTGCTGATCATGTTCGAAGTAATGGTGCTGATAAACATCTACCGGGGCGCTCCGATTTCCTGCGGGTGCTACGATGTAGTCGGCGAGCCCATCGGCTGGAAAAAGGTCATAGAAGATGCGCTGCTGCTGCTTTCCTGCTTGCAGATCTACCTCTACGGCAGACCTGAACTCTTCAGCAAATTCAGACCGATTGTGCGCGGACAGAGCAAAATCATCGGAACCGCGAAATCCTGAGGATCTCACGATGGGGAAAAATCCACGAGTTCGTGTCGTACTATGCCTTCTATGCCTTTTTTGCGCCTCGGCCCTCGCCGGGTGCGACACCGGCGCAAAGGCTCTGGTGGGCACCTACCAAGCCCAAACCCGGAACGGTCGGGTGAGTTTGCAGATGAAAGATTCAGGCCAGGGGGTCTGGACGGTCGGGGAGGACCAGATCACTTTTTCCTGGCATCTGAAGGGGGAACAGCTAAGGCTCTACACTCGAAATGGGGGAATAATCCTCGGAACTCTCAAAGCCGGAACGATTCAGATCGCGCTTCCGGGGCTGCACGAACTGTCCTTCACGAAAACCAGATAGCCGTATGAACCGCGTAGCGGCGTGGGAGGGGGATACAGTTGCGTGGACCGGGAGATTGACAGGAAATTTCTCTCAGGCGAATGGTCGCCGTGCAGCGCTTCTTTCCCAGGGCAGCCCCCACCATGATGTGGGCTCCGGGTTTTTAAGAATCCAGTCGACGGTGAGCGAGAGATCCCTATCAAGGAAGCGTCCCATCCTAAGCCCCGTCTCGTTTTTCAGCCGTGCCGCATCCATCACCAGATCGCCTTCGAAAAAGTAGGGAAGTCTTCCCGAATCGATCTGGTCCCCCAGAGTTTGGGATGTTGCCCGGATCATGAAGGGATTGCATCCTACAAGCCGGCCGAGGCGCTCGACATAGTCTTCGAGCGTGAAGGCCGGGCCCCCGGCGTTGTAGACCCCTGCGGGCCGGCGGGCGCACTCGATCAGACGGCACACTGCTTCGGCCGCATCCCTGACGAATACATTCTGGCACAGGAAGGGATCTTGTGGAACCATAATGGGCCTGCCCTCAAGCAGATTTCCAACGAGGTATCTTTCCCTGGAATGCGGATCGTGCGGACCGAACACGGCGGGAAGCCGCAAGATGGTCCAGGGAAATCGAGGTGAGTCATAGAGCACTCGTTCGCATTGAGCTTTATGAAACCCGTAATGATTTGACGGATCGGTTTCGAGCGGCCACTCTTCGGATACGGGAGAGGGAAAGGGCCACTGAAACACGCTCACACTGCTTATGTGAACAAAGCCCTGCAGCCTGCCTCGCAAGGCCTTTACCGCGTTTTGGGTATCCTCCGCGCAATAGGCGGTCACATCCACCACCCAGTCGGCCTCGATGCGTTTCAGAGCAGCCCCGAAAGCGTCAGGATCGCTCCTGTCGGCGCCAACCCTTTCCACCCCTGGCAGGTCGTTGACCGGCGTCACCCCCCTGTTTACGGTCATCAGCCGGTGTCCCCGCCGCAGCAGGCTTTCGACTATGGCCCGACCGATGAACCGACTCCCGCCGAGGACGGCCACTCTCAAAGGGCTCATGCCAGGCCCATTTGCCGCATTGCCTCATATTTGGGCAGTATGGCGCTTTGGTAATCCAGGAGGTGGAATCCGGGGAAAACCTCCGGGTGAGCGCCGATAAAATCATAGATGAAACGGTACTTTTCCGGCACGCTGTTTTGCTCGCCAAGAACCTCATGGCCCGTCACCATATAGATGGGGATGAGCTGTGGGACAAGCTCCAGCGTTCCTTTGTAGCGGCCGGCGCGGTAGTCGCGATAGATGCGGGTCTGGGGCAGCATTGAAAAAAGCGAGGGAAGAACGGTGATGCCGAGTTGACGAAAGCGCATCATCTGGATTGCCGTCTCGAAGAAATCCTGCGGCTCCTCGAAGGGGAATCCCCAGATAAAAAAGGTCTCAACCGACTCGAAAATCGCCGCAGCCTGGCTTACCGCCCTCAGCGCATCCTCGAATCGGAAACCCTTTACGATTTTTTCCAACACACGGTCCGCCCCCGATTCCACGCCGAATCGAATCTGCACGCAACCCGATTCGGCCATCCTCTTCATCGCCGCTTCGCTCACAAGATTGACCCGTCCGAAGCATTTCCACCGCACTGGAGGTCCCGACCTGGCGAGCCTGTCGCAGAAGTCCACAATTTTGGCCTCGCTGGAATAGAAAAACTCGTCCTGAAAGAGAACGAGCTCCACCCCGTATCTTTCGTAAAGCACCTTTATTTCTTCGATAATACTCTCATGGCTCCGGTAGGTCGTTTTTCGATTCCATACGGGAGCGGCGCTGCAGAAAGTGCACCCATAGGGACAGCCTCTCGATGTGATGATGCCGAAAGCGTCGTATTTTTCCCTGTCGATCCGGTGATATGCCGGAAACGGGATGGCGTCGAGTTCGCAAATCCTCGGGGGCGGGGCGCTCTCCACTACGGCCCCGTTGTCCGACCGACAGAAGACTCCCGGGACGCCTTGGAGCCCGCCTCCACTCTTGAGCGACCGCAGAAGGCGGGGAAGACTAACCTCTGCTTCTCCCCTGAATATGATGTCGATCCAGGGGAAGCGCTCGAGAATCTGCCGCTCGACGCCAAACGGGCCGACCCCTCCCAGCAGGATGGTTTTCTCGGGGTGTTGGACCTTGAAGCGTTGCGCCGCCAGAAGCGTAAACGGAAGCAGATTGGCCATGCAGGAAAACCCGACCACATCGGCCGTTTGCCCTATGGAAACCACGACATTGTCGAGATCGAACAGATCGGCTCCGGGATTTTCCTGCGGAAAGAGCTGATAATCGACCAGATCGACTGCGTATCCGGCCCGTTCGAGAACGGAGGTGAGATAGAGAAGCCCCAGGGGAGGATGGACCTCGGAGTCGATGCTTCCGTCCACATTCATGTAGAGGAGGTTCATGTTGACCAGCGTGATGTCCGAATTCCCATGGAGCCGCGAGAGCGTTTTCCCGGTCCCGTTCCGGAGCGCTCGATGACTGCTTCCGTTCTGTGGCCTGCCGCCAACGATCGGAACGCTCCTGGACGCACCCTGGAGCCCCGTCGGCGTAGATCTAATCCGAGGATTGCCCATGACAGCCCCTGTTTGAACCCGCAAATATCACCCGCGAACCGCGGCCACGGCCGAAGGAGTGCGAACCTTCTGCTCCCGCATTTTTTTGTGCACCTCTTCGCGCAACTTGTTGACTTCCTCTTTCAGTTTCTTGTTTACGGCATCCGTCGTGCTTCCGCTCAGCATCATGGGTTCGACGCAGAGAACCAGAGGATTGGGGGTATAGCGCGTGTCCGAAAACTCCGCATCATCGGAGGTGATTACCTTAATGTATACCTCCTCCTTACCCAGCGCTCCGAGGTCAAGCGATACCGACCCCATCCCGTTTTTGCCGGTGACGCCTTCGCCTTTGGATACGAGACGATAGCTCTCTTCCGCGCCGCTCGGGCTGGCCATGACCCTGAAGAAAGTACCCGGCTCTCCCGCAACGTTCAGCGTCACCGTGCTCGATTCCCCGTATCCGAGCACCTGGATCAGTTCCTGCTTTACCGCTTCCTGCATGATTGCCGCTTTGGGTTTTTCTTCCTGCGCGCCTCGCCCCGGAACGAACCGGTCCACTGTCCCGGCCAGGGCGGGAACGGTGGAAAGAGTCATAAGCAGCGTCGGGAAAACCATTTTAGCGATTTCTTTTTTGTCCATACGTCCTCCTTGAAAAAACTATCCGCCACTCCCCATTTTTTTTTGCAAGCACCACGAAGTAGCCAACCGCTTTGTTCGGCCATGTCGTATGCTCCACGTAAACCATCGCCCTGGTCTCGTCCGGGTTGAAGCCCACCCTGGAGACCGACGTTTGACCCTTCGACGCACGAGCCTCCGCATCCCCTGTCAACAAAACCGACGCCCTGTCGTCCCGGGGCAATGCATGTTCGAGAGGGTAGCCCACCCGGTTTTTCCTGTTGAAATCTTCCAACAGCGCCGGATCGATTTTTCCCCATCTGCAGGTTTTGCCGACAGTCTTGTCCGCAAGTACTACGTGGGCTGAGGGAATGCCTTTCAATGCCTTACTTTTGAAAAGTGCGGCATATACCCGATATTCCACATTTGGAATGAAATTCCAGCAATCCAGCCCGTATTTCTGTGCTGTAAGGACGTTTTCCTGACTGGACCCGCGGCAGAAGGCTTCCCGCATATCCCTTTTTTCATCGGCCGTCAGCGGCGGAATGAACTTTATAACCTGGTCCATACCCGACCCATGGTGCAACAACCATGAGGGTATCGATGCCTGCTTGTAGCGGTAGGCGTAGGGCGTCAATTTGGCTGGAGGGTAGGTGAAATCATGCTTGAATTCATACGGGCCGCTGTACCTTAGCACCTGCAGGTAGATCCTGGAGGCGCCGGAGAAAAACGGGCGCGCTTCGAACCCGTATATGGCCTCGAGTTCCCCGGGGTACACCTTCGAGGAGGAACTCAGACGGATATCCGATCCATGCCCAATGGGGAACGTATTTGTGATCTCCCGGCAGGAACGGTCGGGAATGGAGCCGGGCAGAACCAGGATAAGTTCGACCACGCCTCTTCCGCCTATAAGGTTGGAAGTCTCAAGGGGGTAGTAGACGTTGCTCGATCGGAACCTGTAGACCAGCGGTTCTACGAATTTGACGTTTTTCGAAACCCTCACACGGTCGAAAACAAAGTAGTCGCTCCCCCGCCGCACGTATTGCTCCACATTGGCGTATACCCGGGACAGATTCTCTTTGTCTGCCTGAATACCCCTTTTTTTGAAAAAATCGTCCAGCCATCCCCGAAACTGCGCTACGTCGTTTACCTTTAGTATCGCTACTTCGTGCAGGCCGATTTTTTCCGAGAGGCGAATTTCCACCGGTGTCGCCTTGCCTCCCCCACCGCCGCGGGTGATTGTCGCGGTTCGAAAAACGAGGCCTTTTTCTCTGATGAGCCCGGCCATCTTTTCGAAAGGGGCTCCCTTCGCCAGGCGGACCTTCGGTTCCGAGGGAAAGGGGATGAACTCGAGCAAATCCGTTTCCCTGTTCGCCTTCAGCTCGGTTCCGAGAATCAAAATCTCTTCGCGCGAATTGTGGAAAATGATCGCCTTTTGAGCTTCCTGGCGCAGCCGAACCCCCTTGTCCCAGACAACCGGCCCCTTATCCGCATAAACAAAATTCGGAAGCAAAAGCAGCATAAGCGGAACCAGAAGGAATATTTTTCTTCTCACACCGCCCCCTCTCATCGGTTGGCCGCTGCGCTGTTCCCCCCCCGCGCCGACTGCGCCGCGGGAATTTTTCGAACGCGATCGACATACACGTAATAGTCGGGGATAAAGCCAAAATATTGTCTTTTGTACACGAGATAGATCGTGAGCTTGTACGCCCCGTTCGGCTTGATCCGACCGTAATCTCCATGTTCAACGCCTGCGACGTGGTAAAAGGGGCCGGAGCGGGTCATGCCCTTCACATTCAGAAGACTTCCCTCTCTACATTTTTGATCCGCGAAGATGGAAATCTCCCTTTTTTCGGGTGGGCTCATCGGACCAAACTTTTGCATTTCCAGGAAAACATCCGGATTTCCCCCCTGGCCGCTTTCCGGAGCCAACGCATAATTTTCGGGTTTCAGATTTCTGTATTTCTTCAGCTCCGCCGTTAACCGGGAAATTCTCTTTTTGAACGCCTCCGCGTTTCCCGCAGGCCCAACACCTTTTTGCGCCAGCACCAACCGGTGACGGTAGCCCCCTATCTCCATCCGAATGGCGTTGATCGTGGCTTCCAGGCATCCTTTTTTCGTCTCGCTGTCGCCGCCCCTGGAAAGGGCAAGGGATGGGTACGCGATCAGAAAAACTGCTGCTATCCAAAATGCCCGCTGTCCGGCTGACTTCCTCATGGGTTCCCCTTCCTTTTCACAAATCCGGTCAACGCCCGGCGCAATCGCATCGGCCCGGCCCGCGCGCCCTTCAAGGGGTGACTTACCTGGCCGTCGGGTCGGCCATTCTGCCCATGAAAAGAATCATGCCGGTCCGGTCGTCTCTTACAAGGAAAATGAAGGGGTGATCGGCACGAAATTGAGGATAGGAGGGCATAGACTTTGTTACGATCTCTACGGCTGTGGCCGCAGCCGCCTCCGTGCCGCGTTCATTTACCTTGAGAAATACTTTGTGTTGGATCTGAGAGATCCACAAATCGCCTTTGCGGCCTCCCATGGCCGAGAAGTCGGCGTTCCTGGAGAAGGCGCTTCGCATTCCCAGCCGCATGCAGAGCGGCTTGAGATTGTAGCCTGTATCGAGTGTGAATTTCGGTAAATACAAATCGATCTTTCGGTCGTGCTGCTTATCGAGTCTTGAAAGCCAGTTGTCAAGGCTGGCCGCACCCAGTTGCTTTTCCAGTCCTTCAAGACCCGATGGCACATCGGGGAGCAATACCACCATGGACAGATCGCCTCCCGCATAGGGAATCGAAACAGCCTTGAAATCCTTCCCGACCAGCATCTTGAAATTGCCCCTCCGATACATCAGGGGTACCGTGGCCTGCTTTGTCGAAGAGACTACGAAAGCGGCCTCCCGGGTGCGTTTTTTGGAAAACCGGGTCTTCCATGCTCCGTTGAAGTAGATCGCGTTCAAAATGACACACACGGAGTTGGGGTTCAGTTCCTTGAGTATGCTCGCTATCTTTCCGTCCGTTTTCCGCTTCACCCAGCGATTGATCGGGGTGAGACCACCCGAGAATACCTCCGCATCGTAGAACTTGCTGAGGATGTCCTTGTATGTCTTGCTCACGTTACCTCTCGTGAGGCACAATCCATTGGCGATGCGCAGTTTCTGCCCGCTCCTGTCGACGGAGTCCGTCAACTCGCGGTCATAACTCTTGAACACTTCGTTCAACCGGGATTGATCGAACTGGAAATCAAGCGCCTTCCTGATTTCTTTGGCCGTATCGCCGCGGGCTCCCGCATAGGTCATGCCCAGCGCCATCGAAATGCCGTAAGGAGAGAAAAAGATATTGCCGGCCTTACCGGCAAGCTCACCATAGATGTGCACCGCGAAGGCATTGTTTCCCTTTGCGAGGCTTTCACAGGAGGCCGACTCAGATAGAGAGGATGCTTTTTGAGCCGATGCCGGGAGTGCCGCCAACAAAACTGCCAACAGCATGACCAATGAGACCGGATACGCGCGGTTCACCTTCTTTTCCTCCTGAACGGTTGTTTTTATATGCCCGCTCGAAGCAGACACAAATAACCAAAGATTTCTTCTTTCTGATAGAGCCCGACAGAGTTTGAATGCTAGCGTGAGATAGAAGAAAGATATATATACTCCACGCTCCCTCCCGGTTGCAATAAGATAAGAGGCTACAGGTCAGGCGCGATGCGTGGCCGATCGCAGCTACCCCCGGGGGGCCCGGATGAGACTCTGCCCCGCTCTTTTGCCTGTTCTCTTATGTTCTATGCCTGTTCAGGAAAGTCCTGCCTCACCGTCTTTTTTCTCCCTGCCCCCTTGCTGGCGCGGGAATTTTTCGCCGAATGCGAGGCCAAACGGCAAACGCAGTTGCCTTCTGCGGTCAAGTGCCTGGAGAAGTCGCTCGAGGGGCGAAGAATCTACCTCTTTGGAAAGAGTTGGAGCAGCAATGCACTTTAGACAAAAGGATTGAACCTCCATCGACGTACGACTATACCTGGCCATGGCATCACACACCAGGTGCATTCTCTCCCGGCTACAAACGCAATGGAAGGCAACCTCGTCTCCACCGTTTTGCGAGCGCTTTCCGGAGGCCCACTCGAACAACAGCCAGGGCTGTTTTGCGACAAATCCAATAATGACAGCCGAAAGAAGAGTTCTTAGGTTCATGCAGGGAAATGCATGCTGCGGGCACCATTACTTCGGGGAAAATCTCAAGAGGAGGCTGCTGTGAACATCAGGCGTCTTGTTCTCGACGTTGATAAGGCAATCGCCAGACCAGATATCATCGATATCGCTCGCGCAATTTCCTCGTGCGCCGGGGTGGAGGCGGCGAACATAACGGTGACGGAGATAGATCTTGAAACGGTAGGCATGAATATAACAATTGAAGGGCAACTGCTCGACTACGAGTTGATCCGGAAGGCGATTGAATCGACCGGCTCCGTGGTCCACAGTATCGATCAGCTCGCCTGCGGTGAGCGGTTGATCGAGGAGATAAAGAGGGTGAGATGAAGGCTTTTGCTTTCTTTCTGAAGCCAAAATATCGCCTCGACCTCGTGGCAGGGTTGTGCGACGGGATACTTACCGCCTTGACATTGACCGCGGGCAGATTGGTGATCCCGGGCTCTACAATGACCATGGGGCTGGCTTTCCGCGTGGGCGCGGCCACGGCCGTTCCGGGAGCTTTCGTATTCTTCGTTGCTCATTACGCGCAGCTTCGCGGTGAACTGGCAGAGGCGGAACGTCAGCTCAATGTGACGTCGCGCGGCAAGTTGGCAGCCTCCAGGTTAGGTCGTGATATCCTCCGAGAAGCGAGCCTGGGTGCGCTTGTAGCCAGCGGATCGAGCTTTTGCGGAGCTCTGACGCCTCTCGTGTCGGGCGTTCTTTTGCCTGAGAACAGGTGGTTTGCCGTGATTGTCGCCCTGGTCATCTTAACCCTGCTTGGGGCTGTTCTTGCAAGAGTCTTGCGCGGAAACCCCTTTAGCTGGGTAATCGGCCTGTTGGCGGGCGGCGTAGCCCTGACCCTTTTGGGCATGCAACTGCATATAATCCGATAGCTTCGCCCCAGAAATCCTTTTCTCATTCTGTTATCAGATCCGGCAGGCATATCGATCCTGCGGGGGCAAAGGCCCCTGGCGGGTTCTCGATAAGGCTCCTTACCGGGCAGCGTGCGGGGCGTCCTCCCGGCAAAACCGGGAGGACGAACACTCACTTCAGACCCTGATATGCCGTTTTCTAAACGCGGCGATGCCAACCAGCGCCAAACTGAGCAGCAAAACGGTGCGGGGTTCGGGCAGAGGATTGCCGTATTCGTCACCGATTGCATTTATGGAAAAGTGAAAAGAGGCATTCCCGGCCTGTAATCCCTCGAAGGTCAACGTCGCAATGGTAAAACTTGACGGCTGCAGCGCTTCCAGAGACGCAACGTCGAGAAAAGAGAGCTCGACAAGGTTGACGCTATCGGCGGATACCTGACCCGAAGAAACATCCATAGCCTCTCCGAGTGATAGATCACCGAGATAGGGCCCCAGCGTATAATCCGAAAAACTTAGAAGGGACGGGTCGAAGCCGACAGTAATATCGAAAGCCCCCAAGGAAGGTGCGCTGTAGTCCCCAAGCCCGGAGATCACCAGGCCGACACTGATATCCTCTCCCGGAGAGACAGCTTGTAGAGAGGGTTCAAAACCAAGCGTTGCAGAGCGCGCGGGTCCGCTAGAAAGTGCAACGATGCATCCCAAAATCAGGCACAGAAACCAAAACCCTTTCATTGTGCTCCTCCTCATCGGGAAATTTCCAGTCAATTGGTAGCGCAGGCTACCCTCGTGCATTGCAGCACCAGCGCACGCGCATCCAGAATCGTAATTCGCCCATCGCCATCTATATCGCACTCTGGATATACACTGGCAGGCTGGTTTAGAAATTTCAAAATGATATTGATGTCATCCTTATCGATATCGCCATCATGGTCGATATCACCGGGTCTGACCACTTCTGTAAGATAGACTCCTCCCCAACCTGTTTCTTCGGTGCCCATGGTCACATTTATCGCCAGCGCATCGGCACGAAAGCCGTCGCGCTCGATGCTCATCTCGGTGACCGGCAAATTCTGTCCACTCAGGGCAGGATCAAAAAGCGATCCATCCATGCCGGTCTCGGCCAGCGCGAGGAGAGGCGACTGCACCGGCCCTTTGCTCAGATAGATGCCGTCAACCGGATTCACATAAACCCCTCCGACCACTTGGCCTTTCCTGGCCTTGAAAGCTGCATGGAAGTTTTTGTCTGCCAGGCTGCCGTCTACCAGCCCCGAAACGGCTACGAACGGCGAAGACCGCCATCTGGCCGGTTCGCCGTCATCCTCCATGGTGCTCCCCGGGACATGGCCGGAAAAGTTCCAGTACAAAAAGTCGCTGAAATCTCCACCCGTCTTTGCGACCGGGTAAGTGATCCCGGCCACCAGGTCGCGGACGAAAATGCCCTGATGCACCGGGACCGTACGAATACAATTTTTCGGATCATCAGCACAGAGTTGCTTGCAGTACGCTACACGCTCTTTGTTTCCTTCTGCCGGGCATTGTAGATTCAAAGACCTGGTCTCGTTTCCCCATGCGCCCCAAAAGGCCACAAAACGACCATCGAAGGAGAGCCCCTCGCCAAACTTGTTAAATGTGGCGCCGCTTTCACCGGGGACATTGGAACCAATCGATATGACTGTCTTGAGCTCCGGCTCCGAACCCGACAACGTGACCAGGTAAATTCCGCCGAGTTGGGGATTGTCTTCGTTGTCAAGGCCGACAAACACCGCCTTGTCGCCCGCTGCGCTGGGAGGTGCGAGGGAGCCGAACTTAATCTTTGTCCCGGGGATCGAGTTATCGGTGTTTGCAATCAGTTCGACAGGGGCGGCCCCGCCGGCGGGAGCATTAGAGAGGTTTCGGTAGTATACCCCGGTTTTGGAGATCAGATTTTCCGTGTAATTTCCCTTGAACACTATAGTCGTCCCCTCCGTTACCGCAGGCGCTCCCGGAAACACGTCGAAAGGCGTAAGAGAAATGGCGCCTGGAACCTCGAAAAATGAAAAATCGGGGACTTTACCAAGCTTGCTTGCTGCGGTGATCAGTGGACCGAATGGATTGGCATAAACGCCGGTGGTGCCCAACTTTTCGATCCCATCATCCCACACAGGCTGATGGTTGCCGCGGGTGGCGATGGTACCGGAGTACATGTCAATGCGTGGAAAAGCCGGTGGTTCGATGAACGTGGCGCTGAGATTGTTTGGCTGCGGCACCGGACTGCCGCGATCCAGGATCCTTACGACAGGACTTCCTGCCACGGCCATGTCGCGCGTGTAGATCCCGTGGACCGGTTGTTGGCCCACGCCTTCTGCGCCCTTGCTTCTGGCTCGGATTACCACCAATTTGCCTGCATTGACCGAAGGCGGGTTGTAGCTGTTGAATTTCCGGCAGGCGTTTGACGGCTCTTTCGGATTGCACGCATCGGTTGGAATGTTGTAGCCGTTGTCTATTACCACTTGCCACCCCATGATCACAGGTGGCGGAGCAGTGGCCGCCAGAGCCGGGGCCGCTGCTATGAGCGCCGCGCCCAGTGCCGAAATCAGGATTCCAAAGTTGACCACTCTCATAATCGTCCTCCTTGATCAGCTGCAAAAAGGTTGATTGAATTTAGTGCTCTAACTCCGGCATTATCGATGAAAAGGGATTAATCTTGATGTTATGGTTCGCAACCGCTGGATGTATCGCAGCCGGAAGGGGTGATTTGGAGGTAATAACCGACTGCCGGGTCGAGGACCATTTCAGCAAGTCTTTGAATCTGCGGCTGGTCTTCTCGTCCGAAACTTCGAGACCGCCCCTCACGTCCCTTCCGGGACACTCTGAAACCATTAAAAGAGAAGTCGTTGGCCAAGCGGGCGGATGGCGGGCTGGCTCTTGACCGGAAGTGGTAGCTCGGTCGCGATCCCGTGCAATTGCCGGATGATAATTGTCTATCAGGAACGACTGGCATTAAACAGAAAAAGTCCGCCATCGGCTTGATGCCCGTAACTCCAGAATTGCTTCTGTACTTTCAGGCATCTCGATATTGAGCAAGATATGTACCGGAAAATTAATTGCAACTACTATGGCGAAAAATGAAGTTCGGCGGGGACAGAAATGAAACCCGGTGAGAAACAAGATGTCACCTTTGCGGACATCTGCCCCCTCGTGGTGACACTTTTTAACGCAAGACTTGCCGGCCGGGTGAGAACGGAAAGATCAGTCTTCGGTCAGCCCCTTGAATACGCGAGCTAAGGGATCATCCATCTCAAAGGGATTATAGAACTCAACTCCTTCCAGCACCCGGGTGTGCTGGAAATCCTCGGAGAGCAGAAGAGCGACCCCGGCTTCCGCCACGACCGCCCATATCAGGGCGTCCCAGAATGAGAGGCCGTGTTCTTTCACCGCCTTTAGCGCCTTCGCCAACGATTTGGGAGTTGCAGACGCCACGGGAAATAACTCCAGCCAGTCGTGTATCTGTGCTTCGGCTTCCCTTTGAGGCATTTTCCCTTTTCCGGTCACGGCGGCATAAAATTCGCAAAGTGATTGCAACGTCAAAACGCAGTCCGAGTCGACGGCCCTGTCGACGATTTGCAGGGCGAGATCGTGACGTTCGCCCGCATCCCGGTCCATTGCGTACACCAGAATATTGGTGTCCAGACTCAAACGTCTATCTCTCATGCAAAGCATCCCTTTTCACCACATGCCCTCCCAGGGAATACCCCTTTTGCATTCGAACCAAGGTCCTGTTGCGCGCTCCCTTCTGAGCCTCGGTCAATCCAATCGCTTCCTTTATGCCGATCAATTTTGCGACAGGCTTTCCGCGACGGGTGATGACGATCTCGCCCCCATCCTGGATTGCATCGATATAGCGCGAGATATGCTGGTTTGCTTCCCGGATGCTTATGAGTTCTTTCACTGAAAAAAACCTCTCTTCGGTTGTTTTTCATCGTGCATGGTTAATTGTAGTACGTACTACAAAGGCAATCAAGCCAGAATCTTGGCCTCCCAAAGGCATTGTCCTCGTCGGGGTTTTGTCTGGACAAGGAAGGCAGCCGCAGACTATAAATTTCGCCTCCGGCGCGCCGCGAAATGGGAACCATAACGGCAATGATCGACAGCGAAAGAGTCTTTGCACCCCCATCACGACTGGGACTTACGGCTTTGACGTGGGCGCGCTTTCTAATGGCCGGTGGTGGCCGGCCCGGCATGAGCCGCGTAGCGGCATGGGAGAGCGGGGGCGATATTCACTTCAATTTGTATTTTTTCAGTTTATATCGGAGCATCCTCTCGTTCAATCCCAGCAGTTTGGCAGCCTGACTCTGGTTACAGGAGGCCTTTTCCATCGCATCCTTTATCATCTGGAATTCCGTCGATTCGAGAGTGTGCTGAAGAGTTCCTTCCGGAGCCCTGGCGTCATGGGAACACGTGGCGTTTGAAGGCAAGGCTTCCTGAAACGGCAAATCTTCGACGGACAAGACAGCACCGCGAGCGATCACTATGGCCCTCTCGATGATATTTTCCAATTCTCTCACATTTCCCGGATAATGGTACTTGATTAGCAGGTCACGCGCTTCTCTGCTCACTCCTTTGATTTCCTTACGGTTTTCTCTGGAGAAATGGTTCACGAAGTGATCGATCAGAACGGGGATATCCTCACGGCGTTCCCTGAGCGGCGGGATTTTCATGGTAACGACGTTTACACGGTAGAAAAGATCCTCGCGAAACGTGCCATCCTTTACCTTGGATTCAAGGTCCTGGTGGGTGGCGCTTATGATCCGCACATCGGCTTTGATGGTCCTCTCCCCGCCGATCCTTTGAAACTCCCGCTCCTGAGCGAAACGGAGCAGCTTCACCTGAACGGGCAGGGTGAGTTCTCCTATCTCATCGAGGAAGAGCGTGCCTCCGGCGGCCTGTTCGAATCGACCGATTCTTCGCTGTGTGGCGCCCGTGAAGGCTCCTTTTTCGTGCCCGAACAGTTCGCTTTCAAGCAGTGTTTCGGGGATGGCGGCACAGTTGACCGTAATGAGCGGCCGCTCGGCTCGGGGGCTTAGATGGTGGATCAGTCTGGCGAAAAGTTCCTTGCCGACGCCTGTCTCCCCCTGGATCAAAACGGTTGCATGGCTTGGCGCTATCCTTCCGGCGAGGTTTATCAGCTCGGCCATCTTGGGACTCACGTGGTGGATGGTCGCCGAGGACACGCCTTTTTCCCTGAGTTCTTGTTTGAGGATCTCGTTTTCTCGAAGCAGCGTTCGGTGTTGCGCAATACGGTTGATCAGGATCGAGAGTTGATTTAAATCGATGGGCTTTGCGATATAATCGCTTGCTCCCGCCTTCATTGCCTCGACGGCGGTTTCAATGGTGCCGAAAGCCGTTAGGATTACGGCATCAATTGAGGGATTGAGTCGTTTGGCTTCTTTCAGTAATTCGAGGCCGGAAAGCCCCGGCATTTTGAAATCAAGCAGCAACAGGTCAAAATAGTTGCCTTCGAGAAGCCGCAGCGCATCTTCGCCATTCCCGGCTCCCGCCACCCGGTGCCCTTCCTCGCTGAGGAAATCGCAAAGCATTTCCCTCTGAAACGGTTCATCTTCGGCGATCAGAATATCGAGCTCTTGCATGACTCTGCGCTTTTCCTTTTCTCACGAATCCGCCTCACAGCTCCAGGGGAAGCAGGACCTCGAAGGTTGATCCCTTCCCGACCTCACTCTCCACGCGGATTTCTCCACCATGGGCCAAAACAATTTCATGAGCGATGGCAAGGCCCAGACCAACGCCGTTTTCCTTGTTCGTATAAAACGGGTCGAAAATCCGTTTCTCCTGCCCTGCGGGAATACCCTTGCCGGTATCTTTGATCTTGATGCTGACCCGGTTCTTTCCTTGAGTGTCGCACGATATCGTGATGCACCCCTCACCGGAAATGGATTCCATGGCGTTGCGGATAATATTGAGGAGGGCCTGCTCCATTTTTCCCGTATCCATGAGAACCCGAACCGATCTGCTCGTCCACTGTTTGGCGACATGGATGTTTTTTGGCCCGGCTTCTTCACTGAGAAGAAAAAAAATCCTATCCAGCAGGCCAGTGATGGATATTGTCCGGAACTCGAAGCGGTTGGTTCTCGAAAGGCTCAGGAAATCCTCGACGATCTGGTTGAGTCGCTTTATCTCGTCTCGAATGATATGGGAAATTCGCTCCAACTTCTCTTTTGTGCACCCGGACTGAAGCCTCTGGGCCGCCATGCTGATGGCGTTCAGAGGGTTTCGGATCTCGTGGGCCACTCCCGCCCCGAGTTGCCCGAGAGAGGAGAGCCGCTCGGCCTGGTGTAATCGCTCCTGCATTGCCTGGATTCTGGCGACATGCCGGTTTTGAGTCCGGTAGAGCGCCCCCATTGCCAAAAGGCCGATGAGCATCATCAGGCCCGTCCAGAGAAAGATGCGCTTTCGGTTCTCCATCAGAAGCTGGTTTGTCTGGTCGGTTTTCAGCCCGACATGGACAGTCCCTATGGCCTTTTGGTCCCACCGTAATAGAAAGGAAAGTTCCAGGGACTTCGTCTTTCCCATCTTTACAAGCAGCCCGTAGAGGTCTTCCGGATCCCCGATTGCATCTGCTTTAAGCTGGTAATCTTGGATTTTCTCACGCGGGATATTTCCGAACCTGGCGATAATCTTGCCTGCTTCATCCTCCACGGATATGTATGCGACCCCCGTACCCCATTGCATCTCTTCCATCACAGCCTGAGTCGCAATCCTGCGTCCCCAGTATTTCAAGTCCTGCCGGTCGAGGACCAGGACGACAGCACCCTTCCCACTCTGTCCTCGAACAGCGACAAAGCTCGGCAAGCCCTGAGCCTTTGTTTTATGAAATACGTGGACCGCCGTTTCCTCCTTGCTCTTCATCATGACTTTCATTCGTTTAATTATAGAAGGCGGAAACGGAGCACTCCGGAATGCGAGCCCGCCATGCTCGTCGAAAAAACCGATGGCATGGAGGTGCTCTGAGGAGATCAGTTCCTGAGCTTTACTCTCGGCAACCCCACCGTGTTCTGCATCCAGATCGACATGCCGGGCCACCTCGATCAGTGCCTCGACCAGGGATTGCTGGAGGTAAAAGGATTGATCGTCAATAGCCGTGGTTGCCGACAGTTCCCCGTACTTCCTCGTGTCTCCCATGAGGCGGCTGTACTTGACCTGGGAAGCTTTCTCGATGACTTCTGCGATATAGAGGGCCTTATCCCTCAGGGCGCTCGCGAGCAGATCTTCGAACCGCCCGAGGTCAATCATGGCCATGCCGAAAAAAAGCAGGGCAAAAAGCAGAAAGACCAGCGCGACCGCCAAAGGTTGTATGAAGTGGTGGCGACTTTCCCCTTTGAAGTTTCGCAGAAAACGGTTCATTGTACTCGTCATGGTTTCCCACTCCACCTCGCAGAGCAGGGTGGCATCAGCGCCTGAGCCTCACAAAAGCATATAAACATTCACCGGGTCCTTTTCCCACTGGCCGTTTCAGCAGCAATGTTCATACCAGATGGATTACATTAGATGCATCCGGTTCATCCAGGAGCATAACCCGTACAAACCCAACTCATTGCTACCTCTTTTCGACAGAAATGTCGAGGATGCCGCGGGGGACGGGAAAATCTGTCGAATACATATTATGCCGTAATCATTATGAAACTTCAAAGCTCTCCGCGTGAGCGTTCGACATTTCTTGTCGCGGTCGGCCAGGCAAAAACTCAGTTCGGGGCTGGATTGAAGGGCGGGGAGGACCGAAGAGATTCCATTTGCGTATGGAACGACACTTGCTTATGGGCTTGTCCAAGGACTGGGTCTGGCTCCCCCGAAGCATGACAAAAAGGGGAGAGTGAACTTTTGGCAGACTGTACCGCACCGATTAAGGCCTAGATGAGGTAATTCCATGAAAAAGAGATTGTTCATCCTCAGAAATAGAATTGACCACCTGTACTTATGGATTCTACTGGTCGACCTGCTGCTCGCGGCTACGCTCCTTTGTTCGAGGTTGTCGGGCAAAGTCCACTTTCTTGAGGTGCTAAAGCACCCTCATCCCCTCCTGTTTGGCATCAGGCCAGGTTCTGCGCTGGCTCTTTTCGCCCTTGGCGTGCTCGCCTGGAGAATCTGGATGGCATGCCGTTACAAGGCCTGCGCTCCGGTGGCCGAAAACGAGCTTCCCACGGTAACGATCGTGATTCCGGCCTATAACGAGGGCCGGCAGATTCTGCCCACGGTGCGCTCGGTCATGAACAGCAATTATCCCGCCGAGAAGATGCAGGTTATCTCCGTTGACGACGGCTCAAACGATGACACCTGGCAGTGGATGCTCAAGGCCCGGCAGGAGTATCCGGCACGGCTCAAACTGGTCCGCCAGCCTAAAAACTCGGGCAAACGTCAAGCCCTCATGGCAGGTTTTCAACACGCCCGCAGCGAAGTGTGGGTGACCATCGACTCGGATTCAGAGGTATTGCCGGACACCCTGCTTCACCTTGTCAGCCCGTTTGCCGCAAATCCCAAAGTGGGGGCCGTGGCCGGAAACGTACGCGTTCTAAACCGCGAAGAGGGGCCCATTCCCAAGATGATGGAAGTGTTCTTTACGTCCGGCTTCGATTTCATTCGTGCGGGCCAGTCCGTATACGGGGGAGTATTCTGCACCCCCGGCGCGCTGTCCGCCTACAGGGTATCGATAATAAGGGAGCATTTAACGGGCTGGGTAAAACAGGCCTTCCTTGGAACGCCTGCAACGATAGGGGAAGACCGGGCCTTGACCAATCTAGTGCTCAAAACCGGCTACCGGGTCGTCTACCAGAGGGAAGCGGTTGTACTTACCAAGATTCCCGTTGCTTTTCAGGGGCTGCGCAAAATGCTGCTGCGCTGGGCCAGGAGCAATGTCCGTGAGAGTCTGGTCATGGCATGCTTCGTGTTTAAACGTTTCCGGAAGGGAGACAGCGGGGGCGGGTGGATTCGATTTTTAAGCGGAATGCAACTGTTCCGGCTAACTGTGGGGGAGGCGCTCAAAGTGGGTCTGTTGGCTCAGCTGGTTATGAATCCGGCGCCCACCCTGCTGGCTCTGGGGGGCGGCTGCCTGATCGGCTCGATTGTACCGGGAGCAGTCTATCAGCTCCGCTACCGCTCCTGGTTTGGCTGGCGATGGGCCATTCCCTACTCGTTCTTTTCGGTTTTCGCCCTGTCATGGATTTCTTTCTGGGGTTTGATCAGCGCCGCACGTTCAGGCTGGTTGACCCGAACCTTGCCTGCTACGGCTGCGCCTTTGGCAAAACTTGAAAGCGCAAGCAAACGAGGCAAATCAATTTGGAGGAAAAAGGACTTCGCATGCGCGAAGTAAAGCAGCAGGGAACAAACCGGAGCAGCTTGCCAACTCGCAACAGAAACAAACCCGCAACCGGACCGGCCGCCGAATCGAGTATCTCAAAGATTCGGCGGCACAACGAGCAATGATCCAGGATAACGGGTAACGTCCCACAGCAACCAGACCCTGTCGCCCAGCCACCTGATCGGCTTGCCAGAGCATTTCATTTCCCCGGAGGACACCCGGAAACTACGAGAAGACTCGGGGCAGGGTTTTCTTCCCGCTTCCCGCTTCCCGCTTCCCGCTCCTTTTCGCAGCAGACTTTTGCACGACACTGAAGTCGTGCGGCCAGGATATGCTTCCTCGGGGGTTTTGTCTGGACAAGGAAGGCGAACGCAGACTATAAGTTTCGCCTCCGGCGGGTCGCGGTGCAGGAAAACGCCTGCTCTTCGAACCCGAGTGTCCAATCCTCGATCACTCCGGCGCGGGCCGGAAAACGGGAAACACACGCAAATGACCGAGCGCGAAAGACCCGCCGCACCCTCTTCAGGGCTGGGACTTGCGGCTCTAACCTGGGCGCACTTTCTAAATGACGGCTATATAAATTATTTGCCGGCGGTGCTTCCCGTGCTGCTTACGAAGTTTCACATGAGGATCGCTCTGGTCGGAAGCCTGATCCTTGCGCTGCTGGGAATCGGGTCGCTTCTCCAACCCTTTCTCGGGTGGAAAGCGGACCGGACGGGAGGGCGGAGTTTCGTACTGGCGGGACTCGTGCTGAGCGCTTTGGGGACGAGCCTGATTGGTCTCGCACCCGGCTACTGGCCCTTGATTGCTCTTCTGATCATAGCCGGCCTGGGCAATGCAGCCTTTCACCCGCAGGCGCTGGCCGCCGCTCGATCGATTACCGAAGCGAGGGCAGGTACGGCAATGTCTTTTTTCCTGATCGGAGGCGAACTGGGCCGCGGCCTGTGGCCGGTGTTGGCCGGATTTCTGGTGGTGTCGCTCGGACTGCGCAGTCTGTGGCTCTTTGCGATTCCCGGAGTTCTTACCATGCTGCTCCTTTTGCGGTCGGTGCCTCATCTGGCGCCTGTCCCCTCCCGTCTTGCCCGGGACTCCTGGCAACGCAACCGGGGACGGATCCTTGCGCTCGTCGGTTTCGTGGGCCTGCGCGGAATGGTTACATACGGGGTGGTTACCTTCGTTCCCCTGCTCTGGCACGCTCGGGGCGGCTCCCTGGTTGCCGGAGCCTCGCTCATAAGCGCTATGCTCGTAGTCGGTATTCTGGGCAATTTCTCCGGCGGAATACTCGCCGATCATGTGGGGCGCCGCCCGGTGATCATCTCCTCAAGTATACTCTCTTCGGTGCTGCTTGCGCTTTTCCTGTTCTCGAACGGAATCTGGCTGTGGGTAAGTCTTGCGTTCCTGGGGATCGCCACCTTTGCAACCGCACCCGTCACGATGCTTATCGGGCAGGATCTCTTCCCCAAAAGCCATTCGATGGCATCGGGCATAACACTTGGCGCAGGCAACACCCTCGGGGCGCTCGCGATTTTTGTCCTCGGCTTCGTCGCCAACTCGTATGGTATCGATGCAGCGATGTGGTGCATCGCCGGGTTGTCTCTTCTCGGGCTTCCCCTGGCCTTGATGCTGCCCGAAAAGTTGTCGCGCCCTTCCGCTGTTCCGGAGCCTTGAGTGCGCCTCAAATCAGGGAAGGCGCGGGGGGCTTTCGCCCCCTGCACCCCCACGCCGCGGCTCGGTTCATGGGCTACCGGCGCTCTGCCGCCAGGCCGAACTCCTTGAACGCAAAATACTTGGGCACGTCGATAGCGAGGGTAAAGACGGCGGAAAAAGCGAGCACGGCCAGCACCTGCTCGGGCGTCAAGGCCGGGACGATGATGCCGAAGATCCCCAGCAGCACAAACGCGAGAATAGCGCAGACGGTGGAGGCGATGAGGGCCTTTCCGGGCACCGAATTCCAGAAAAATCCCCTTTCCCGCACAATGAGCACCCTGAACTGGCTCGTAAAAACGAGCATCAACATTATGAAGGTTTGGAGCCGTGGAAAGCTCAGATGGAAAAAGACCCTGCCTCCAACCATCGCCAGAACGCCTTCTACAACCAGCAAAGCTCCCACCACAAAGGAGGCGAGCGTTATGTCCCGTATGTTCCAGTTGTTGGGGGCGGCAGTGAAGGTGACATTATCCGTTGCAAGAGACATGGTCACAAAGTCGTTTGCAAACACGAGAAGGGCCATGCCGAGAAGCGAGAGCACCATCCCGTGCAGGAGGAAAAATCCTATCATGAGCAGGAAGACGACCTGGATCACTTTGGTCACTTTGTTGATAATCCAGGTGAGCATCCGCTGATAGGTCTCACGGCTGCGCTGGATCGCCTTGACGATAACGCTTACCCCCGGCTGCGTGAGCACGACGCTCGCCGAAGCCTTGGCCACGTCGGCCGAATTGCTGACCGCGACCCCCATCTCCGCCTGTTTGAGCGCGGGCGCGTCGTTTACCCCGTCACCGGTCATCCCCACCATTTGCCCGTGCGACTGGAGCAGCTTCACGATCTTGTACTTGTCTTCGGGGTAGATTTCGGCAAACCCGTCGCAGGCGGCTGCCTTGAGCGCCTGTTCGGGCTCGCTCAACCCTTCCAGATCGGAGAGCCTGAGGATATTGGAGCCGATTCCCACCTGCCCCGCGATCTCGCGGGCAATCGCCAGGCTGTCGCCGGTAAGCATCAGCGGCTTTACGCCGAGAGCTCTTATCTGCTCGATCATTTTCTTCGAATCGGGTCTGGGCGGGTCAGCAAGAGGAACGAGCCCGGTGAGTGTGAGCTCGTCGGGATGCTCCATGTCCTGCGATTCAGCCACCGCAAGTGTGCGGTAGCCCTTGCGTGAGAACTCCTCCACCGCCCGATCCACCTCCTCCAAAGTCTTTTGGTCCATCCCTTTGCACATCGACACGATCACCTGGGCCGCCCCCTTGACCACACGGTGCGGGCACCCGCCACGTTCCACGACGGCTTCGGTTCTCTTGATCGCCGGGTTGAACGGAGTGTAGGAAATCTGCCTGTCGTGATCGAAATCGACGTTGCTGCTCTTTGCATAGTCCAGGATGGCAAGGTCTATCAAATCCATGCCCTCGGAGCGCGAAGCCAAAGCCGCAGCCCGTATGACATCCTGTTCGCTGTGCCCGTTGAAGGGAAGGCTGCTGTTTACCGAAAGCTTGTTCTCCGTGATCGTTCCGGTCTTATCGAGACACAGCACGGAGATCGAGGCGGCATCTTCGATCGAATCGAGCCTGGTCACAAGGACGCCTTCCTCGGCAAGCTGGATGCCCGTAGCCGCCTGGACTATGGTCATCACCGCCGGCAGAGCCACCGGAACGGCTCCCATCAGGAAAACCACCACGAAGGTCATGATGAGCAGTACGGTCATGTGCATCACCATGGCATAGACCGCAACCACCAGAGAGGCGGCAATCCCCAGGTACATCATGTACTTAACGATGGCCAGCATGATCTCTTCCTGGTGCGACTTCGGCTTGGCAATCTTCACCAGTTCGGCGGTCTTGCCGAAATAAGTGTTGGCGCCCGTGTTGACCACGACGCACTTAGCCTCCCCTCTTCTCACAACGGAGCCCGAATAGACGACGGCCTCGCGCTCCTTCTCCTCCGGCAGAGATTCGCCGGTAAGCGCCGAGGCATCGATCGACACATCTCCGTCCACGATCTTGGCATCCGCCGGCACAATATCGCCGAGCTTCACATTCAGGATGTCGCCCGGTACGAGTTCCCCGGGGGATATCGTCTTCCAGTTTCCGTCCCGAAGCACCTTCGCCTTGATTGCAAGCCTCTGCTTCAGCAACTCCACCGCTTTCATCGAACCGCGCGTGTGCACGAACCCGATAATCGCGTTCACTGTCAGCAGCGCAATTATCATCACCCCTTCGACCGTGTGACCGAGCGCTAAGGAAAGCGCCATGGCCAGTTCGAGCAGCCACGGCATCGGCCCCCAATAAAAGCGAAGAAACACCAGAACGGGGTTCCGTTTCTTTTCGGTTATCTCATTTCTGCCGTAGACGGCGGCCCGCTCCTCCACCTCGGAATCGGAGAGACCCTTTTCGCCGGCACCAAGAGCGGCGAACGTCTCCTCGATCGAGAGGCCTTTGTAGTCGGAAGTCGCCCTGATTTCCATATCCATACGTATCCTTTCTCACCTGCGTTGCTCTTTTTTCACGAGTCGTAACATTTTCCTCATACGACCAGCGGGCACTTATATAGGTATTCAACCGGCCAATAACAAGATAGGAATCATTATCCGTTCGAAAAAAGAGGCACGAGGGCATCGCCCCGCAATTTTTGTGCAAGGATGAGGTGAAAGGGCCGGGAACAACAGGGGGTGGAGGGAAAGCGGCGCTAAAAGGGGTTTCTACGCCGACGGAGGCGCCAGGGGTCGTGGAACAGGCATCACTCAGGGGGGAAGCACGAAAAAGAAGGGGCCGGGCGGGCGGGCCGGAGCACCGGCCCGCCGCATTGGCTGCTCTCGCCTCGCGGGGAAGCCTTACCCTTTGGCCGGTTCGCGCCTTTCGCGGATCCTGGCAGCCTTGCCGACTCGTTTTCGCAGATAGTAGAGTCTGGACCTTCGCACACGACCTCTGCGCAAAATCTCGATTTTTTCCACCTGCGGGGAATGAATGGGGAAGATACGCTCGACACCCACCCCGTAGGACACCTTGCGCACGGTGATCGTTGCGCCCATCTTTGCCCTGTGGGTGCGAATGACGATCCCCTCGAACACCTGGATGCGCTCTTTGTCCCCTTCACGGATTTTCACGTGCACCTTGACCGTGTCCCCGATCCTGTAGGCGGGGATATCGAAGCGCATGTGATCGATTTCGATCAACTGAAGCATACTCATTGCCATTTTGATTCCTCCATTAAGTCGGTCTTCCCAAAAGCCGGTCCATCAGGATGGATGCGGCGGAGCGCACGGGAAGGTGATTGTAGCCGTTTACGCCCGCAATGGGTTCGAGGACCTCGTCTGCGAGGGCGAAAATCTCGGGTGCAAGGCCCCAGCCCGTCCCGAGGATAAGCAGAAAAGAGCGGTCTTCCTGTTCGAGCAACTGCCGGGCGCGGCTGTGAGCCAGACAGTCGCCTCTATTTTGGGCCGAGGTGGCCCAGATGCGGGGAGGTTTTCCATCCCTTCGCTCCAGATCCTCAATTGCCGAAGAAATGGTCTCCACCACCTTGAGAAGCTGCAACGCCTCTCGCCTCTCAGGCAGGATTTGCCCCCCCACCCCTTCGATCCAATGCCTCGTAAGCCTTCCTGCCAGATCCTGCTGGTCCTTTAGAGGCGTAACGATAAAACAGGCCCCCACGCCATAGGTGCGGCCCGCCCGCGCAAGATCGTGAAGATCGAGGTTGGTAATCGCCGAAGCGATTGTATCGCCCATCCGGTTGAGGACGGGATAATGCGCAAGAGCCAAATAGAGCCGACCCACAGCTTAGTTTTTACCTTCTTCCAGCAGTTCCCGATCCTCGGGGCTTAGTTCGAGCCGCTCGAAAAGATCGGGGCGGCGCATCCTGGTCCTGAGCAAAGCCTGGGTGCGGCGCCAGCGGCGAATCGTTTCATGGTTGCCGCAAAGAAGCACCGGCGGCACGCTCAGCCCTTCGAAATCCCTTGGCCGCGTATAGTGGGGATACTCCAGGACCGGCTCACTGAAAGAATCCTCCAGCGCCGAGCCCTCGTTGCCCAAAACCCCGGGGAGCAATCGGGCGACCGCGTCCACGACCACCATGGCCGCAAGCTCTCCGCCTGTCAGCACATAGTCGCCGATCGATAACTGGTCGTCGGTGAAATAGTCCGCCACCCGTTCGTCAACTCCCTCGTACCGGCCGCAGATGAGGATCAAACGAGGCAGCCGGCTCAACCGGCGGGCCGTCTCCTGGTTGAACAGCCGTCCCTGGGGAGTCATCAATATGGTCGCAGCAGTCGGGCCGTTTGCGGCGATCGCGCGCAGAGCCCCCACGATCGGCTCGGGTTTCATCACCATTCCCTCGCCGCCCCCGAAGGGTCGGTCATCGGTCATCTGGTGTCTGCCGGAGGCGAAATCGCGGATATTATGCACCCGAACTTCGATGAGACCGCGCTCGCGAGCCTTTCCCACCATGCTTTCTCCCAGGGGAGAAGTAAACATGGAAGGGAAAATCGTAAGAATGTCAAAAATCATGACTCGAGGCCCTCGGGCAGCTCCACCACAATTTTCCCGTTTTGCAGATCGACCTCGCGCACAACCTCTTCAATAGCCGGGATGAGCACTTCCCTGCCGCCGCTTTCCACCACGTAGACGTCGTTGCTTCCGGTTTCCAGAATAGCACTCAGGGTCCCCAGGGGTCTTCCCTCCCGGGTCTCCACCGAAAGCCCGATGAGTTGAAACTGGTAGAATTCCCCCTCGGGCAAGTCCGGCAGCCGCTCGCTTTCGATAAAAATCTCCCGGCCCGTTAGCGACTCGGCCTGGTCCCGGCTTTCTATTTCCTCGAACTCAACGATCCACACCCGGTTCTGTGCGCGAAGACTTGCCAGGGTCAACTGACGTCGTGCTCCGCTTTCCTTCGCAAACAGTCTCTCACCGACACGCATTCGGTCAAGGGTTTCGCCGTAGGCAAATACCTTGAGGGCGCCCCGGATCCCGTGAGCCCTCGTCACCTTCCCTATGGGAACCAGAAGGGACTCTTTCATCGGTTCTATTCGATTATCTCCAAAACGGCCCTTTTGCGGATCTTCGTCGATGCGGCGCTGAGGATCGTTCTCATGGCGCGGGCGGTGCGCCCCTGCTTGCCGATAACTTTGCCGAGGTCCTCTTTGGATACCCGCAGTTCGATAACGGAGGTCTGTTCGCCTTCTATCTCCGAAACCTTCACCTTTTCCGGGTTATCCACTAAGGCACGCGCCATAAACTCGATCAGTTCCTTCAACATGACTTCCTCCGGGGTGAATGCGCTGGGTCCAATTGGAAATCTAGCTCTGTTTCGCGTGTTTTCCGATCAGGCTGCGAACGGTATCGGTCGGTTGTGCGCCCTGCCCCAACCAGTACTGGAGCCTCTCGCTGTCGATCTGCACTTTGGTCTCCATCGGGAGCGGGTCGTAGGTCCCGATATTTTCTATGAACCTGCCGTCGCGCGGCGCCTCCGAGGAGGCGACAACGATCCTGTAAAACGGCCTTTTTTTCCTGCCACCACGTGCCAAACGAATTTTAACCGGCATTAACTCTAGACCTCCTGTTTTCCTCCACACGCCGGGTGCGGGAACTGCTGCGCCCTGGAG
>JAKAJS010000276.1 GCA_021813685.1 Deltaproteobacteria bacterium | reverse complement strand
AAATGGTCGTTTTACCGGTTTCGGGCAAATCGCAGTCCTACAGGGTCCAACCCTCCAAAATCATCGCTCTGGGGCTGAACTACCGCAGCCACATCGCCGAGAGCCATTCGGTGAAAGTAAGCGGCTTTACGGAGGAAATCCCAAAAGAACCCATTCTTTTTCCCAAAACCCCGAACGTGCTCACAGGTCCGGGCAAACCGATCGTGATTCCGGCATTTTTGCTCGACTACGGCTTCGAGGACCTGAGAGTCGACTATGAAGCCGAACTGGCGGTGATAATCGGGAAAATGTGTAAAAACATAAAAGCAGAGGAAGCCTTCGACTATATATTCGGCTATATATGTATAAACGATGTCAGCCAGCGAAACATCCAGTCGGGCGACCGTTCGGGGTGGTTTCGGGGAAAATCCCTGGACACCTTCGGCCCCGTCGGCCCCCGGATCGTACTGCAGGAAGAGATCGGGGACCCTCAGTCGCTTGAGATTCGCTGCCGGCTGAACGGAAAAACCGTCCAGGAAGCCAACACCTCCCAGATGATTTTTCCGGTCGCGTTCCAATTGGAGTTTATCTCCAAAAACTTCACGCTCATGCCGGGAGACATCATCGCTACAGGGACCCCCGCCGGGGTCGGGCGGATCGGCCATGGAGACGTTGTGGAGGTGGAAATAGAAAAAATCGGGGTTCTCAGCAACCCGGTAGTCGAAGAGTGGAAGATGTAAGGCGCGAACGAAAAAATGCAGCGTCGGCAGGATTCCCGCCGCGAAGCCGCGAAAAGGGAAAGAGAAGAAAAAAAAGAGGGAAATCCTGTCCAGAGTTTTGTATTTAGTGCCTGTTCGGAAACCCGAGCTAAGGCGCGGACCGGGACCGCCTCCCCCCTTTGCAAAGGGGGCAGGGGGGATTTCAAAGCAGTATAGAGCTGATGTATTTGCAAAATCCCCCTAAATCCCCTTTTTCAAAGGGGGACTTACGAATCATCCGACGCGTTCCCGGGGTTCCGGATGGACACGATTTAATCCTGTCAGTCCAATCCAGGAGTCAAAAGTGAAGACGATAGAAGAGATTTGTGCCATCCTCGAGCCGGTCAAGCGGGATCATCCCCTGGTTCATAACATAACCAATTACGTGGTCATGAACTTTACGGCCAATGTGCTGCTCGCCCTGGGCGCATCCCCGGTAATGGCCCACGCCATTGAGGAAGTCGAGGAGATGGTCGGGCTGGCGAACGCCCTGGTCATAAACATCGGGACACTTTCCCGGCCATGGATCGATTCGATGGAAAAAGCCGCACGTGGTGCACGCGACCGCTCGATTCCAATAGTGCTCGATCCGGTAGGGGCCGGCGCCACCCGGTTTCGAACAGAGACTGCCCGGCGACTCCTGGGCGAGGCGCCTGTTGCGGTCCTGCGTGGAAATGGGTCCGAAATTCTTGCGGTTGCAGGCGCCAAAAGCGCCACCAGGGGCGTAGACTCGGTCTCTGGCTCGCAGGATGCGCGAGGGGCGGCCCTCGATCTGGCCAAAGAATACGGGATGGTCGTAGCCGTTACGGGGGTGGAGGATTTTGTGACCGACGGGACCAGAACGGCGACGATCGCAAACGGGCATCCCCTCATGGGCAGGGTTACGGGAACCGGTTGTGCAGCCAGCTCGGTCACCGGAGCTTTCTGCGGAGTCGAAAAGGATGCTTTCGCCGCGGCCGTCGGGGCTCTCGTCTCTTACGGGATTGCGGGGGAGCTTGCGGCCGTGTGCGCCTCGGGGCCGGGAAGCTTTCAGATAGCGCTGCTCGATGCGCTAGACGCCCTGAACACTGAGGTCGTTTGCGCCCGCGCAAAGGTCACCCTCTCATGAAAGAGCGCGGATCGGAAGTCGATTTTTCGCTCTACCTTGTCACCGACAGGGGCCTCTCCGGGGGGCGCCCCCTGGAGAAAATCGTGCGTGAAAGCGTCGCGGCCGGAGTAACCGTCGTCCAGCTCCGGGAAAAGGACGCAACGGCAAGGGAGTTTTTGGAGCAGGCCTTCTCTCTCGAAAAAATCGCCTCCGAATTCCGCATTCCCCTCATCATCAACGACAGGGTGGATATCGCACTGGCCTGCCGGGCGCAGGGAATTCATCTGGGCCAGTCGGACATGCAATGTGCGCTTGCGCGCCGAATCGCCGGGAGCGACATGCTCATCGGGGTATCTGTCAGCACCGTGGAAGAAGCCGTGGAGGCCGAAGCCGACGGGGCGGACTACCTGGGGGCAGGGCCAATTTTCGCCACTTCGACAAAAGCAGACGCGCTACCGGCAATAGGCTTCGACGTCTTGCGCGCCATTCGCCGCGCCGTCCATATCCCGGTGGTTGCCATAGGCGGCATAAAGCACACCAATGCAGCCGAGGTGATGCGCGCAGGCGCCGACGGGGTCGCAGTCGTATCCGCCATCATCGCCGACCCCGATCCTGGTGCTGCGGCACGACGATTCCGATCGGAAATTGATAAGAATCGGTGAATGGGTGAATGGGGCAGACGATTCCCCGATTCACCGACTCACCCACTCTCCGCCCGCTTTTTTGCTCCTTGTCATCGCCCCGGGCCCCGGATATATAAAGGGTAGAAAATTTACTCTTCATTTCCGCAAAGGGACTCCGGTCCCGCTCATGCAAGGCATTTCTTATGGATCAAAAATTAAGGGCGAAAGCCGATCGGCCCCTTACCGCAGAAGAGGCTCTCAGGGCAAGCGAGGCAAAATACCGCTCGCTCGTAAACAGCTCCCTGGACATGACTTTCACGGTCGGACCCGATGATGTCATCACATCTCTCAACCCGGCTTTCGAAAAAATAACCGGCTGGAAAACCGAGGAATGGATTGGCAGGGAGTGCAATCTGCTGATTCATCCCGAAGATCGGGAAGAGCAGAAGGAATGCAGGCGAAGAATACTTGCGGGCGAGGAGCTTCCACCCGGTGAGGTGCGCCTGCTGGTAAAACCGGGAGGCTTCCGCATTCTCGAATTCCAGTGCGCTCCTCTCTATCTGGCCGAATCGATAGTAGGCATCATCGGAACAGCCCGCGACATAACCGACAGGAAACGAGCGGAGGAAAAAATCGTCAGACAGAACGCCTTTCTGCGGACCGTTCTGGAGTCGCTTTCCCATCCGTTTTACGTGGTTGACGCCAAAGACTGCAGCGTGGTGCTCGCCAATAACGCAGCGATTCCCGGGGGCCCGGGCCGCAACGACAAATGCTATGCCATGTTCCATCGATCCACCCGGCCCTGCTCGGGAATCGAACATCCCTGCCCTCTTCAGGAGATCCGCAAAACGCGAAAGCCGGTTACAACCGAGCACATCCACTACGATCACCTGGGCCGGGCCAGACACGTCGAAGTTCACGGCTACCCGATCCTGGACGAGACCGGGGAGGTGTCGGAGATAATCGAGTACTGCCTGGACATATCCGACCGGAAGGAAATCGAGGAAAAGCTGCGCAAGGCGCATGACGAGCTCGAAATCCGGGTGCGGGAACGAACGGAGGAACTGGCCGGAGCGAACCTCTCCCTCATGGTCGAGATCTCCGAGAAAAAGCGGGCGGAGGAAGCGCTGCGGTTGAACGAAAGAAGGCTCGAGGCCCTGCTCGACCTCAACCACCTCCCGTGGACCTGCGAAAAAAAGATCGCCCGCTACGTGCTCGAACAGGAACTGAAACTGACCCGCAGTACAACCGGTGCCATCGGTTTTCTCGACCGGGAGGAAAAGGTTGTCACCTGGTGCGCAGGGGTTTCGGACCATGCGTCCGTAACTGCTACCAGGGTCGAGGACGCGGGAACATGGGCCGATGCGATTCACAATCACCAACCGGTCGTCGTAAACGAAGTTTCCGAGATCGAGGCCGCCGGAAAAGGGCTGCCCTTTCCTCTCGCTCCCTTTCGACGATTCATGACTATTCCGGTCTGCAGCGGGAAGCGGACGAGCGCCGTCGCCGTTGTTGCCGACAAGGGCGGCAATTATGACCAGTCGGATCTCACGCAGTTAACGTTGCTCATGGACGGGATGTGGAAACTCATAGAGCGCCAGCGGTCGATGAAAGCGTTAAAGGAAGCCGAAAACCTGGCGGCGATCGGAAGGGCGCTTTCGAGCGTGGCCCACGACATGAAAACCCCCCTTGTGGCCATCGGAGGATTTGCCAAACAGATCCAGCGACGCATCGAACCGGAGGACCCCTGCTGGGAGAAAACCGAAATTATTTTGAAGGAGACCGAACGGCTCGAAAAAATGGTCGCCGATATGCTCGATTTCTCCAAACCCGTGGCGTTGCAAAAATCGATCGAGCACATCGGTGTCCTGCTCGAAGAGAGCGTCGCAGTGACAAAACCGCTGGCCGACAAGAAAAAGATCGAGCTGCGCGTCGAAGCCATCGGGGCGATCCCTGCCCTTTCGCTCGACCCCATGCTCATAAAGCGGGTTTTGATCAATCTGCTGACCAACGCCATCGAAGCCTCCCCCGAAGGGCAACCCGTGAGCATTGTCCAGCGCAGATTGGGGGATGACGTGATCGTCGATGTGAGCGATAATGGCCCCGGTATTCCCTGCGAAATCCGAAAAGAGATCTTTTTGCCGTTTTTCACTACCAGAAAAGGGGGAACGGGGCTCGGACTCCCAATCGTAAAGAAGGTCGCCGAAGCACACAGGGGGAGCATCGAAATACTCGGTTCCCCATGCGGCACAACCTTTCGACTGAGACTCCCTGCCTGATCGGAGTCATGGACGAATACGAACTCGAATCGAAAGAAGCGCAGTCGGCCGCGCGGTTCTTTTTCCGTCAAATTCATCCGAAGCTTTCCATCGGGACGGCGAGCGACCGCTACAAGGGTTGGCTCGGGCAGATTTATACCGAAGAACTCTACCGGGACCGGATAACCAGCCGCGCCAAAAAGGTCGGCAAAAACGGCTTCCGGGAAGAAGTTCTGCCCGTGGACTCGGTTCGCGAATACTTCCTCCACTTCGGTGCGCTCGAAATCGACTACACCTTCTATGCGCCGCTGGTCGAAAACGGCGCCCCGACACCCTGCTGCGAGACCCTCAGGCAATACGCCAAACACCTTGGCCCCGAAGACAAGGTGTTTTTGAAGGCCCCCCAGATGTTTTTCGCTCAGAAAATCAGGCGCAAAGACGGCTATGTCCCCAACGAAAACTATCTCGCCTCGCAACCCTTTCTCCGCCAGTTCTATGAACCGGCCGCAGAGCTTCTGGGACAAAACCTTAAAGGCATAATCTTCGAGCAGGAATACCAGCGGCAGTCCGAACGCGTTCCCGCCGAAGAACTCTCAGCACGGCTCGATACATTCTTTGGCGCTATTCCCCCGAACATCGGCCGCCATGTCGAACTGCGCACGGAAAGCTATTCGTGCAAGGCGGTACGCGACGTCTTGGAAAAGCACGGGGCAGGACAGATCCTGTCGCACTGGACCTGGCTGCCCGGCCTCAAGGCCCAGTTTTCAAGAGGTGGAAACCGTTTCATCACTTCCGGGGGAGAGGCCGTTGTCCGCCTCATGACCCCGCTCGGCATGCGGTACGAAGACGCCTACGCCAGGGCCTTCCCCTTCGACCGGATCGTCGAAGACATGGTGCAGCCCGAAATGGTTCGCCAGACTGCCCGGCTCATGTGCGAGGCGATCGAACAAGACGTGGAGCTCAATATCATCATAAACAACCGGGCTGCCGGAAACGCCCCCCTGCTCGCGCAACGAATCGTCGTGGAGTTCGTGCGGCAAATAAACCGGCCCGGGGCATGACAAGGATTGCCCTCGCGCACTTCCAGGCGAGGGTCGAAAAGCTCGGAAGCGACTTATTGACTTTGGGGTCTAATTGAAATAATTAGAAATACTTTTGGGATTCGTTTGCCGGGGCGGTGGATCGCCGGCCCCGAGCGAGGGGTTTTTTGCCGTTGCAAAGACCCCTGTGGAGGTGAGATTGCCGCTCAGGAAGGGACTTCTGTTGCGCTTCCTGGAAAGATGCCCGAAAGTGACAGCCGATTGCGCGGAACTCCGGGGAAAGTCAGTCGCCCCCCGGCCGAAATCAACCAGAAAGGACAAAATATGAAAGAGGACGTCGCAAAAGTTCGTACTTTCGCAATAATCTCGCACGGCGGTGCGGGTAAGACCTCCCTGGCCGAAGCCATGATTTTCGATTCGGGGGCAACGACCAGGCTGGGCAAAGTTGACGAGAGCAGCTCTGTCCTGGACTTCGAGCCGGAAGAAATAAAGCGCAAGGCCACCATCAGCAGTTCGGTCTATTCTTTTGCCTGGAAAAAGCAGCCCTTCACCTTGATCGATACCCCCGGAGACTTCAACTTCATCGCAGAGACAAAGACATCCATGCAGGGCGGCGATTCGGTCGTCGTGCTTGCCGACGCCGTCGACGGCGTGCGCGTTCAGACCGAAAAGGTCTGGGAATTCGCCAATGAATTCGAGCAGCCCAAAATTATCTTCATCAGCAAAATGGACCGTGAGCGAGCGGATTTTGCCAAAGCGGTGGAGGCGGTCCAAAATGTTTTCGGAAAGTCGTGCGTTCCGCTTCAAATTCCCATCGGCGCTGCCGAAAGCTTCAAAGGGGTTGTGGACATCCTCAGCGGCAAGGCCTACGTGTACGGAGGAGACGACTCCGGAAAATTCGACATGAAAGAGATGCCCTCCGAGTTGGCGGATATGGCCAACCGATACAAGGAGGCGATCGTCGAGCAGGTGGCCGAATCCAATGACGAACTGCTGGAAAAATATCTCGAAGCAGGCGAACTTTCCCCGGAAGAGATACAAGGGGCACTGCGGGCATCGGTGATATCCGGAAAACTGATCCCGATAGCGTGCGGCTCCGGGGTTGGAAACAAAGGGATACAACCTCTTTTGGACCTCATCGCCGACTGCATGCCCTCGCCCCTGGACCGTGGAGCGATCAAGGGCCGTACCACCAAGGGAGACGCCGAGGTCGAAAGACAGCCCGACCCGGAGGCGCCCTTCAGCTCCCTGGTAATCAAGACCGTGAGCGACCCTTACGCCGGAAGGCTCTCCATCCTGCGCATCTACTCGGGAACCCTCACCCCGGACTCGACGGTTCTAAACTCCAATAAGAGCGCCAAGGAACGGTTCGGACAGCTCCTGCGGCTCAAGGGCAAAAGCCAGGAACCCATAGAGTCGGCCGGCCCGGGCGATATCGTCGCCGTTGCCAAACTCAAGGAAACCGTAACGCTCGATACGCTCTGCTCGGAGCGCGACCCGATCGTCTACCCGGCCATAGAACTTCTTCCCGCCATCTACTCGCTGGCCGTCGAACCCAAGAGCAAGGGAGACGAGGAAAAGATTTTCTCTTCGCTCAGCCGGCTGATGGAAGAAGACCTGACCTTGCGGCTCCAAAGAAACGACGAAACCCGCGAGATGATTCTTTCGGGGATGGGAGAAATCCATATCGAAGCGGTGGTGGACAAACTTCGGCGCAAGTTCGGCGTCGAGGTGAACCTGAAGCTTCCCAGGGTGTCGTACAAAGAGACGATCAAGGGCAAAACACGCGTCCAGGGCAAGTACAAGAAACAGTCCGGCGGGCGCGGCCAATACGGCGACTGCACGATCGAAATTGAAGCGCTGCCCCGGGGCGAAGGGTTCCAGTTCTATGACAAGATCGTGGGCGGCGTGATCCCCAAGCAGTACATCCCGGCGGTGGAAAAGGGAATCGCCGAGGCCCTCCAGGAAGGCCCCCTTGCGGGATACCCGACCGTGGACTTCAAGGTCGATCTCGTCGACGGTTCGTACCACACGGTGGATTCTTCGGAAATGGCCTTCAAGATCGCCGGATCGATGGCCTTCAAGAAGGGTATCATGGAGGCCAAACCCACCCTGCTCGAACCGGTCATGGAGATGGAAATCACCGTTCCCGACGACGCGATGGGAGATATCATCGGAGACCTCAACTCGAGGCGGGGAAGAGTGCTCGGGATGGAAACCAAGGGCAACAAGCAGATCGTAAAAGCCCAGACGCCTCTTTCCGAAGTGCTCAAATATGCTCCCGATCTTCGTTCCATGACCGCAGGCCGCGGGATGTTCACGATGAAATTTTCCCATTACGAGGAAGTCCCCGGACCGCTTCAGGAAAAAATCGTCGAGCTTGCCAAAAAGGAAAAGGAAGAGAAGGAAAAATAGAGACGAAGTGAGTGGTGGAAGGCTTCCACCACTCACTTTCAGGGAAAAAAGACCATGTTTTCACGAAAGACCGCAATTGTCACAATGAGCGACCTCGGCTCGCAGGGGCTGCGCGAAGACCGGTCCGGAGAGGTCCTGGCCGAAAAGCTTGGCGCCGAAGGCTACGAGGTCTTCTCGCGAAGCGTCATTCCCGATGAGTACGACCGCATCCGAGAGGTCCTGATCGCCTTGTGCGACACGGAAGGAGCCGCACTCATCGTAACCACCGGCGGCACCGGGGTCTCGCCCCGCGATGTCACGCCCGAAGCGACTCTTTCGGTCATCGAAAGGGCGGTGCCCGGACTGGCCGAGGCCATGCGAGCGGCGAGCATGCACAAGACCCCACACGCGATGATCTCCCGTGCCGTTGCGGGTATACGCGGAAAGACCCTCATCGTAAACCTTCCCGGGAGCCCCAGAGGCGCCATGGAAAACCTGGAGGCCATCCTAGCGGCCCTGCCCCACGCGCTGGATAAGATCCAGGGGGATCGCTCGGATTGTGGTGGGTAGTAATTCAGCACGGTAGTACCAGAGGGTCGGCGGCACTTTGTTCTTGAAATGCAGCTTTCACCCGGTTACCTTCTAAACACCTGCTGAAAGGAGAATGCCGATGAGCTCCGAGATCATTTTCGTTGTCGAAGAATCGGCAGAGGGTGGATTTGAGGCAAGGGCGCTCGACCACTCCATATATACGGAGGCCGATGCCCTGGAAGATATCAAATCCATGGTGAGAGATGCTGTTCAGTGCCACTTTGCGGAGGAGGATCGACCAAGACTCATCAGGCTGCACATCGTCAAGGACGAGGTCATCGCAGCGTGAGGATACCCCGGGAGGTAAACGGCGAAGAACTCGTCAAGCTCCTTGGCAAGCTCGGTTACGAGCCGACAGGACAAACCGGAAGTCATGCCCGTTTGACCTGCATTACGGAAAAGGGCAAACATCACATTACAATACCGCTACATACAGCCATCCGGATTGGCACCCTGAACAATATACCCACAGATGTGGCATCATATCTGGAGAAAGAAAAAGCCGATCTCACCAAAGAATTATTTGCTGATTAGAGCATACACCACAGCGTTGCCCACCCAGAGTTTCCGGATGGACACCGACTAGAGACTGAAAACTATCAACTATCTTACCAAAAGCCTTTTTGCTTCCAGGGCCACTACGCTGGAGACCGATTTGCTGTGGGAGATGTTTCGCAAATCCTGCCGGCTAAGAGTGGGGACCAGTTTGCGGGAAATCGCGACAGGGGTCTTGGGATTGG
>JAKAJS010000074.1 GCA_021813685.1 Deltaproteobacteria bacterium | reverse complement strand
TGCGGGAATTGTCCCTCAGGTATCCTGGCCTCCATTTCGTGAGCGGGTTGAGCAACGTCTCTTTCGGGCTTCCCGAGCGGCGCCATCTCAACCGGGCCTTTTTGGCCATGAGTGTTGCCTGCGGCCTGGATGCGGTTATCACCGATCCCATGGACGCTCAATTGGTAGCGCTCATTTACGCTTCGGAGGCATTGATGAACAAAGACCGTTTTTGTATGAAGTACATTGGCGCCTACAATCAGGGGAAGCTAAAGGTCCAATAGCCTCCGGTTCCCTCGATTGCTGTTCGGGAAGGCGAGGGAGTAATCATCCCTCGCCCCCCCCCACGCCGCCGCGCGGCTCATCTGGAGAGGAGCAGCGTTACCTCCGACCAACATCGGCGCCATTTTCAGGGAGGGGTGCCAGTAGGGCACCCGCGAGTGTAAAGATCGCCACAGCCGCAAGGATTATGGCAGCACCGGCGAAGGGAACTCCCATTGCTTTTCGCTCCATTGCTATCATGAGCATCGTCTGGACCCACAGAGCGCTCCCCAGGAGGAGGTACAGGCGAATACCCCGGGTGAGGCTCCGCTTTTCCAGGAACAGAAGGGGTATGAGGCCAAGGTTCAGAACCACCAGCAAAGGGTGTTGCATGCGCAAAAAATGAGCGGCCAGAAGAACCAGGCTCAAGGCGGCGGGAATTTTCCGAACCGATTTATTCATTTACGGGCCTTTCCTCGACGGGTTTATTTTTCAGTCTCCATGCGAAATCCGACCTCAGGCGCGGGACTGGGCCGGATCACCCCCCTTTTTCCAAAGGGGATCTTCGTTCGAATCACCTGACGCGTTTCCAGGTCTGCACTATTCTAGAAAGGGAAGGGCGCTTGGTCCTTGACACAGGTCAAGGCTTTGCACTTTTGGGAGGAGTGCCAAATCGCGGATATGGACGCCCTGAGGCCCGTTTCGGAATCGTTGCGCAAAGGAGGCATGCGCCCGGCAACCGCACCCGACCTCAATGCAGCTCGCCTCGGCCAGTTCCTGATCCGGTCGGAAACATCGGGCTCTTTCCTGCTCACGGCGCCCCCCGGGGCTACTCCGGATCATTCCTTTTAAAGGATTTCGATTCGAGGCTGGTCTCCCGCATGAGGCGGTGGAGGTATTGGCGCTTGAGGCCGGATTCACGGGCCGCCTTGGAGACGTTTCCCGCATTGCGGCTAAGCACCCGCGACAGGTATTCGGAATGGAAGCGGTCGATCAGCATGTCCTTGGCTTCCTTGAAGGGCATGGAGAAGAGCTCTGAGTCGTCGAATTCGTGCGCGGCGGATTTTGGCGGCGTTCCGCCGGCCGAGATGTCGGAGAGCTCGAGCGACTCGCCGGAGGCCATGATTACGCCTCGTTCTATGGTGTGCTCCAGCTCGCGAACGTTTCCCGGCCAATCCCTTCCGAGCATGTCTTGCATCAGCTCGGCGGATACTTTTTTAATATTCTTGCCGTAGAGGCTGTTGTACTTGTCCAGAAAATGGCTGACCAGAAGCGGGATGTCGTCCTTTCTCTCAACGAGGCTCGGGAGCCGGATGTTTATCACGTTTAGCCGATAGAAGAGGTCTTCTCGAAATTCGCCGTTTTTGATCTTCTCGGCCAGGTTCTGGTTGGTGGCCGCAATGAAGCGGATGTCGGCCTTGGAGATGGCATTGGAGCCCACCACTTTGTATTCGCCCTCCTGGAGGAGGCGCAGAAGCTTTACCTGCATGGAAGGGTTGAGATCCGCGATCTCGTCGAGGAAAAGAGTCCCGTGGTTGGCTTCCTCGACCAGCCCTTTTTTGTTTCGGATCGCACCGGTAAAGGAGCCCTTTACGTGGCCGAACAACTCGCTTTCTATGATCGATTCGGGGATCGTGCTGCAGTCGATCGGAATGAACTGTCGGGAGCTTCGCAGGCTTTGCGCATGCAGTGCCCGCGCCACCAGTTCCTTGCCCGTCCCGGAATCTCCGGTGATGAGCACGGTGGCCGAGGTTTTTGCGACCTTTTGAATCTGATCGCAAAGGGACTGCATCAGGCGTGTCGATCCAACGAGGGTGGGCAGAGTCGTTGTTTCTTCGAGCTTTTGACGAAGCTGGATGTTTTCCTGCTGCAGCCTCTGCCAGTTGAGCGCCTGTTCGACGACGTGAAGAATCCTCTCCTTGCGGAAAGGCTTGGTGATGTAATCGAAAGCCCCCTTGCGGGTGGCTTGGAGGGCCGACTCGATCGTCCCGTAAGCGGTCATGATGATCACCGCCGTTCGAGGGCTTTTCTGCTTTACCTCCTCGAGCACCTGCATGCCGTTTTTGCCCGGCATCTTGAGATCGGTCAAAACGACGTCGAAGCTCTTTTGCTCGAGCAGTTGAGACAATTGCTGCGGATCGCCAAGCGTTGTCAACTCGTGGGAACTCTTCTCGGAGATGATTCTTCCCAGAAGAGCCAACATGTCCTGTTCGTCGTCCAAAGCAAGGATTGAAGACATCTGGTCGCCTTTTTGCGTAAGAGTCGGAGCGCGAATCTGCGATCACACCTTTTCAGGTCGAATTTTCGCTCCACTTCCGCTCAAGAGTCAAATAAAATGTCAATAAAAAGTTGCACTCCATTCACTCCATGCTATGGACAAAGATAATGGACTCAAAGATCCGGGCAGACCGCTCCAAAGTGTTGAAAATCCTTGGCGCAGGCGCCATCCTGCTCATCGCCGCAGCTTCCTGGCTGGGCATCTCGACAGCCCGGTACATGAAAAACATGGTGAGAAGCCAGTTTAACGAGCAGCAGCTCGCTCTTGCCCGATTGGCCGCCGAGCGGATCGAAGCGCACATGAACGGGGCCATAGGCGACCTGCAGCTCCTTAACTCTCTTCCCGCCATCCAGTACTTCGACCCCGCGCGCTACCAAACTCTGCTCCTGTCGATCCTTCCGGTTTTCACCGAAAGCTCCATTGTGACGGTGCGCCGTATCGATGCGCAAGGAAAGCAGATCTTCCGAGCGAGCGAGCAGGGCATAGTCACGCGCAATCTCGGGCCGGCGCAGCGCGAACCCGCTGAATATCTCGCCTGGGCCAAAGAGCCGGCCAGCAGGGGCAAAATACTGGGGACCGAACTGCATCTGAAACAGGGGGAAAAGAACCGGGGAGACCTTGTCTTCAACCTGATCACCCCAACCTATGACAACGCCGTGGATGCCACCCACCCATCGCCTTCGGGCGCCTTCGCCGGCTATATCCGACTGACCGTCGACGCCTCCTACCTGATGGGGGAGATGATGCCCGACATCCGTTCGGGGAAAAGCGGCTACGCCTGGGCGATCGATTCACACGGCAGGTTTATCTGGCATCCCTACAAACCGTTTATCGGTCAAAGCGCCTTCAGCGCGCGGCGCCATAGAGACCCGCACCTGGGCTTTATGAGTATCGACAAGATCGAGCGCGACGAAATGATGCAGGGCAAGGAGGGCGTCGGGACCTACGTTTCGGGGTGGCACCGCGGGGTTGTAAGGCCCATGGAAAAGCTTGTCGCTTTCGCTCCGATTCATGTCAAGGGGCCCTTTATGGATTATTCCTGGTCGATCGCCGTTGCCGCCCCGGTAGAAGAAGTCGAGTCCATGGTTTACTCGGTGTATATGAGGCAGTTTTTGCTCCAGGGGCTGGTGGTGTTCGTAATAGGGCTGTGCAGCCTTTTTTTCGTGCTCTACGAACGAAGGCTCGCCACCTTTCTGGAGCATGAGGTCGAGGCCAAGACCGAGGACATACGAAAATATGCCGGAGAACTGGAGAGTTCGGAGACCAAGTACCGATCTCTTGTGGAAAACGCAGAGGACCTGATTTGCACCATCGATCGAAACGGACAAATCAGGACGGCCAACCAGCATATGTCCCTCATCTTCGGGGTAAAGCCCGGGGAACTCACCGAACAGAGTCTGTACCGCTTTTTGCCCAGCGAGCAGGTCCAGGATATTGTGAGCGCTATCGGGCAGGTGCTCTCTTCAGGCAAGGGGCAAAAAATCGAAACCCGCCTCAAGCTGCCCGCCGGCAACTTCTGGTTCGATTTCAACTATATTCCCGTAACCGGCGAGGAGAGCGAGCGGTACGTTCTGGCGATCGGAAGGGACATCACCGAAAGAAAAGAAATCGAACAGCAGCTGATCAATACCGAAAAACTTGCTTCTCTGGGAACGATGGCGGCCGGAGTCGCCCACGAGATAAACAATCCCATCGGGATAATGCTCGGGTTTTGCGATCTGCTGCTGGAAAAAATGGACCCGGGCTCCATGGAGTATAACGACCTCAAGACAATCGAAAGACACGGCCTGCACTGCAAGAGCATCGTGGAAAGACTCTTGAGCTTTGCGAGGATGGAAGACGAACCCGAGGAGTGCAGCGATCTCAACGCCAGTATCGAGTCTATCGTCTCGATCGTCAATCACAATCTCGAGATGAACAGGATCAAGCTTTCGCTTTCCCTCTGCCCCGATCTGCCCTTCGTTCGAGCTGATTCTACCGGCTTGCAGCAGGTTTTTTTAAACCTGATAAACAACGCCGTACAGGCGATGGACGGGGAGGGTGAGCTGACAATCCAGACTCGTCCGACCCCCGGGGGAAAAATGGTCGAGGCGCTGATCTCGGATACGGGGCCCGGGATAAGAAAGGAGCACCTGGACAAGATTTTCGACCCTTTTTTCACCACCAAAAAAGTCGGCCAGGGGACCGGCCTGGGCCTTTCGGTGAGCTACGGGATAATCACGCGATGCGGGGGCCGGATCAACTGCCGCAGTATCACGGAAGAAGAGGCCCCGGGAGCATCGGAGACGACCTTCGAAATAGTTCTGCCCGCCTGCGAGTGAAGCCGCTGAGAAGATCGAAGGCAAGAGCGCGGGGGCTATCGCCCCCGCACCCCCACGCCGCTGCGCGGCTCAGTTGACGCAAACCCTTCGGATCGAGACAAATCGGTAGCAAACGGAAAGTTCTGGCATAAAGCTTGAACATAACTCGGGGGCATGGGATGAGTCCCCATCCTGTGAAATGCCTTGAAATCTTGGAATCAACTCAGTTTTATATGTTGGAAATGGTCATGAAAAGCCGAAGAAACATTCTCATACTCGATCCGGAAAGAGACACGGCAGAACTTTTCTCCCGGGCCCTCGAAAACCACCGAGAAGGCTACAAATGCTACTGGGTTGACAATGTGGAACAGGCGGGGAGCCTTCTTTGCGAAATCCCCTTCAGCTTTGTTCTTGCCGACGTCTCGACTCTGCAGGACGACCATTTCCTGTTGCTCGACACCATCAAGGCCGCCGCTGCGGCTACGATCGTCATTGCGAGCGGCTATCTCAAGGAAAAAAGAAGCATAAAGGCGGCTCTGGAAAGGGGCGTCGACGGCTATTTCATAAAACCGGTCATGGTGGGTACCCTGCGTAAGCTCATAGATGATTTTTCGGCCCTGTGCGCCTGAGAAACGGTGTCTACTCAGGGTTTCATATTTGTATCCCCCAGGTTTCAGTAAGCCCGTTCGATAATTCCTCAGCAATCGAGCCTTTCCTTTTTTGCCCGAAAAAGTAAAATGGCCGAAAAGGAGGGAAAATGAAAAATTGCGAAAACTGCGGGTCCCCCCTGGATCCTGACGACATCTATGTACACGCCGGAAAAGTCCTTTGCGAAGATTGCTTCCTCGATCAAAAAATGAAGCCGGTAACCTGCGATCCCTGGGCCGTCTACAGCGCCAAGAGGACCATCGGGGCGGCGCCTCAGTTGACCGAGTCCCAATTTCGCATCTTGAACCTGCTCAAGACCGAAGGCCCTCTCGATGCCTCCACGATTTGTTCTCGGCTTGGCATAGGCGAGCTCGAATTTCAAAATTGCTTCGCGACACTCCGGCACATGGAGGTCGCACGAGGCTTCCGGGACGGCGAAAAGATTCGCTACACCGTCTTTTGAACGGGCCGGTCCCGCAAGATCCCATCCCAATCGAGCCATGAGCGGCCGCTCCGTTTTGCGCAGGTGACACATAGCGGTGTCACCGCAAAGCGGAGGGAAAATCGCCCCCCCGTAAGTTATCCTTTTAAATCAAGATCTTACCCTGAACCTCCCGTGGCACGTAAGTTGCCTCTTCCTCTGTCAGGCCGGCCGGCGTGAGTTGCCGCATCTTCGCATCTCAACGGATTCACACCTATTTTCGAATTCGCGCAGAGGAGGTTTCGCTAATGAACGGTCCCAGGCAACTATACGAATTTATGAAGAGTGCATCCATTGCGCATGCGCAGTGGGAGCTGGAAGTGTCCACCTCGGTTTTCAAGAGCCGAAAGAAACTATTGATCCTGCTTGTGCTGTGTGCCCCCGTGTTACTTGTGTCCCTGCTCAATGCGGCGACCATGCTGGGGGGGAAGGAAGCGTACGCTCCGGCATTTTGTACACAATCGGTCTTATTCATGTCCATCGTGGTGGGCGTGATTGCCGGGTTGATCACGGGGTGTATCGGGGCAGGAGGCGGATTCATCGTTACTCCGGCCCTCATGGCCGTGGGCGTAAAAGGAATTCTGGCGGTCGGAACCGACCTTTTCCACATTTTTGCCAAAGCGATTATGGGCACCACGGTCCATAAGAAACTTGGCAACGTATCACTCAAGCTCGCAGTGGTATTTACGATCGGCTCAGCCATCGGCGTTTTCGTCGGGGGAAAGGCCAACCGGGCGATTTACGACATCAACCCTGTTTTGAGCAACGCCTTCATAAGTCTTGTATACGCACTTCTGCTCGGCTTTCTTGGCTTCTACGCCCTCTATGATTTCCTCAAAAACGTACGGGGCTCTCAGACCACCAAAATCGATGCCCACGGCGGCGGGTATGCCGGAACCACGGGCCTTGCAATGAAGGTGCAAAACATAAATATTCCCCCGATGATCCGGTTCGACGAAGATTTTGTCCCAGGGGGAAAAAAGATTTCCTGGACGATGATCACGGCCGGAGGCGCCGTCGTGGGGATGCTTGCCGCCATCATGGGTGTGGGAGGCGGGTTTGCGACCTTTCCCATGTTTGTCTATGTTTTCGGTGTCTCTTCCATGACAACGGTGGGCACCGATATTCTTCAGATCATCTTCACTGCGGGTCTTGCTTCCATCACCCAGTATGCCATTTACGGGTTCATCTTCTACTCCCTGGCGATGGGGTTGCTGATCGGCTCTCTTGTGGGCATCCAACTCGGTGCGCTTGTGACCAAGGTGGTCAAGGGGATTCACATTCGCGGCTTCTATGCGACGGTGATCCTTGCCGGTTTTTTCAACCGGGCATCCACACTTCCGGCAAAAATGACCCAGCTGGGCGTGGCGGATTTTCCCAAGTCTGTGACCGGGGCTATCGAGGTGGGCGGAAACATCCTCTTCTGGGCCGCGACCGGATTTTTCGGACTGTGGCTGTTTGCCAAATTCATAACGAATTTGAAGGAATTGAGACAGGTGCCCGACACCGGGGAAGTTTCCGTGGGATCTGTTCCAAAAATTCAGAAACGGACAACGGGATGAGCTTCGGCGGGACGTTGAAAATAGGCCTGTTGTCTGGGGCATTCCTGGTAGCCATTCTTGCTCTGTACTCTCCGGGGCGCCCCCCGTTTCTGATTGGTCTGGTGCTGCTTGCCGCTCTAATCGAGCTGGGTCTCAGCCAATTTTGGCATCATCCGGAAGTTGGAGATAACCCCGCAGGCTACGGTCAAACCAAATGGCGGGAAAATCGTCTCGAGGAGAAACATCATGCTGATCGCAAATAAAAAGACGATGAGTCTGGGACTGTTTCTTGGCCTGAGTTTCCTGATAATTTTGGCGCTGATTTTTTCTCCCGTGTGGGGGAAAGGCAAAAACGGCCTGCAGTTTTCCGACAGGCTTTTCAATTCTCTTGCCAAGGGCTCGGCCTATTTCATACCGGAAGTGAACGCGGGGCTCAAGGAATATGAAAAACAGCAACTGGTGGTGAACGTAAAGATGAAGGATGCGGGGGAAGGTGCCGCGGCTTTGAAGGTCATATCGCAGAGCGCGCCCAATACCACCCTGCAGGGCGCGGTGCTCAAGGTCGATACTCCCCTGGCCAAACTGCTCGAAGCCGCTCTGCGGGATGCGGATCTGATGTATTTCAACCAGGGCGACCAGATCGGCAAACGGTACGGAATGGACGAAAAAAAGGCGATGGAAAGCTGGTACGGCGTGCTCAACGCAGCGTCGAAACAGCTCCAGAATGGTCCGCACAGAAATGTCGCCCAGTCCAAAATCATTGAGGAGGTCATGACCAGGGCCATCGAGCCGGCGTACAATTTCTACAAGATCCCGGCCGAGCGGGTTGGCAAGAATGGATTGCTCCTGACCGGTTTGCTTCTTTTCTACATCCTCTACACCTTGTGGTGGGGGTTTGCCATCTACTTTTTGTTCGACGGCTTTGGTCTGAGCATGACAAAGGCGAAGGCAAAGAGGGAAGTCTAGATGAATTCGGAAAAGAACAGCCCGACGAGCCTGGTGGAAAGACTGAAGTTTCGGGCTCTGCCCGAAGACGGCGTATCTCCGGCCCGCTACAGGATATTGCGCCGCAATATCTTTATCCTCATGATTCTGGTTACGACGGTTCCGCTGGTCATCATGGCGGCCATCAACTACCACGAATACCAGGCGGGACTCAAGCAGGAAATCCTGAGTCCTCTCAAGGCCACCGTGAGCCGGACCACCCACTCGTTCGATCTTTTCCTGGCCGAGAGGCTTTCGGCGGTAAGTTTTGTCGCCTCCGCCTACGGCTACGACGAGTTGATGGAGGAAAAGACGCTCAACCGGATTTTCAGGGTGATGCGCGAAGAGTTCGGGGAGTTTGTGGACCTGGGCGTGGTCAACGGGCAGGGGATGCAGGTCGCCTATGTTGGCCCCTATGATCTCAAGGGGAAGGATTATTCGCAACAGAGCTGGTATCACCAGGTCCAAATCAAGGGGACCTACATCAGTGATGTCTTTTTGGGGTACCGAAAATTCCCCCATATCGCCTTCGCGGTGCACCGGTGGGACAAATCAGGAAAGACCTGGGTCTTGAGAGCCACCATAGATACCGGGCGGCTCAATACATTTGTCGCCTCCATGGGGCTGGACCGGGCAAGCGATGTTTTCCTGCTCAATAAGGAGGGCGTGCTGCAGACGCCTTCGAGGATTTACGGCCGAACCCTGGAAAAGTTTCCGTTGCAGCTGCCTCCGGCAACCTACGAGGCGAACGTGATCGAGGTGGGGAAGGGAGGTGCAGACCGGGCTTTTCTGGCATATACCTACTTTGCCAATTATCCCTATATCCTCGCGGTGGTCAAGCAGCGGGCCGAGGTGCTGAAGCCCTGGTACTCCATGAGGAGCGAACTCGTTTTGGTGTTTCTGGGAAGCGTATTCGTCATATTCCTGGTGGTATTCGGCCTGACGGACCTTCTCGTAAAGCGAATGCAGGAATGCGATGAAAAACGGGAGGCTGCTTTTCGAGAGATGGAGCACAATCACAAGCTCTCTTCCATCGGGCGG
>JAKAJS010000172.1 GCA_021813685.1 Deltaproteobacteria bacterium | reverse complement strand
GCCTCTCCAGGAGGGGTGCGAAAAATGGTTGTTTGATAAATGATTACGATGTAGTGCCACTGGCAGATTCTTTAAGGCCTAACTCATTGGTATTGCTTTTCATTTTTTCATGCTTGTTAAACTTGGGTTAAGAGAAGGAACGGTCGCCCCGGGCTTGGGCCACCAGTAGTTGACCCAACCGGAGCCTTTGGTGGCCGCCAACTCGGCCATCTGAACGTTAAAGTCTTTGCCCTTGATGTCGAGCAGCGGGGCCACGTCGCTTCCCACCAGATGAGGGGCGAAGGGATGGGCCAGGATGGTCAGTTTTCCCTTCACCGTACCGAAAAAGAGAAACCATTCTCCATCGCAAAACGGGCCGTTTTTGTCTTGAGCGGCTGAGACAGTGGCTTGAAGCCCGTTTTTTCGTACCATTTCGATTCCTCTTTTCACCAGATCCATAGCAACTTTTCTTCTATTGACGCCGGTCCATATCTGAAGCAGATTGGAGGAGATATCGCGCATATTTAGCACCTGCTCCTCCATGTCCTCCGAATTTTTGGCGCTGTCCTGAGCCTTGGCGGCGTTTTCCTGTGTAACGATATCGATCTGGTTGATTGCCGTGGAGATTTCCGTAAGGCTGATGCGTTGTTCGGCGGAAGCCTCGGCGATTTCGCGGATCAGGTTCACCGATTTTTCGAAGGATTGCACCATTTTTTTGAAATCCTCCTCGGAGCGACTCACCAACGACACGCCGGTCCCCGTCTTGTTTATGGCGTCTTGAATCAAGTCCTGTGTAGAAGCTGCGGCCGTGGCGGAACGTTTGGCGAGGTTACGCACCTCTTCGGCCACTACGGCGAATCCTGCCCCGTTTTCCCCGGCCCTGGCAGCCTCAACCGCCGCATTGAGCGCGAGCAGGTTGGTCTGAAAGGCGATGGCGTCAATCTCTTTGATAATCTGGCTGATCTTGAGGCTCGCCCCGGAAATCTGCTCCATCGCCTGGCTTGTCTGAGTCATTGAGGAGGCAGCACGATGGGCCATTGTCTGGGCTTCTTCGATCAGGGCGCGCCCGATGTCGGCCTTATCGGCATTTTGCCTGGTGGTGGCCGTGGCCTCTTCAAGACTTGCAGCGGTCTGCTCGAGGCTGGCCGCCTGGGTGCCCGATCCGTCAGCCAGGGAGTTGGACATGCTGTAGTATTGCATGGAAGTCTGTTCCACCTCATCGACCATGTTCCGCAGCGTTTCGACGTTGGATTTCAAAGGAATCAGGACGGCGCGGAGAAAGTAGGCTGTTTCCAAAATAAAAGCGAAGCAAGCCGCCGCGGCAACAATGATCAGTTTGGACTGCAGGGAAACGTGTGTCAGGAAAACGGCAATGATCCCGGTGAATGTCAATGCTGCAAGGAGTGTGATTTGTGTGATCCTGCGACTCATCAGAGTCCCTTTCCTGATTCGGCAAATGGGTTCCAGTTCCATATTCCGCGGTGTGCGGATGGGTATTATCCATAAATCTGGTGAAGTTATCGGCATCTTCGGCCGTTTTCATGAGCGAAATTTTATCGGCGAGGGGGGCGAGTTATGCCCTGCGGACGTCAACCGTATTGTCGTAGAAGGTGCTTCCTCCTCCGTCATCGGTAAGTCGCTGGGAAGTCAGGGCATTTACCGAGCGATCCCCCGGGCAGTGAGCGAGCCACCAGATCCCTTCGGCAACCACGACTGACTGCGGAACTTTGGCGGTCAGGCGAAGCAGGAAGGTGACCTCGCCCAGATCATTGAACGCAGCCACCCGTTCGCCGTCATGGAGGCCTTTTGCCTTCGCATCTGTTGGGTTCATGCGCAGATACATGGCCCCGTCTCTCTGGCGAAGATCGTCGCGCTCACGAAAGGAACTGTTCAGGCAATACCGGTTGGGGGCCGTCATGAGCCGAAAGGGAAATCCGCCTTCGTTTCGGGGAAGATATCGAGGAAGATTTTCCCGCACGCGGGGATTGAGAAGTTCGATCCTGCCCGATTCGGTCAGAAACCGTATTTTATAATCGGAGGCGATTGCAAGCTCAACCGCTTTGCCGGAATCAAGGGCGCTCCGGTCGATTCCATTTCTCAGGGAAGCGGGCAGGGAGAGCAGGTGCTCGATGAGTTCGTCTGCCGACTGCCGGAAAAACGGGTCGGAAAATCCCATGGCTTCGGCCAGAAGCCCGAAGACTTCCCGGTTGGATTTGCTCTCGCCGACCGGGGGGATGGCGGGCCGCGCCCTTTGAATGCAGTAGGTGCCGTAGGCGCGGTAGAGATCGCTGTGCTCGAGCGAAGAGGTAGCCGGAAGCACAATGTCTGCGTAGGCGGCCGTGTCGGTCAGGAACCGCTCGTGGACTACAGTGAAAAGATCCTCGCGCGAGAGCCCTTTCAGCACCTGATTCTGGTCTGGAGCGACGGCGGCTGGATTCGAGTGATAGACGTATAGACTCAAAACAGGAGGATTGTCCATTTGTGTCAGTGCCAGCCCGAGCTGGTTCATATTGATGATGCGCGTGGGGGCGGCCATGAAATCCTCACGGGTGATCTCCCCGATGGAAAAGGCCCCGCCTGAGGAGGTGCCGGCCAGAAGACCGCCGCCCTTTTTCGCCCAGGCGCCGACGAGGGCGGGAAGACATACGATGGTCCGGCAGGTCATCGCCCCGTTGGTATACCGGGAGAGTCCGCTTCCAAGCCTGATGAACGGGGCCCGGGCCTTTCCATAGTCCAGGGCCATCTGTCGAATCGTCTTGGCGGATAAACCGGTAAGGCGAGCGGCCTCCTCCAGGGAAAATCCGGAAAGGACTTCGTTCCAGAATTCTTCGAACCCCTGCACGTGATTTGCCAGAAAATTCCGGTCCACAAGATTCTCGGCCGCCAGGGAGCGCATCATTGCCAATGCAAGAGCCCCATCGCTTCCGGGAGAAACCAGAAAGAGGCGATCTCCAATCTCGGCCGTGGGTGTCTCGTAGGTGTCAATCACCCACACTTTGGCTCCGCGCCTTTTAGCCTCCCGTACGTTATGCAGAAAATGGACATTGGTGGCCGCGGCGTTTATGCCCCATAAGATCACGAGGTCGCTTTCCAGTACTTCGTCGGGGTGCAGACCGGGTGTTTCGCCCATGAGGGCTTTCCAGCCCGCATCCTTGGCCGGCGAGCAGATGGTGCGGTCCAGTCGGGAAGCCCCCAGGCGATGGAAGAAGGGATGGCCCGCGTTTCTCTGGACAAGACCCATGGTGCCTGCATAGGAGTAGGGAAGGATCGCTTCGGCCCCGGAGTCGGCCACGATCTGCTTCCACCGCGTCGAGATGCGGGCAAGAGCTTCCTCCCAGGAAATCGGGCGAAACTGAGCGGTTCCCTTGGGGCCGGTTCTTAGAAGCGGTGTTTTCAGGCGACCGGGCGAATGAACGGTATCGGCATACCGGTTCATCTTGTTGCAAAGAAATCCCCGGGTGAAGGGATGCTCCGGATCGCCGCCGACTTTTACAGCTCTTCCGTCAACGACTTCCACCAGGAGCCCGCACGTGTCGGGGCAATCATAGGGGCATACGGATCGTTTCACCTCAGTAGCCATGAGAGTCTCCCTGGATCTTTACAAGTTCGCCTTTGCGATAGGCACGTTGTGCGAACCACTGCCACCCGCTTACGATGACTATTCCGGCAAGCACCATCGCCGCTCCCAGGATAAATTTCAAATCTGCCGATTCCCCCAGGAGCACCACCCCGAAAACGATGCCGAAAACCGGGGTAAGGAAACAAAGAACACCCAGTTGTGAGGCCGGGTAGACCGTGAGCAGCCAGAACCAGAGCAGCATGCCGACAACGCAAACTATCAAAATTTGATAAACCAGACTGGCCCAGACAATATGGGTCATGGAAAAATGGAACCTGTCGGTAAGCGCTGCTCCGGGCATTAAAATGCAGAAACAGGTTAGGAGTTGCATGAAGCCGGTTTGTGTCGGGGGAGTTTCAGAGAGCTTTGTCCGAATGATTACTGTTGTGGCGCCCCAGGTTATGCCTGCCAGCAATCCCAGAAAATCTCCCAAAAACATGGAGTTCGACGAGATCCCCGGGGAGGCGCCGTTATCGGAAAACGCCAGGGCGACGCCGCAAAAAGCCAGGGCCATGCCCGCCCATTGCATGGGGCGCAGTCGTTCTTCGGCTATGAGAAAATGCAGGCCGAACGCTGCGAAAGCGGGGGCGGTGTAGAGCATAATGACCATACGCGCGGCACTCGTAAACCGCAGACCTTCCGCGACAAAGAGGTATTCCGCGGTAAAGAGAATTCCCGCAACAAGCCCTGGAAGCCAGTTCCGGGAGGGCAGAAGCGAGGAGCCTTTCGCTCGCAGGTATATGCCGATGAGAAGAGCGGCGAGGCCGGAACGTATGGCTATTTGCAAAACGGGATCCATAACGGGCGTCGCCGCCTTGATGGCTACCTGCTGCATACCGAAAATTGCGCAAAAGACAACCATGAGGCCTATGGCCCTTCCATCCAGCGCACTGCGAACGCTCATCTGCCGAACCTCCGTGAGAAGCCACTCTATCTGAGCTTGAGTGAGGGGAGTATATAGCGATTTTCGGAGATTGGCGAGGGTTGGGGCGAGAATAGGACAAATAGGTCGAATAGGACCTATTTTAACCACCCGGGAGACTATCTTGGCGACTCATAGAGTCTGGTGGGTGTGGCGCACACCGGGCATGCGAGAAAAACGGGTTTTGCCTGAACGGTATACCCGCAGATAGGGCAAACTCTGAATTCAGTTTTTCCACTCTTCCATTCATTCAGGTTGTCCAAAGCCTCTTCGTAGAATTTCACATGCTGTACTTCGGCTGCCCGTGCGTAGGTAAACATGCGAACCGCATCCTCATTGTCTTCCTTTTGCGCCTGTGCGATGAATTGAGGATACATGACCGCGGTCTCGTAGGTTTCTTCGTTCTTTGCATCCACAAGGTTTTTTCGGGTAGACCTGATTGCGTGATGCTTGATGTTGGTTCGGGGTGTCCCACCCATTGCCTGGATCACCAGGGCCTGATTGTTTAGCTCGATTTTTTCAGATTCGGCGGCTGCACGAAAGAGATCGGCTACCTTGCCATAGCCTTCCCGGTCGGCTTTTTGCGCATAGGCAAGGTATTTTGCGCGGGCATTGCTTTCACAACTGTAGGCCGCCATCAGGTTGGCCCGGGTTTTCGTCCGGACGTTATCGGTAATGGAGACCAACAGCGCAATCCCGAAGGCTGAAACGAGAAGGGTGGACGTTGCGCGATTCACGAGCTGTTCTTTCTTCTTATCGGGAATGCAGGCGATTCAAAAAGAGATCCCAACTCGCAGAAATCAACTGGAGCAAAGATAATCATCCGGCTTTTACGGGTCAAAGGAAACAGGAGATGAGCGAGACTGCTTGTCGATGCCCGGGAAGAAATATTTACCTGACAGACATTGGAACCATGGCGAGGTTGCGTGAAGGATGATATATCGAGGAGCGGGGAGCCGGAAGAAGGCTTTTCGAAATCCCTGCGGGCGCAGTTCGCATAACGAGGCAACATTGGACTGAAAAGGACGGACAAAACGGTGCACATAAAATTTTCCCTCGAATTGCTCGAAGCCGGACACATTGAATTGGTGAAGCTCCTCAAGGCAACAGGCACATGCTCGAGCGGCGGAACGGCAAAGTTTGCTATCAGCGAAGGCAAAGTCCGGGTTGATGGGGTGGTGGAACTCCGTAAGGGTCGGAAAATAACACGGGGACAAAAAGTGGAGTTTCAGGGCAGTGTCATCGAGGTGGTGTAGGATTTTCGGGCAGAATGCAGGAGGACATGTTGGCTGAAAACGAGCCAAAAAGCAAATCACAGATAAAGAGGGAAATGCTTGCGTTGCAGGCTCTTGGCGAAAGGCTTGCGGAACTCAGCGCGGAGCGGATAAACCGGATAGAAATGCCCCCGGAACTGCGCGACGCATTGCTTGAAGCCAAGACCATCCGCACGGGCGAGGCCAGGCGGCGGCAACTCCAATATATCGGAGCGCTCATGCGCGAGGCCGATCCTGAACCCATCCGGAAGGCGCTGGAGGCCATAGACAAGGGAGATCGTCAGGAAGAGCTGCGATTTAAAGAACTGGAACGATGGCGCGATCAACTGGCAGAGGGAAACGAAGATCTCCTCGGTGAAATCCTGGGCCGATTCCCGGAAGCCGACCGGCAAACGCTTCGTCAACTCGTATTAAACGCCAGGAAGGAGCGCGAGGGGCAGACCTCACCAAAAGCATCACGGGCTCTTTTTCGCTTTCTACGAGGGCTTTCCAACTCCCATTAACCGCAATCAGGATCGGCGCATCGTTGCCGTCAACACCCCGGCGCCGATGAGCGCTGTTCCCCCGCAACGATTGATCCATTGTCGAACCGATCTCGACTGCATTTTCTCCCGGAGTCGACCGGCAAAAAAACCGTAGGAGCCGGAGTTGATTGCCGACATCACCAGAAACGTAGTTCCCAGGATCAGCAATTGAGGGCGAACAGGGGCGGCCGGGTTTACAAACTGCGGCAGAAAAGCGACGAAAAAGGCGATGGTCTTGGGGTTGAGGGTGGTGGTGAAAAACAGTTTGCAGGCCAGGGATCGTTTGGATCGCATCTCGAAGGCAGTATCCAGGTGCCCGGCGCCTGGATCCGACAGCCAGAGCTTAACGCCCAGGAAGATGAGATACAGGGCGCCGATAAACTTGAGGATTGAAAAAAGCGTCGCGGATGCCGAAAGAATGGTCCCGAGCCCCAGCAGCGAGACGCTCATGGCGGTAAGGTCTCCAAGGGTCACGCCGGCCACCATCGGAATCACGGCTCTGCGGCCATGGGCGAGAGAATGGCTCACGACGGAAATGATGACGGGGCCGGGCATTATGAGCACGATCCCGGCAGCGAAAAGAAAAGCGATCCATACATGGAAGGTCATCAGTCACCCCTGGAAAGAGACACGGTAAGAAGCAGAATATGAATTCGTATACCGGTGCGGGGGCGAAATCAAGATAAAATATGGCCGAACCCCCCATCTCAAGCCACTTCACCCTCCTTTTCCACCTCGCACAGCAGGGCCTTGTAGATCGGGAATCCGGAGATCGGGTCGAATTTCAGATCGGTGAGATCGTTGATATTGCATTCCTGCCACGCTTCGGGGCCAAGCGGGCCTCCGCCTCCCATGCTCGCGTCGACGGCACCCTGCAAAATGTCCTCGCTCACGATTGCGCGCAGCCGGACCGAACCCCTGGGGCTTCGAAGAATCACCCGGTCGCCGGTCCGAATCCCCCTGGCCGCTGCATCCCGGGTGTTGATCATGACGGTAGGCTCCGGCCGTTCTTTCGCCAAGCCGGGGATCCCGTGGAACTGGCTCCTGAAATCTGTTGTGACCCGTGATCCCGAATTGAAGACGAGTGGAAATATTTCGGCAAGGGCAGGTCTGCTTGCCGGGCTTTCGGAGGGTTCGGTATAGACGGGCAACGGGTCGTAGCCGTATTTTTCGAGGATGGTCGAGGCAATTTCGAATTTTCCCGTCGGGGTTTCGAATCCCGGTTGTCCATCTTTTCGGAGAAGGCCCTTTTCCCATTTTTTATATTGCATCGGGACGGGGGCGACCTGAACCCGTCCCCCGGCGGCGCGGACCTCTTCGAGGGTGAAGGGAGATCCTTTGAGGACGTGTCGCAGGAGTTCCTCTTCGCTGCGCGGGTACAGATGCCCGTAGCCCAGCCGGTCGGCCAGTTCCGTCAGGATAAAAAACGCATTTCTTGCCTCGCCTGTGGGTTCGATCGCCTTTTCCCGCAGCCGGAATACATGGCCGTAGGTCATGTAGGAGTCGATCTCGTAGAGGGTCGCAGCGGGCAGGACCAGATCGGCATAGGCGCAGTCGGCGGTGGGATTGACGTCGATACAGACGAGAAAGTCGAGAGCCCCGAGGGTCTTTCGCCAGACTTCGGGCCGGGGCCAGGAGGTGATCATGGAGGCGCCCAGGATGATCAGGGAGCGAATCCGATAGGGTTTCCCCTCCAGAACGGAGTCGGGAAGACACGCGGCGTGCGACTCTCCTCTGTAGAGGCTGTAGACGGGGAACCGGTCGGCGCCGAGGGCTCGTTTCGGGCCCGGGTTGGGGATATGGCCTTCGCGGTTGATCGGGAAAGTGTTCTGTTTCATCGTGAAACATCGACCTCCCGGCACATCGAGCTGTCCCGCCAGTGCCCACAAGACAAGGGAGGCGCGGATGGCCTGCACTCCGGAGTCGCTGTACTCCAGGCCCGTGTACATGACCGGGCTCGCCCCGCGGGCGGTGGCGAGCCTTCGGGCCAGGGAGCGCACGCTCGTCCGGGGAACCCCGGTGATCGATTCGACGACCTCCGGGCTATAATGGCGAACATACCGGGCGAATTCGGGAAACCCACGGGTCCATTGCTCCACAAAAGGCGCATCGTACATTTGCTCCTCGATGAGAACCCGGCAGAGGCCAAGAGCCAAAGCTCCGTCTGTTCCCGGCCTTATGGGGACCCACTCCGCATCGGTCATTTCGGCAGTTTGGGTCCGCCTCGGATCGATCACCACCACCTTCGCCCCCCGCTTTACCGCCATCAGGATTCTTTTGAGATCCACCGGAGGGCAGTCGGTCGCAGGATTGGCGCCCCAGACCACGATCAATTCCGCATTTTCGAGATCTGAAAACATGTTGATGAGCATCCCGCCCATCGTCACATGAGGCGCGATCATGGCGAAGGAGACATAGCACAGGGCGCCCACGCCCATGGTATTGGGAGAGCCGAAGGGAAAAAGAACGCTCGAAGCCGAGGATACGGCGACACCCTTTGGCTGGAAGACGTCGCAGAGGGCCAGTTCGAAGCTTCCCCGGCCGGTGTAAATCGCCGTTGCTTCCGGGCCGTAAGCGGATTTTATACCGTTCAGTCTTTCGACGATCGTCCGGAAGGCTTCCTCCCAGGATATCCTCTCAAACTCATACGTTCCCTTCGGGCCTTTCCTGCGCAGCGGGTACTCGAGGCGGTTTTTGGAATAGACGATCTCGGGCGAATGAGCCCCGAGCTTACACAGAAGTCCCCGGGGGGAGGTTTCGTCAGCTTTTACCGAAACCATTTTCCCCTCGGCGTCGTAAGCGACGATCACCCCGCAACCCGCCGGGCATATACCGCACAAGGCGCGTCGTTCATTTGGCTGTAAGTGCATGTCGCGACTTCCCCTTTGCGAAATGTGGAAAGAAAAGCCAGGTGTAAATTTGCTTCAAAGTAGGAACGGCATGGCAAATGGGAAATAGATTGGAAGAAGTATTTGCGGCGGGAAAGATCTGAAAATTTCCAAATTTTGCGCAAAAAACGGATAGAATGGAACCTCCACTATTTACCAGGGAGAAGCAGATGCCGAATATTTCACTTGCTGGAATCTTTCCACCGATCCCCACACCTTTCAAGGCCGACGGACAAATCGACTATGATCACCTGCGCTCCAATCTGAGTCGCTGGGATAATGAGCCCCTGGCCGGGTATGTGGTTTGCGGATCCAACGGAGAATACGCCTACATGACACCCGAGGGTCGCGTAGA
>JAKAJS010000012.1 GCA_021813685.1 Deltaproteobacteria bacterium | reverse complement strand
CCGATCTCTCTCCAAGGTGACCCAAAATCTCATTGCTCCCAAGGATATCGCCAGGGAGAAAAACGTCATTCAGCAGGAAATGAGGATGCGCGACAGCAGCCCCGGGATCGTGCTGTGGGATTTGTTGTTGCAAACGGCCTACCGGAGAAGTCCGGTGAAATACCCGGTAGTGGGCTATCCGGAAGTCTTTGTGAAGGAGGGAAGAAAGCAGCTTCTGGAGTATTATCGGGAGCGCTATCAGCCGCAGAATATTATCGTTTCCGTTGCGGGAAATGTTCCTGCCCCGGAGGTCCTCCAGTTCGTAGCCCAAAAGACAAGGGATTTTCTCCCCGAAGCCTCGGCACCGGCCACTGTCCCGCGGGAACCCCGCCAGGCAGGTCCGAGGTGGGAGGAAAAAGAGGTCCCGATCACCAAACTGGTCGAGGCGATGATCGGGTTTCCGTCGGTCACCGCCTATGATAAGGACCTCTACGCCCTCGACGTTCTGGCCCGGGTGATGGGAAAGGGTGAAACCTGCCGGCTCTATTGCAGCATGAAAGAGGCGCAGAACCGGGTTTTCAGTATAGGCGCAACCAATTGGACCCCCGCCTTCGTACGCGGCCAGTTTCTGATCTCCGCATCGATGTCCGCCTCCCAGTGGCCTTCGGCCCTACAGTGCATCGAAGGTCAAATCGAGAGCCTGAAGGATACGCCCGTCTCCCCCGATGAGCTGAAAAGAGCCAAAAATGCAGTCATCGCCCACCACCTCTTTGCCGAACAATCCGTTGAGGCCGAGGCTTCCTCGCTTGCGTCCTCCTTTCTTCTCACCGGCAACCCCTACTTCGACAATCGATACGTCGAGGGGATTCGCGCCGTCACGGCGCAGCAGGTGCAGGAGGTCGCCAGGCGATACCTGGTGAAAAACCGCATGAATGTTGCGGTCATAAAACCAATGGCTCCGGGCGAAGTTAAACCGGTTGCCGCCATCACCTGTCCCGCGCCCAAAGTTCACAAGGTTCGATTCAGCCGGATGGGTAACGGGCTGAAGCTCTTGATAAAGCGCAACGCGAACCTGCCTATCGTCACCCTGCAGCTCTGGGGAACAGGCGGCCTTGCGCTGGAAAACGCCAAAGACCCCGGTATCTCGGCCTTTACCGCCTCGCTTTTGACCGCCGGGACAAAGAACGTCGACAAGATGGATCTGATGAAAGAGGTCGAAGACGTCGGAGGCGCAATACATGCCGATTCGGACTACAACAGCTACCATGTCACGATCGATGTGCTAAAGAAGAACCTGGGCCTGGGCCTGCGTCTGCTGGCAGATATAGCCCAAAATGCCACCTTTCCCCCCGACCAGATTGAAAAACAGAAACAGGACACACTCACAGCAATAAAAATGCGCGATCAAAACTGGCAAAGCGAGGTGACGGGGCTCTTTACGAGAAATTATTTCCACAAAACCCCCTACGCTCACTACAAGCTGGGAACGCTTTCTTCGGTCAACTCTTTTACACGTAAAGAAATTCTCGCTTTCTACCGTAAAATGGTGAACCCCACCCATTCGGTTCTGGCGATCTATGGCGATGTGGAGCCGCAGCAGGCAAAAGAACTGGCCGAGCGGGAATTCTCCAAATGGACCGGTGTGCCCGTAAAGTTGAGTCTCCCCGATGAGACACATCCGCTCGATGCGAACCACACCGTTTCGATCCGGGACGAAAAGGGCAGTTCGGCTCTTTTTATCGGTACGAACGGCCTGGGGATCAAAGACCCCGAGCGACCCGTGCTCGATGTGCTGACCGAGGTGCTCTCCGGGGGCGGCTCTCTTTCCGGCAGGATGTTCGATTCTCTTCGAGGCGGCAGCCAAAGCCTCGTCTATACCGTGAGCACGTTTCCCTTCTACGGCGATAACGCCGGTTATTTCGGCGTACTGACCCAGACCACGACGGCCAATCTGCCCAAGGTGCAAGGGATAATCGAACAAAATCTCGAGGATCTGACCCAAAAGCTCGTTTCCCCAAACGAACTGGATAGAGCCAGGGAAGCGTTGCTGACAGGCATCAAGTTCGAAAATGAAACGATCCAAAGCCAGGCGGGGGATGCAGCCCTGAATGAGGTTCTGGGGCTTGGCTGGAACTACGGCGAACGCTATCCCGCCCTGATCCGGGCCGTCACCCCTCAGCAGATAAGAGACCTCGCCCGAAGGCTTTTCACAAATAGGCTCGTGGCGAAAACCCTGCCCGAAAACCCCGCCAAAATACTCGTGGCTCCGGCCGCAGCCGGGAGCGATACGCCGTAAGCGCGGGGGAAGGCAAAGGCGCGGGGAGCTGTGCCCCCCGCACCCCCATGGGAGTCCCGGCAGGCCTGGCGCCATCGCCGCCAGGCCTGCCGGGACTTCGATGCCGCTTAATGTCGATCGCGGCTATCCGCGCGCGGGAGTTTATCAATTGAGGTATCCTTGAAGAAGCCTGTATGGTATGAAAAAGTCTTTATCTCTCAAGGAGGCGCCTTATGACTGGTATCCCGCATTTGCCCGTATTCCTGCTCGCTTCGTTAGTGCTGGCGCTCATTCCCGGTCCAGCCGTGTTCTACATTGTCACCCGTAGCGTAGACCAGGGGCGGCGCGCTGGTCTCGTTTCCGTGTGCGCAATCGCGGTGGGTACTCTTGCGCAGATTTTTTCGACTTCTCTCGGGCTCTCAGCCCTTCTTCTTTCCTCTGTGCTGGCCTTTACTGTGATAAAGGATCTGGGCGCCGCCTACCTGATCTATCTCGGCCTGCGAAAAATCTTCAGTCGGGAAACCGTTCGGACGACCGGGGAAAATCAGCCGCAGAACCTGCGCCGAATCTTCTTCCAGGGCGTGGTGATCCAGACTCTCAACCCTAAAACCGCCCTTTTCTTCATCGCCTTTCTGCCCCAGTTCGTCGACCGCTCTCAGGGAGCGATCGCCTGGCAAATGCTGGTCCTGGGATGCATCTTTGTACTGATTGCGGCGCTAAGCGACAGCACGTACGCGATTTTAGCGGGGACCGTCGGCCGGTGGTTCAAAAAGTCCAGGTCGGCCGTGCGCACGGGACGCTACGTCGTGGGGGGAGTCTACATCGGATTGGGACTCACGGCGGCCCTGGCCGATGTGCACTCCAAATGAAGTAAAACAGCCGGCTGTCAACTCCGCCTGCGTCCGGTTGCGAATTTCTTTAGCAGCAGGATAGCGGCCAGAAGGAAAGTCAGGGCGCCCAGGCCAATCATAATAAACTTCTCGAAGTGCTGGAATCCGGTGAGGATCGCGCCCAACCGGCTGCTCAGATAGTATCCGGCGGCGCACCATGCGCCCACCCACAGCCCGGCTCCGATCATATTGAAGGCTAAAAACCTTTTCCACTCCATCCGGCTGAGCCCTGCGACGATGCCGTTAAACTGCCTGAGCCCTTGAAGGAAGCGGGCGACGATAACGACCTTGCCTCCGTGGTGCGCGAAAAAATCCTCGAGCTTACGGAGTCTCTCGGGGCTCAAGAAAACAAAGCGCCCATATTTTAGAACCGCGGGGCGGCCCGCATAGGTGCCTATTGCGTACCCGATGTTGTCGCCGATCACTGCGCCGCAAAATCCAAGCAGCGCCACCCACTCGATCTTGAAGCTGCCCAGGGTCGAAAACAGTGCCCCGGTAAGCAGTATTGTTTCACCCGGCAGAGGAATGCCGAAATCTTCGAGAAGAACGCCGAAAAAAACAGCCGGGTACCCGTAGTTATTCAGGTAGGGGATTACCAGGTGGATGAAAGGCTCGAGATTTTTCAGTTGGGGAGAAACCGGCGTCATTGAACCTCAACTCCCGGAGATAAAATACTTTCCCGGTAACTGGGCGACAAGGCCTGTGAGTTCAAGCTCGAGCAGCAGGGCGAGCGCCCGTTGCACCGGCATACCGGCCTCCAGGGCAATTTGGTCGATTTGTTTGGGGATCTTGTCCAGGATCTTTAAAAGGGTTTTTTCCTCAGGCCCCCGGGCTTCCTCCTGCTGTTGGGGGAAGGGCTCTATCGCGCCGGTAGCGCAGAACGGGATTTCCCCGGGTGAGGATCGCCCCGGTTGAAGAAGAGGCCGGATCTCTTCCAGGACATCCTCTGCGTTTTCCACCAGCTTGGCCCCCTGTCTTATGAGCTTGTGGGTTCCTTTGCTGCGTACGCTCTGAGCCATTCCGGGGACGGCAAAAACCTCCCGGCCCTGTTCCAGAGCAAGGCGAGCTGTAATGAGAGAACCGCTTCTCTCGGCGGCTTCCACCACGACGACTCCCAGGGATAGGCCGCTGATTATGCGGTTCCGCGCGGGGAAATTACCCGCGGAAGGTGGTGTTCCGCAAACGAACTCGGTCAGAAGGCCTCCGTTCCCCCCGATCCGGCGCCTCAGATCGGAATTGAGGGAAGGGTAGTTGATATCGAGTCCGCAGCCAAGGACCGCCAGGGTTCTTCCCCCGGCCTTGAGCGCTCCGCGATGCGCGGCGGAGTCGATGCCCATCGCAAAGCCGCTTACCACCGTCAGGCCGCACGAGGCGAGGTCCGAACTCAACCTTTCGGCAAAAAGGACTCCGGCAGGCGATGCGAATCGGGAGCCGACCACGGCGATTGCGGCCAGGTCGCGCGGCAGAAGTTCGCCCGAGACGAATAAGACCGCCGGGGGATCGGGAATCGCGAAAAGATTTGCCGGATAGTCCGCATCATTTCTGCACACCATCCGGAAGCCGTTTTTTTTGAGATACAAAAACTCGGCCTGCGGGTCTTTTGCAAACTTCTTTGCCGCAAGGGCACCCAGGGCCATGTCGCGCGACGGGCCGCGAAGGCTCAATTCCTTAGTGCCCGCGGCAAGGACCTTTTCGGGGGAGCCGAAAATCTCGACGAGGCGCAAAATGGTCTTGTCGCCAAGGCCCGGCACGAGCTTAAGACTCAACCATGCGATCCTGTCACGCTCGAGATCGGATGCAGTGCGATGGGGTTTGCCAAGGTTTTTTTCGATTGTTTTCGCCTCCCGTCGCCGCGTGAATGGTGGTCCCATTGTTGGGGTTCGCTGGGCTCACCCCAACCTACACCTTTCGGCTTGTATGCGCTACAGGAATAAAAATCGCCAACTGAGCCGCGCAGCGGCGTGGGGGTGCGGGGGCGAAAGCCCTCGCGCCTTTGCGTCCTTCGTTCTGCCAATATATTTCAGAGGATTGCCCTGGTCGCGGAGAGTTGCGGCGTTGTCAAACAGCCTCGATCCGTTTAGAATGAAAACACCAAAAAATCACCCCGGAAATCTATGAGAGGTTGCGATTTCAGATGGATCGATCCCGGCGGCAAACGACGCCCGTGCCCGAACTGCTTTCTCCCGGCGGAAGCCTGGAAAAGCTGAGAATAGCCTTTTTGTACGGTGCGGATGCCGTCTATGCTTCGGGGAAAGACTTCGGATTGCGGGGCTTTGCGCATAACCTCGATGCGCAGGATCTGGCCACGGCAACGCGTATCGCCCACGGCCTCGGGAAAAAGATCTATGTGACCGTAAATATTTTTGCGCGCGGCCCGGATCTCGAAAAAATGATTCCCTACCTGGAATATCTCCAGGAGCTAAAAATCGATGCGCTCATCATTTCGGACCCCGGCGTCTTGTTGCTTGCGCGCAAATATGCCCCGGAGACAGCCGTTCACCTCAGCACGCAGGCCAATACGACCAATTCCCTGAGCGCCCGGTTTTGGGTGGAGCAGGGGGTGCGGCGCATCAACCCGGCGCGTGAGCTGAGTTTTCGGGAAGTCGCCCGGATGGTGCAAACATCGGGGGCGGAGATCGAAGTATTCGTGCACGGGGCGATGTGCATGTCCTATTCGGGCCGCTGTCTGATGAGCGCTTTTTTGAATTCCTCGGCTGAAAACCCCGGAAGGTTTTCCGAAAGGAATCGCAGCGCCAATAGCGGGTTTTGCACCCAGCCATGCCGTTGGGCCTGGGGGTTGGTGGAGGAGAAGCGGCCGGGAGAGTTTTTTGCCGTCGAGCAGGATTCCCGCGGCACCTATATCCTCAACTCCAAGGACCTGTGCCTTTTGGAAAAGATTGGTCCGCTCGTACGCCTGGGGATTGATGCGTTCAAGATAGAAGGGCGCATGAAAGGCGCGCTCTACGCTGCGAGCGTAACGAGGGCCTACAGGCAGGCGATTGACCGGTGCGCGCGGAACCCTTGGGCTTTGGGGGCGGAACCGGCCTGGATGGATGACCTCTGCAAGATCAGCCATCGTCCCTACACGAAAGGTTCGCTTTTTGCGGGCGCAAAAGCCGGAAAGCCCGATGTCGAAAGGCAGATCTCCTACATTCAGACCCACACCCTGGCCGGCCTTGTGCGCTCCTGTCCGGATCGCGACGTCTCTTCGGTAAATGGCGATGGCGGCAAAATCTCCTTCGAGGCAAGATCGAGGCTTCTTCCCGGTCAGAGACTGGAGTTCCTGAACCCCGACGGGTCGGTCTGCGTGCATGTGCTCGACGCCTTCGAAGATATAAGCGGCAACCGTCTCGCACAGGCCCACCCCAATACGTGGATACGGTTTTGCGTCGATTTTCGCGTCTTTCCCTTTCAGGTGGCACGGACCTCCAACGGGGAGCGTCTTGAAGTTGGCGGGGCAATGATGTAAAAAGTCCGAAGAATCCGGTACTTCGTTTCTCGGGAGGCGCTTTTGAGTAAGCTCGACAGCCAAAGGGAATCCGAGGCGCAAGGGTGCCCGAAGGTTGAGCACTGCCCGCTGCTCGAAGAAGTTGAACTGTTGCGTGAAAGGTGCCGCAAACTCGAGGAGCTCTCCTCCATCGACGCGCTCACCGGTCTGTTCAATTTCCGGCACATGCAAGCCTCTCTTGAACTCGAGATGGAAAGGACCCGGCGCACAAAGCTGCCGACCGGGCTGATCATGGTGGACCTGGATCATTTCAAAAACGTCAATACGCTCTACGGGCACGAAGGGGGAAACGCGGTCCTGACCCACCTGGGCAAACTGCTCAAAGAGAGTCTTCGTGTCATTGATATTCCCTGCCGCTACGGGGGGGAGGAGTTCGCTCTCATCCTGCCCAATGCCTCTCTTGGCCACTCGGTGCTGATCGCAACGCGACTGCGCGATCTCGTGCGGGCGCGCCCCGTCGATTTGGGCGAACAACATATAGCCATCACGGCAAGCTTTGGCGTTGCCGTGTTCAACCACGCCGACCGTGACACGCTCCAAGCCTTTATCAGCAGGGCCGACCGGCTTTTGTACGAGGCCAAAAACAGCGGCAGAGACCGCATCTGCGCCGAGCCGCCATCCCCTCTCGCCGTGGAGGAAGAAGTCACGGCCGACGAAAAAAAGGCTTTGTTTTCCACTTAAATTCGTAGTCCCATGAGGTAATTGATGGAAGAGGCATGGACGGTCTTGAAGGTCCTTCAATGGACGACCGGGTATTTGAAGGAGAAGGGGCTCGCCCAACCCCGGGCGGACGCAGAGGTGCTTTTGGCCCATGTTCTTGGTGTGGAGCGGGTGCAGCTCTACATAAACTTCGATAAACCGCTCGGTGGAGAAGAGTTGGCGCGCTATCGGGGGCTCATACGGCGAAGGAGCGCCTTCGAGCCGACCCAGTATATTACGGGAAAGCAGGAGTTCTGGTCGCTCGACTTCGAGGTTACGCCCGCGGTGCTCATTCCGCGCCCCGAAACCGAGGTCATCGTCGAAAAGGCGCTCGAGATCGCCGGAGATCGCCCGACGCTTGTGCTCGATATCGGGACGGGATCGGGTGCGATTGCGGTTGCGCTTGCCCACGAACGGGAAGAGATACGGGTTGTCGCTGCCGACAAGTCGAGGCAGGCGATCGAGGTTGCGCGAAGAAACGCCGGGAAAAACGGGGTCGCAGGCCGCATCTTTTTTACCGTCATGGATCTTTTCGAGGCACTTGCGGTCCGGCCTCTTTTCGATATCATCGTCTCCAACCCTCCCTACGTCTCCGATGAGGAATTCCTTGACCTTGCGCCCGAAATTGCCAATTATGAGCCGCAGACCGCCCTTTTAGGCGGAGGGGAGCGGGGCCTTGCCGTTATCAAAAGAATCCTCGGAAAGTTTTCGGCGTATTTGAAGCCGCAGGGCTCTTTACTGATGGAAATAGGCCTGGGGCAGGCGGAAATCCTCGAGACGACCCTTGCGGGCGATTTTCCCGGAAGGTTCGAGTTCATTCGGGACTATTCAGGCGTGCGAAGAATTCTGCACGTCAGGGGGGAAGGGGTTTAGAGCAATGGATAAACTGCTCGTCGAAGGGGGGACGCCTCTTCACGGCGAAGTGCGGATCAGCGGGGCGAAAAACTGTGCGTTGCCCCTCATGGCCGCAACGCTAATTGCAACTGGAAAACACCGGTTCGGCAATGTGCCGCGTCTGCGGGACATAATGACGATGCGCACACTTCTTGCGCACATGGGGGCGGTGTCCGACCATGACGGGGCGCTTGAGGTCGATACGTCGGATATCCATACCTTGACCGCGCCCTACGAGCTGGTGAAAACGATGAGGGCCTCGGTCCTGGTGCTGGGGCCGATGCTTGCCCGCTACCGCAGGGCGCGGGTCTCTCTTCCGGGCGGGTGCGCCATCGGGGCGCGTCCGATCAATCTGCACCTCAAGGCCCTCGAGCAGATGGGGGTGGATATCGAGCTCGAACACGGCTATGTGGTGGGCGAGGCAAGGAGGCTCAAAGGCGCGGCGATACGGTTCGAACAGGTGACGGTGACCGGGACCGAAAACATCATGATGGCCGCCTGCCTGGCCGACGGGGTCACCGTGTTGGAAAATGCGGCACGGGAGCCCGAGGTCATCTGCCTTGCGAACTATCTCGTCTGCATGGGGGCGCAGATTGAGGGGGCGGGAACCGATACGATCACCATTACGGGAGTCCGCGAGCTCAGGCCCTGTAGCTGCGAGGTGATTCCGGACAGGATCGAGGCCGGCACCTACCTGGCCGCCGCGGCGATAACGGGGGGCTCGCTGAAGCTTACGGGTTGCAGCCGGGAGCATGTGCAGTCCGTGGTGCAAAAGCTGCTCGATGCCGGGGTTTCGATAGAATCCGGAAGCGACTTTCTCGAGGTCCGCGCAAACGGCAGGGTGCGAAGCGTCGATATCGAGACCCAGCCCTACCCGGGATTTCCGACCGACATGCAGGCGCAGTTCATGGCGCTCATGACCATCGGAGACGGTGTGAGCGTCATAAAGGAGCACATCTTCGAAAACCGCTTCATGCACGTTCTGGAGCTGGAACGTATGGGCGCGGATATACAGCTCGACGGCAGAACGGCCATCGTGCGCGGAGTGAAAAAGCTCTCAGGGGCGCCCGTAATGGCAACGGACCTGCGGGCGTCGGCCTCGCTCGTTCTGGGCGCTCTTGCCGCCGAAGGCACAACCGAGATCAACCGCATCTATCACCTCGACCGCGGCTACGAAGCCATCGAGCGGAAACTTTCCGCCGTCGGGGCCAGGATCGAACGGGTAAACGGGTGAGGAGATTGACTGCTTCGAAGGTCCTAAGTAGCTAGAATTCAGTTCGTCAGATGCCTCAGTGTTTCCGTGGACTGGCTATTAGAACGGGACAGGGCGGACAACCGGATAATGATTAAGATGCTTACCAAATTACA
>JAKAJS010000051.1 GCA_021813685.1 Deltaproteobacteria bacterium | reverse complement strand
ATTTGTGATAGTTGGCAGAGGAAGGGTCGTGCTGCTCGGCAACCAGTCGGTCCAACCGGGCCTTCTTTCGGGGATCCATCTTTAAAAGCAGGATCATCCGGTTCATCACATGGGACGGGCTGGAGGGCCCCACGTCATACTCGGCCTTTGCCCGGGGGCTTACGTTTCCATGAAGAACCACCCTGCCTTTTTGTTGGTTGGTGGTGCTTCCGGCGGCAGAAGCGCTCGCCGGTCCCACCGACAGGCAGGCGAGTGCGACGGCAAGAGCGGTGACCAATCTTTTTATCATGATTATCGGGCTCCGTGCGTTTGGCTTGAGAGATGCCGGCGGATCGATTTTTTGAAAAAACCGGTTTACTGCAGTAGCAATAATTGAATCGCAGGACCAATTCCAGCGTAACCCGACGACCTGGTCGACGATCCGGAACTGGTACCATTTACCTGACCTCCCTTAAACTGCTGATAGGCCAGAACGAGGTTGGTGGCATCGATCGAACCAAGCCCGGTCACCTGGTCATACGCGGAGGTGCAGGAAAATCCCGGCAGGTTTGTCCCGTTGCCGACAAAGCCGTTGGTCCCCGAGGTGATGTCGTTAAAAACCGTGTTTGTCGCACCGGTTGCGCTATATTGGGTATTGGCGAGCTGATAGAAGACCGAGTTTGCGTTGCCCTGCCGCCGCCCCGTGAGACTTTGTTCGATCAGGGCCATGATGCCCGCAAAGGAGGGCGAGGCACACGAGGTGCCGCCGAAGGCATAGAGTCCGTAGGAGTTGGAGGTGCACTGGGAGCTGTCGTCATTGCAGGTGTAGACCAGGTAGCCAACGCCGTTGGAATCGGCATTGAGCGAAAGATCGGGAAGATCGCGGCGGCCGTCGTTGGGAACACCGGCGCACGCTTGCCAGGAAGGCTTGGAGTAGGTGTTGGACGCCCCCCCTCCCGAGGCCCACTCGTACCAGCCCCCCGAGGTGCTCCAGTCATTCCAGGCCGCTTCGGGCAGGGCGGGAATGGCGCTCAGGGCCGAAACATCGGTGCTGCTGTTGGTCGTCCCCCAGTACTGAGACGAACTGCTGAGAGAAGTACCTCCCACGGCGATGTTGTAGGGCGTGGAGGCAATGCCGTTTACAGCCAGGGTTCCCTTGGGGTATCCGTTTCTGCCCACGCAGTCGTAGGCGCCGTTGTCTCCCGAGGAGACAAAGACCGTTATGCCCTCGGCGGCCGCCTGTTCCCACAGGCTTGCATAGAACTGGTTTCCGGAGGCACCCAGATCCGACTCGCAAAGGTCGTAGCTGAGGCTCATTATGGGGGCGACGTTGTTATCCACGACGTATTGGGCAGCCGTATCGATGCCGCCGTCGCCTACCGATGCGCTGACAAAATCTATTGTTGCTGCCGGCGCCACCGCCCCCGCCCACTCGACGTCGATATCGCTTTCTTCTTCATCGCCCTGCCCGCTGTCGACCAGTTGGCCGCTTGCTCCCGCAATGATGACTTTCGGGGCATTGGAAGACAGTCCGAAAGTGCTGCGAAACTTCGCCCACATGGAGGTGTCGGCAACGGTCTGGCCCACGATGGCGATCGTGATCCCTTTGCCGTTATACCCCATGTTGTAGACGCCGTTGACATCATAGACAGCGGCGAAATCCCCGGGGGAAAGATAATAGCCCCCGGAAAGATACCCGGAGCCGGAACCGCCCACGGTGTAGCCGGGCTTCGCCGTCCCGCCCACCTTCACAGGGCGGGAAGCGGTGTGGGCCGGCTTTCGGGGAAAGGAGCTGAGGGAGACCGGACCGGCCACAAGGCTCGCCAGGAAACTCGGAATCGAAGGGTTGGTGGAATTGGCGTGACGCAGATGGCCGTTCACCCGGTAGTCATGCATGTTCGCATCGAAGGCGCGGTTGACATCGGCAGCCGTGCCCGAAAAGCTTATCCTGGTCCCGCTTTTGGAAACCGAATCGATGGTGAAGCCCCGGGAGACGAGCCAATGAGTCACCGTGGCGATCTCTTGGGGGGTTCTTCCAAATTTTTGACCGAACTGCGCGGGAGTAAGCCATTTGTGATAGTTGGCAGAGGAAGGGTCGTGCTGCTCGGCAACCAGTCGGTCCAACCGGGCCTTCTTTCGGGGATCCATCTTTAAAAGCAGGATCATCCGGTTCATCACATGGGAGGGGCTGGAGGGCCCCACGTCATACTCGGCCTTTGCCCGGGGGCTTACGTTTCCATGAAGAACCACCCTGGCGGCGCTGCCGGCGGCAAAAGCGTTTGCCGGTCCGACCGACAGGCAGGCGATTGCGGATGCAGCGACACAAATAGCGATAAGAGGTCTTTTCATCATACCTGTTCGACTCCGTGAGCGAGGCTTGCGAGAGGTCATGTTATTCAGTGATTGGAAACTACTGATTAACTACCCTTTGGGTGACATACGATGGTCGCCATCTTATCACGCTGACACCCCAAGTCAAATAATCGGTCGCAAAGCCGAAAAGGATAAGAACGAAAATCAGGAAATATCGATTTTTATCGGTTTATTTTCCTGTCCGGCAATCGGCGCCGCTTCGGCCGGTGCATTCCCGGTCGTGAGGGGTTCGGGCCGATGTCTGCCCGGATCGAAGCGTTCCTTTTGTCGATGAGTAAGACCTTCATGCCCCATGTCGAGATCGAGAAGTTCGAAGGGTTGCCTGCGGGAATCGGAAAAGCCAAGGGGCAGCCCTTCGGCTTTACCCGAGTCTTTTCGACACCGGGGGCGCAGGAAGACGCCACAGGCGATCAGACACACGCCGGCGATGATTATGCATGAAAACAGGATGGTCAGACCCAGCCCTGTCATACCAGACTCCTTGGCGGGATACCCCACCGGTTGTGCGGATAGATGCGCACCCGGATGACGTAGTACCCGGGACGCCCCCGAGAGTAGCGGGGCGGTTCAAAGGGATACATGGTTTTTAACTCCAGGAGAGCACCCCGGCGCGAATCAAGGCCCCTGGAAAAAGTGAAATAGACCCGCCGGCTCACCTGTCCGACCCGCCGCACACTCACCCGTACCCTGTCGCCCAGGTGCACGGAAGCAACATCAAAGGGCCGGTCCCTGGAGGGATCGAACGTGAACCTGATGACGACGGGACGCATCGAAGACGGGGCAACCCGGCCGGGGGCAAAGCGTCTGTCCGGGCCGGGGGGAAAGGCTCCGGGCTTTTGGAGCCGGCTATACCGGGGACTTCGTGCAGCAAGATCGGGTGCTGCGGGATTAAGGGGACTGGAAACCCTGTGGCGTACAGTCCCTCTCGCCAGTGTTTCCTGCCCGGGATGGGCAAGAGGGTGCTTTCCAACAGGCGGGCGCCGAACCTTCGCTGCCCCGGTCGCGCCTGTCACCGCGGGAGTAGCGCTTTTGGACGCACTTCCGGCCCCAAGAGGCGGCGCTATCGGGGCAGGCTTTTCCGACCCCTGAGTTCCCACGCTTTGGGCCGGCGCCCCGCCGGCCGCAGGCGGCCCGGAGGGCGCGACGGCAGGCAACTGATTTGCCCGGGGAAAAATAACTCCGCTTTGCTCCAGCCCTATACCGGCAAGCCCGATAACCACAAGCGCCGCCCCAACACCCACAATGGCCTTACGATTCACCAACGCACACTCCTTCCCTGAATCGCCCCCCCCCGCCGTACCGGAAAAACCCATCCCGGCGGCCGGGAAGCCGTGATGTTACTCCTGCCACAGTATAGACAATTTACGGATATTAAGACGACTATTGAGGGAGTTTAGTTGACAAATGGCAGCGTGGAAAACCGGGGGAAAATCTATCGGTCCCGATGGGAGGGCGCAACGGCCGAAAAGACCGGGACAAACCGGTTGCAGCACTGGTTGGCTGAAAGGTACAGGTCCTGCAGCACGCATATCCCGTCTTCGCTTCGCACCGAAGCATAGGCGGAACTCAAAACGGTAAGCCCCTTGCAGGCGGCCTCCAGGTAGTCGGAGGAATTTCGGAAATGTTTGCACTGAAGACATGTCGCCATACAAACTCCGCGGGCGGTGGGCGGTGGGACCGCCTGCCGGGTCGCCTGGCCCATCCACAGGGCCGACTCTATAATCCTGATGGCCCCGCCGCCAAAGGCGGCGGCGCTCACGGCTTGGCAATCCGGCTGCGCCCCTAGCCGCTATTTTCCCAGCGCCGCCCAGTAGGAGCCAAACACGACATTGGAGAGAAAAAATCCCAGCAGGACATTTACAGCCACCCCGATGGTAAAGGCGCCAAAGGGCTTCCAGCCCGCCGCCTTGAGTTCCCGGAACCGGGTGGTGAGGCCGATGCTGAGAAAGCAGAAGATGAAGGTCCACGATCGTATCGAAACCAGCGGCTGAATCAGGTCGGGTTTCACAATGCTGTTGAATGCCTCTGTGGAAAACCCGGCGGTGACCGAGGTCATGAGAAGGGTAGCGAGAAAAAAGCCGATGACGAATTTGGGAAAGCGCCACCAGACCTCCATGGCACTCGGCCTCATCCCGCATTCTTCCTTTTCCCATTTCAGGCAGGCGATCATGGCGAACACGAAAGACCAGATGCCTATCCACATATCCCGGCCGATCACCTTCATGAGAGTAAAGCCCTGTATGGCGGCGTTTTCGTTTCCCGCCATCTTTCCATAGGCGCTCGCGGCCGCAAATCCTGCGGCGTCGGCAAACTCCGAGGTGCCGATCCAGGCACCGGCGACCCCGGCGGCAAGGTGCAGGGCTTTGGAGACAAACGGGAGAACGATTATCATCACCAGCGCCCACACCACCACCAGGGTGACCGAGGTGTAGAGGTCTTCCTTTTTGGCCTTGACCGAACTGGCGATGGCCATGGAGGCCGAGACGCCGCAGACCGAGCCGCCTACGCCGATCACCGAAGCCAATCGTTTATCGAGTCCGAAAAACCGGGTCCCGACGAAATAGATGACCAGACAGGTCGTAACGGAAATGATGGTGGCCTGCAGCAGGGCGACCGGTCCGGCGGTGAGAATCAGGGTGATCGGAAATGTTGCCCCCAGCAGCACGATGCCGGTCTTTATGAAGTATTCCACCCGGAACCCCGCGTCCAGCCACCGAGGCAGCGGAACGACGTTTGCCAGGATCAATCCGAATATGAGGGCCACAAGCGGAGGCTCCAGATTATATCTGGCCGCATTGGCCCAGCCGCTGATCGAAAACATGGCGACAGAAAGAGCATATAAAAAAGTGAAGCCGGGGATGAATTGAGAAAGCCTGATCCCCATGATGCTCGTGCTTATCCCGAAAACAACCAGCCAGAATGCGAACTGAAGCAGGTACGGCGTGAGGTTTTGCTCAAAATGGGTCAGCAACTGACCCGGCGAGGTCCAGTGAACCCCTCCCGGATTGATGAACAAGAGCTTTATGGCATTGCTGTGCATCCAGAAAAAGATCAGAGTGAGAACCATGAGACCGATTCCCAGATAGATCGCCCACCAGTCTTCCTTGAGGTAGAGCTCCCGCCACCCCATCGGGAGGGGCGCCCCCCCCTTGGCCTTTACGGACGCTTCCAGCCCGGGATTTGCCTGATTCGCCATACCCTCCTCCTTCCTACAATCGGGTCGGTTCTCCAAGCCGATGAATCAACCGCCGGGCCGTGAAAGAGCAACTTCGGTGCCATGGGAGAAAAGAAGATTTTTCCGTATATTCGGCATGATAAACTGGAGTGGGCTGGAAGGAGTGTATCCTTCCAGATTACACACTGTCAGAATAGAGTTACACTTGGCCGTCGGGCGGGAAAAACCCCGCCCCCGGGTGAACCACTATTTTCCCGGCATTACTGTACAAAAGGATTGAGAGATATGAGGCGCACCTCTCCGCCTCGGCGGGCGTATGCCCTCGGACCAACCGGAGCGGGGAAAGACAAGGGCACGGTACGTCAGAACAGCGGTCGGCGATGCGCCGGGATCATTCAGAGCCCCTTGCCATCTTCTTGGCCTTTTTGTCAGCTTTTTTTTCCTTCATGGATTTGGCAGGCTTCTTTTTTTCATCTTTTTTCGCATCCATGTTCTTGCCCATGACTTTACCTCCGTCTTCAGCTCAAGGGTGCCTTCGGGTCCACACTTCCCCGTATCCCAAACTTACGGGCGGTATAAAGTCTATACTCTTCTCAAACCAGTTACAATTCAGAATTTGAGAGAGCCTCTTGCAAAACGTTGCAAAGACCGGGGAGGCAGTGTCGATCCATGCGGCACTGCCTGATTGGTATCCGATCTAATCGGGAAATTTCAAAACGACTTCCTCCCCTTTGCCGCTTCGCTCCAGCTTTATTTCCAGTTCCACGCTGCTGTCGCGAACGCCGATCACAACGGGCAACTTCCCCTTGTCTTCCTCGATATGGGTAATGTCTCTTACCACATCGAAGACTTTGCGGCCGATGGCTACGGGAGGATCGGGCAGCTGGGTTTTTCTGTACTTCGCGGTTACCGAGACGGCCCCATCGGAATCACGGCTAAGGGAAATCGATTCAGCGTTTCTATCGATTCCATGCAAAACGGCCAGGGCAAGCCACTTCAGGGCGCCCTCCTCGGGGTCCTTTTCTCTTACCAGTCCGGCCATTTCAGCGAGCAGGTCCGTGTCGGCAAAGCAATCGGCATGTTCCTGCACCTTTACATGCAGCGATCGTTTATCGAGCATTGCGACTCCCCTCCTTTTAAGACAGACGAAACACACTATAGAAGCGCCAGGCCGAAGCGCGGGCGATGGCGCCCGGGGTTTCGGTCCTGGATATTCCCGCAAAATGCGGGAGCGCACTTATGCAGTTGCCGGTATCCCATCCGGGATTTCCGGATGGGCACCAGCTAATAATAATTACTTGCTACACGGGGTCTAGTCAGGAGGTCTGAATTTTTCGAAAATCGGCCATGCGGTCGAAGAAGGCGCGGGTTCTCGTGAGAAGGGCGAGCCTGTTTCGCTTTACCAGATCATCGGGATCCATGACGAGCACCGAATCGAAGAAGGAATCGATCAGGGGCTTTAGCTGCGCCATGGCCTCGAGGGCTCCGGCGAAATCGGAGTTTGCGAGCATTTCCGAGGCGGCCTCTTCAGCCTGTATCAATCCGTTAAAGAGAGCCCCTTCAGCGGAGGATTTGAAAAGCGACGGGGCAACAGGGGAAGTCTCGGGCGTCTTGATAATGTTGGCCACACGCTTAAAGGCCGCGGCGAGATCTGCGAAATCGGGCCTCAAGGTAAACCGGGCGAGCGCTCTGGTTCTTTCTACGGCTTCGAGCAGATCGTCGATTCCTGCGGAAAGCGCTGCATCGATCACGTCCGGGGTGAACCCCTCGCCGGAAGAGGCTAGGTAATTTTGAAGGCGACCCTCAAAAAATGTCGTAATGTCCCTTTTCACGTTTTCCGCCGGCTGGGTGAGCTTATGGGAAAGAAGCTCCAGCGCCCTATCCAGCAGATCTCCCAGAGAAATGCGAAGCGGGGTCTCCAGGACTATGCGGATGATCCCGAGCGTCTGGCGTCTCAGGGCAAACGGATCGGTCGTTCCGGTGGGCAGGAGCCCCACGCCGAAGCAGGCGGCGATGGTGTCGATCTTATCGGCGATGCTCAAAACGGCGCCCTCGATGCGCTGCGGAACGGGCCCCCCGGAGCGGTTGGGCAGGTAGTGTTCATAGATCGCCTCGCAAACCGCTTCGGGTTCCCCCTGAAGCCGCGCGTAGGTCTTGCCCATCAGCCCCTGCAGTTCCGGGAATTCTCCCACAACACCCGAGACAAGGTCGGCCTTGCAGAGCATCGCCGCCCGGCGTATTTCCGCGGAGCGGTCGGGGGCGACACGCCCGGCCAGCAGAAGAGCCAGTTCGGTGAAGCGCTCCATCTTCTCGAAGCTCGTCCCGATTTTGGAATGGAAGACCACGCCCTTAAGATGCTCCACCCTGTCGGCAAGCGAAGTTTTCTGGTCTTCGGTGTAGTAGAACCGGGCATCTTCGAGCCTTGCCCGCACCACTCTCGCGTTTCCGGCAGCAACCACGGAGGGGTCGCGCGGGGCGATGTTGGCGATGGTCACAAAATAGGGGAGAAGAGCCCCCGCAGCGTCGGTAACGGCAAAGTAGCGCTGGTGCTTCTTGATAACGGTTATCAGCAGCTCGGGCGGAAGCTCGAGATACTTCTCCTCGAAGCGCCCGACGATGGGCTGCGGGAATTCGACCAGCTGGGTCACCTCCTCGAGGAGTTCCTCGTCTGCCAGGATCACTCCCCCGACCTCGGCTGCCGCCCTCTTCGACGCCTCCCGGATCATCTGGCGCCGTTCAGCCATATCCAGGATGACGCAGTTTTTCCGGAGGTTTTCCCGATGGCTCTCGAAATCTTTCACCTCAATCCACACGGGGCTCATGAACCGGTGGCCCAGGGACTTATTCCCGCTTCTCACCTGGGCATAGGTGCACTCGAGAACCTGATCGCCAAGCATGGCCACAATCCACTGGATCGGCCGGGCAAAGGTGACCGGGTAGGAGGACCAGTGCATCGATTTGGGAAAAGGAATCCTGGCGATAAAATCGGGGAGAGCCTTTTCGAGGATCTCGCGGGAAGACACCCCGGCCTCCTGCTTCATAACGCACAGGTACTCGCCTTTGGGCGTGAGCTTTATCCCCAGGTCGGAAACGCTTACCCCCTGGCCCTTTGCAAAACCCTCGGCGGCCTTGGTGGGGTTTCCCTCCTTATCGTAAGCTGCACTTTTGGGCGGTCCGACGACCTCGATACTCACCGTCTGCTGCGCCCGGGCGACTCCGGGGACATTCAGCACAAGCCGCCGGGGCGTTCCGGCAACCGCCGGTTGTCCGTGCTCGATACGGTTTTCTTCCAGGAACTTAGAAACCCATGCCGACATCCATTCCAGGGCGGGCTGGATATAGCCCGCAGGTATCTCTTCGGTCCCGATCTCTATATACAGGGTCTGCGACATCCGTTTCCCTTTCAAAATCGGAAGCGGGAAGCAGGAAGCGGGGAGCGGGAATAAGTTACATCCCGTCTCACGCCTCCGGCTTCCCTCTTCTATTCATTCACCCGCTTATTTCAGGAGCGGGTAGCCCATCTCTTCGCGCTGCGCGCAATAGCCTTGCGCCACGTTGCGCGCCATGTTTCTCACCCTCGCGATATAATTGGTTCTTTCGGTAACGCTGATCGCCCCCCGCGCATCGAGCAGATTGAAGACATGGGAGCACTTGAGCGTGTAATCGTAGCTGGGCAGAACCAGTCCGCGCTTGCTCATGCGAAGCGATTCGGCCTCGAACATGCCGAAGAGCTTGAGCAGCATGTCCACGTCGGCCTCTTCGAAATTATAATGCGACCACTCCACCTCCGACTGGTGGTGCACGTCGCCGTAGGTGACATTACCGCTCCAGACGAGGTCGTAGACCGAACTTACCCCCTGCAGATACATGGCGATTCGCTCGAGGCCGTAGGTGAGCTCGAGGCTGACGGGGTTCAGCGGTATGCCGCCGACCTGCTGAAAATAGGTAAACTGGGTGATCTCCATGCCGTCGAGCCACACTTCCCAGCCCAGGCCCGAAGCCCCCAACGTGGGAGATTCCCAGTCGTCTTCGACGAATCGGATGTCGTGATCGAGCGGATCGATGCCAAAGCTTTTGAGGCTTTCCAGGTATATCGCCTGGGCATCCGTGGGAGACGGCTTGAGAATGACCTGGTATTGATAATAATGCTGCAGCCGATTGGGGTTTTCCCCGTACCTGCCGTCGGTGGGACGCCGAGAGGGCTCTACATAGGCGACGCTGTACGGCTCGGGCCCCAGTACCCTCAGGAAGGTGGCAGGATTGAACGTACCCGCACCGACTTCCAGATCGTAGGGCTGCTGGATCAGACATCCCCTGTCCGACCAGAACTTGTTAAGGGAAAGCATGAGTTCCTGGAATGTCATTTTTTCTCCAACTCCGGTGGATTATCCATCAGGTCGACGCGCCTCTTGTGCCTGCCGCCCTCAAAAGGCTCGCTCAACCATTCGCGCACTATCTCCAGGGCCAGATCGACTCCGATAAACCGGGCGCCCAGGCACAAGACATTGCTGTCATTGTGGCGGCGGCTCATGCGGGCCTCGAAGGTCCCCTGGCCGGTAACCGCCCGCACGCCGGCTACGCGGTTGGCGGCCATCGACATGCCGATTCCGCTGCCGCACACCAATATGCCCCGGTCGGCCTCTCCCCTCGCCACAGCCCCCGCAACCCGAAAGGCGTAGTCGGGGTAATCGACCGAAGCCGGACCATCGGTTCCAACATCGACCACCATGACCTCATCCATCTTGCCAAGAGCCGAGGCCACAATGTTTTTCAACTCAAAACCGGCGTGGTCCGCCCCTACATAGATCCTCATACCCGGCCCCTCATTTCACACAATAAACAGGAAAAAAATCGCCCCTCAATATTTTCCAAATCCTCTTTTTGGACTATTTTTCATGCCAAATCAAGCTTTTCCGTTCACGGCGAAAAATTTGGGCGGGCAGTGGCGAAAGACGAAAGGCGAAAGACGCGGGGGCTATCGCCCCCTGCACCCCCACGCCGCTGCGCGGCTCATTTGGCGCTCACCGCAGTTCGGCCTTGTTTACTTCGATCTTTTCTCCGAAAAACCTGCTCCCGAGCTTCTGGAAATTATCGGTGAGGTCGGTCGAATAAAAGGTGCGCTTGCCATTTTGGGCCAGCCGGGTTTCGATTTCAGGGTGACGGGCGAGATAATCTTTCAATTTTGCCCCGATAATCCTTGATTCGGAGATAATCTTTACGTTTCTGCCCACGATCTTTCTGATTTTGGCCTCCAGGATGCCGTAATGGGTACAGCCCAGAATCAGGGTATCTATCTCTTTTGCCAGAAGAGGCGTTAGATACTTTCGAAGCGCGATCTGCGTCATCTCCGAGTTCTGCTCCCCGGCCTCGACAAGCGGTACGAGGAGCGGGCAGGCCTGTTGGTATATTTTTATATCGGGAATAATTTTATTGATTTCTCTTATAAAAGACTTCGACTGCACCGTGCTTGCGGTGGCAATGACACCGACCCTTTTGCTCCTGGACAGTTCGCAGGCGACTTCGGCTGCCGGAATGAGTACGCCCAGGACCCTTTTGTTTCCATGGTTTTTGGGCAGGTGCTCCACCTGAATCCGGTGCAGTGCGTCGCTCGAGGCGGTATTGCAGGCGAAGATCAGCAGTTCGCAATCCTTCTGAAAAAGAAAGTCCACGGCCTCCCTGGAAAATTCGTAGATGATTTTACCGGACCGTGTCCCATAGGGCGCCCGGGCCGTGTCTCCAAGGTAGATAAAATCATACTCGGGTAATTCCCGAACGATTCCTTTCATGATGTCCAGGCCGCCAAACCCCGAGTCGAACACGCCAATCGATTTCTGTCTCACTGTCTGTTCTCACTGTCTGATGTTTCTCCCGCAGCCGCAAAAATTGCCTTTCAAGCGGGAACAAAATATCCCTTCTTTGCTTCTCGATCAAGGATATCGATGCGCCCCATGAGCCGCGTAACGGCGTGGGGGTGCAGGGGGCACAAGCCCCCGCGTTCTTCGCTTCTCGCTTTTTAGCTCTTCGACAATTTTTCTTTCCGCTGATTATAGTATTTCTAACACACCCTAATTTCCCGCTTTCCCGGAGGATTTGTGCAATGGCTGATGTGGAAAACCTCAAAAAGATAAGCAAACTCATTCGCTGGCATTGTCTTTCGATGACCACGAGGGCCGGGTCGGGGCATCCGACCTCTTCGCTTTCGGCAACCGAGCTGATGGCCGGCCTTCTTTTCGGAGGTGTATTCCGATACGACCCGGGTAATCCGGACAATCCCAACAACGACCGGCTCATTTTCAGCAAGGGGCATGCCTCACCGCTTTTCTACGCGCTGTGGGCGGCGGCCGGGGCGGTGAGCGAAGAGGAACTCGCCACCTACAGAAAGTTCGGGAGCGCTCTGGAGGGCCACCCGACGGCCTCCTTCCGCTACACGGAGGCGGCGACCGGCTCGCTTGGCCAGGGGCTTTCGGTCGGGGTGGGAACCGCTCTTAACGCAAAGTATCTCGATAAGCTGCCCTACCGCACCTACGTGCTTCTGGGCGACAGTGAGATGGCCGAGGGCTCGCAGTGGGAATCTCTCGAGATAGCGGCCTGGTACAAGCTGAACAACCTGGTCGGAATAATCGACGTAAATCGGCTCGGCCAGCGCGGTGAAACGATGTACGGCCACGATCTTTCGGCTTACGCCCGAAGGGTCGAGGCTTTCGGGTGGCAGCCGATCGTAATCGACGGCCATTCCTACCCGGAGGTTCTGGATGCCTATGAGAGGGCGCTGGGTTCGGAAAAACCGGTGATGATCGTCGCCAAAACGGTCAAAGGCAAAGGGGTTTCGTTCCTGGAGGATAAAAACGGCTGGCACGGAAAGGCGCTCGATGAGGCGGAGCTGGAGAGGGCCGCGCGGGAGCTCGGGGAAATCGACCATTCGGTGCGGGGAAAGATAACTTTACCCGAGAAGATCGAACCGGCATCGATCGAGCCCCGGAAGCCGGAGGAGAGAAGTTATCCGGCAGATAAGCCGCTTGCTACGAGGAAGGCTTACGGAAAGGCTCTTGCGCGTATCTACCCGCGATTTCCAAAGATCGTGAGCCTCGATGGCGAGGTGAGTAACTCAACGGGTGCCGAAACGTTTAAAGAGGCGCACCCGGAGCGCTTTTTCGAGATGTTTATCGCCGAGCAGAACATGGTCGGGACTGCGATCGGTCTTGCCAGGCGCGGGAAGATCCCCTTCGTTTCGACCTTTGCCGCTTTTTTCAGCCGCGCCTGCGACCAGATTAGGATGAGCCGGTACTCGGATGCAGACATCAAGTTCGTGGGCTCCCATGCGGGAGTTTCGATCGGCCAGGACGGACCCTCCCAGATGGGGCTGGAAGATATCGCCCTTTTCCGGGCCATCTTGGACAGTGTTGTGCTTTACCCGTGCGATGCGGTTTCCACCGACGCGCTGGTCGAAAAGGCCGCAGGCCACACGGGCATCGTCTATATTCGAACGACCCGGGCGGACACTCCGATTCTCTACGATTCCAGGGAGCGCTTTGAAATAGGCGGAAGCAAGGTCTTGCGCAAAAGCGAGGCCGATGCGGTAACGGTGGCGGCAGCGGGCATTACCCTCCACGAGGCGCTAAAGGCGTACGATGCTTTGAAAAAAGAGGGAATCTCCGTTCGCGTGATCGATCTCTACAGTGTCAAGCCCCTGGACGAGGCGACGCTTCTGGAGGCGGCAAACGCCACCGGGTTTGTTATCACCGTGGAAGACCATTACGCGGCGGGGGGCATCGGGGAAGCGGTACGGTCGGCTCTGTGGGCGTCGGGGGTTCCGGTCTATTCGATGGCGGTTGACAAAAAGCCGCAAAGCGGACTTCCCGGGGAGCTTCTCGATTTTGAGGAGATATCGCAGAAGGCGATCGTATCGAAGGTAAAAGAGGTGCTGTGGAACCGAAAGCGCCAGGAACTCCAGGTCTCCGGTTCCCGAAAGATAACGAGGTTCGAACATGAATGAAAATCCTTTACTCAAACTTGCGTCCTGCGGCCAGAGCGTCTGGCTGGACTATATTCACCGCAGCCTGATCGAGTCGGGCGGGTTGCAGCGGTTGATGTGGGAAGACGGACTTCGAGGGATAACATCCAACCCCGACATTTTCGATAAAGCCATCGAGGGGAGCGATGTCTACGACGATACGATCCGCAGTCTTGCGCGTGAAGGGAAAAGCGCGCCGCAGATCTACGAAGCCCTGGCGACCGAAGATGTGGGAAAGGCCGCAGATATTTTGAGGCCGGTTTTTACCAAACTGCGGGGAAGAGATGGATTCGTGAGCATCGAGGTCGATCCGCGCCTGGCGCGGGAAACGGAAGCCACAATCGCCGAGGCGCACCGGCTGTGGAAAACGCTCGACCGCCCAAACGTTTTCATCAAAGTTCCTGCTACCATGGAAGGCTTGGAGGCCATTCGGCGGCTGATCGGAGAAGGACTGAACGTAAACGTCACTCTGCTTTTCGGGCTGCCCCGCTACCGGATGGTTGCCGAGGCATATATTGCAGGGCTCGAAGACCGGGCAGCGAAGGGATTGCCGGTCGATAACATCGCTTCAGTTGCGAGTTTTTTCTTGAGCCGCATCGATTCGGTGGTGGACCCGATGCTTGAGAAGATCGGAACGGCCGAGGCCCGCGGGCTTTCGGGGCAGATCGCCGTAGCGAGCGCCAGGGTGGCCTACCGGATGTACAAGGAGATCTTCGGAGACGAACGGTTTAGAAGGCTGGCGGCCCTGGGGGCCGGGACCCAGCGGGTCCTGTGGGCGAGCACGGGAACCAAGAACCCCGCCTACTCGGACGTAAAATACGTCGAAGCCTTGATCGGGCCGGAAACCGTAAACACCATGCCGATGCACACGCTCGAAGCCTACCGCGATCACGGCGACCCCATGCCCCGGCTCGAAGAAGGCCTTTCGCAGGCGGAAGAAATGCTTCGCAGGCTTTCAGCCCTGGGGATCGATCTGGGCGAGGTGACCCGCAGGCTCGAAGAGGAAGGCATAGAGAAGTTCAACAAACCCTTCGAGAGTCTCCTGTCGAACATAGACAGGAAACGCAGGGATTTTTGCATGGACAAGGCATGTTGAGGAGGGTCTCGGATGCCGGATGACCAAAGAGGCGCTGCGACGGTATTCGTCATATTCGGGGGAAGCGGCGATCTTGCCTGGCGAAAGCTCATCCCCGCCCTGTACGATCTTTTCCTCGACGGAAGGCTCCCCTCGCGTTTCCAGGTGCTGGGAACCGGACGAAGGGAGACGAGCGACGACGCCTACCGGCAGCACCTGAAGGAAGGGGTCGATCAATTTTCCGCCCGAGGCAAGACCGAGGAAAAAAACTGGAGCGATTTCGCCTCCCATGTTTGTTTCCTGCGGATTGACCCCTCGGATTCCGGTTCGTTCGCCGCTCTGGCAAAGGAACTCTCGGCCTATGACGAGGACCAGCCGGAAAGGGCCGTCCGCATCTTTTACCTGGCCGTTCCTCCCGATATGTTCGAACCGATCGCTGCGGGGCTTGCAGGGGCAGAGCTGAACGGGGACGCGGATCATGCGCGGATCGTCCTGGAAAAACCCTTCGGCCACGACCTCGATTCGGCAAAAAAACTCGACCGGCTCCTGGCCGAGTATTTCCTCGAATCCCAAATCTACAGGATCGATCATTACCTGGGCAAGGAAACCGTCCAGAACATCCTGGCCTTCCGGTTTGGCAACACGCTCTTCGAACCCCTCTGGAACCGCCGCTATATCGACAACGTACAGATAACGGTTGCCGAAGACGAGGGGATCGGCCATCGAAGCGGCTATTACGAGAGCGCCGGAGCCCTTCGGGACATCATCCAGAACCACCTTTTGCAGATCCTATGCCTCATTGCCATGGAACCGCCCATCTCGTTTGGCAGCGATGAAATCCGCCAGAAAAAAGTCGATGTTCTTCGCGCCATTCGTCCCATATCCCCCGAGCAGGTCGGTCAAAACGCGGTCCGGGGCCAATACGGCGGGGGGTGGGTCCGGGGGGAGCGCGTCGAGGCCTACCATACCGAACCGGGAGTCGCGCCCAATTCAACGACCGAAACCTTCGCTGCCGTGCGGTTTTTCGTAGACAACTGGCGCTGGCAGAATGTACCGTTTTACCTGCGCACGGGAAAGCGCCTTCCTGCAAGGATCTCCGAGGTTTGCATCCACTTTCGGCCCGTGCCGCACCAGGCCTTCCCGGGTGCGGCACTTTCCGACTCACGGCCCAACCGGCTCGTTATGGCCATCCAGCCGGAAGAGGGTATCCTGCTGCGCTTCGAGGTAAAACACCCGGGACCGAGCATGGGTCTCGCGCCGGTCATGATGCAGTTCTACTATCGCGAAGCATTCCGGAGCCGCTCTCCGGAGGCGTATGAAACGCTTCTTTTGGACGTCGTGCGAGGAGACCCCACGCTTTTCATGCGCTCCGATCAAACGGAGGCGGCCTGGGCGGTGATCGCCCCGATTCTCGACAGGTGGCAGTCGGTGCGGCCCACCGATTTTCCCAACTACCAGGCGGGCAGCTGGGGACCCGAGGAGGCCGATGAACTCATCGCCAGAGACGGGCGAAGCTGGACTCTGCCCACCTTCCTGCAATGCCGGGAAGACCTCGCCAAGTGCCGGGTGGCCAGGGACCCATTGGAATAGAGCAGTTGCTGGTTGCTAGTTGCTGGTTGCTGGTGGCTGGTGGCTGAAACTAACAACTAACAACCGGCAACTAACAACTGCTTTAAAGGACTGCTTTAAAAAAGGCATCCCGCAGGGCATACATGCGCGGGTCGCCTCCGATATTGAGCTGGAGCCTGTTCATGACATAGGAAAAACAGCTCCGGGTGTCCAGATCCATTTCCACCCAGGAACCGCCAAGCCCTCCCCAGTAGAAAGAGCGCGGGCTGAGAAACAGTCCGTTTCCGTTGGCCAGGCCGAACCCCAGTCCCCAGCGCATGGGCAGATTGAGCACCAGATCCACGTTGTTTATCTGCTCCTCGATTGCACGGCCGACTGTTGCTTCGGAAAGTAAGCGTCGGCCCCCCAGTTTGCCGCCACAGGCGAAAAGCGAGCCGACTCTTGCCACCGACCGGGCGTTTCCGTGCCCGTTGCTCGCCGGGATTTCAGCGGCCCGCCACGCCCGGTCCGAATGGCCGGGGGTAAGGGGCGGATTGAAAAATGTTCTGCCCGCAATCGTTTCGGGGCCGATTTGCCCCGGCAGCATTTGCGTAAGAGTCGTCATCTGCGCCACACGCCCCTCGTGTTCTTCAGGCAAACCGATATGGAAGTCGGCCCCGAGCGGAACGGCCACTTCCTCGCGAAAAAAGGCTCCGAGAGTCTTGCCGGTAGCCCGCCGCACCAGTTCGCCCAAAAGATATCCGAAGGTCACGGCGTGGTATCCGCTCCGGGTGCCGGGCTCCCACCAGGGCTTTTGGCGTGCGAGCACCCGCACGATTCGCTCCCAGTCGTAGAGGGCTTCCAGGGGAAGCGGCTCTCCGAAGCCGGAAAGCCCCGAACAGTGGCTGAGAAGCCACCGCACGGGGATGGCGCTCTTGCCCGCCTGTGAAAACTCCGGCCAGTAGCGGGCGACCGGAGCATCCAGGTCGAGCACGCCCCTGTCGACGAGGATCAACACGCAGAGCGCGGTCATCACTTTGGTCGTCGAGTAGACATTGGTGATGGTGTCTTTCTCCCACGGGAGCGTTCCTGCCTCGTTTGCACTCCCGCCCCAAAGATCGACGACATATTCTCCGTCGACAGTTGCGGCAAATGAGGCGCCCACCTCCAGGCCCAGTTCGAAATTTCTCGCAAATCTTTCTGAAACCTGATGAAAACGGCTGTCGCAATATCCATGAATTTCACCGTATCCGGCCATGTGAATCCTCACCCTCCTGAGACTTTGACTTTGACGCGCTCTTGCTATAGAATCCCTGCGATTCATGATTTAATCATTGTTTTACCTTCCGCCTGCGACGCCTCCCGCGTTTTCAGAGGAGCATCGAAAAATGGAGAGGACCGTACTGCGCCTGCTTGTTGCGGTTGCGGCTTTTTCCCTTGCGTGGGTTTTTCTGCCGGCAAGCGGCGTTTGCCGGGCTCGCGCGATCATTGTGAGACCTCACCCGCATCTCCCGGAGGCAGCCGAGTGGGCGCTGCCCAGACATCTTCGGACAAAGGGCTACCTGCCGTGCGGCGCCCTGAACCGGGCCGTGCAGTACCTGAGAACGCACCGATCCGAGTTTCCCAACAGACGTTTTTTGACCATCATAGACTACACCGAACCCTCCACGAGCAAAAGGCTCTTTCTCATCGACCTGGATAGGGGGACCGTAACGAGGCTCCTGGTATCTCACGGGAAAAACTCGGGCAAGCTCTACGCGACACGCTTCTCGAACAGACCGGACTCCTTTGAGTCCCCCCGCGGTTTTTTCCTGACCGGCCCCGAATACTACGGCCCCCATGGCCCGAGTATGGTGCTCTACGGCCTGCAAAAGGGCGTAAATGACAATTCGTTTGCCCGAAAAATCGTGATGCACGGCGCCTATTACGTGAGCCGGGGGGCGATTCGGCTAAACCGGCGCCTTCACGGAATGGCAAGGCTCGGGTTGAGCGAGGGGTGCCCGGCAATCCCCATGAGGGAGGCTCAGGTCGTGATTAGCAAGATCAAGGATGGAAGCCTTCTCTACGTCTATGCGGGGAGGTAATTCCCAGGATGCACGTTGCTTCGATCACGGCCGCAGACGGAGTGCGTCCTGCGCTGTACCGGAGTGTGGCATCGCAACAGCTGTGAGGATTGCATTTCCACAACCATTCGCCAGGATAACCGGAGGTTGACTTCGATACCGCCGGCGAGTACCTTTTTCGGTAGGAAAGATAAGCCCCCCTTGCGAGAAGGAGTGGCGATGGAATGGCGCGAAGTAATCGAACATCCGAGCTTGAAGGATCTGCCCTTCAAAATTGAGACGAACCGATGGGGCGAAATCGTGATGACTCCGGCCACCGTCAGGCATGGTGAATACCAGGGGCTAATCATTGAATGGCTCGTCAAACTGAAAGGCGGCGGAAGAATTTATGTCGAATCCGGTATCCAGACCTCAGATGGCGTGAGGGTCGCCGACGTTGCCTGGGGGAGTTCCGAATTCGCTGGGAGAAACGAGGAAGACCTGCCCTGTTTGCCCGAATCCCCTGAAATCGTCGTAGAAGTCAAGTCTGCATCCAACACTCTTGAAGAGATGGAAAGAAAGAAGAGACTATACTTCGAAAAGGGTGCCCAAGAGGTCTGGTTTTGCGATAAACTCGGGGACATGCACTTTTTCAGCGCTTCGGGAAAACTTGCAGGAAGTCGGTTGTTTGAGCGATTTCCGAACCATATCGAAAGGGATGTGGCGCCGTGAGCGATCCCGTAAAAAGCTCGCGACCTATGAAGATCTCTACGACATCCCCGAAAAGGGGGAAAGATACATGCAACTGACGCTTATGGGAATGTCGGGCTGCGGAAAGTCTCACTGGTCCAACGCGCTTTCTCGGCAAGGATTTCAGCGCTTTTCCTGCGATGAACTGATCGCCGGGAAACTCTCGGATTGCTTGAAGAAGCAGGACGGCGGAGTGATGGAACTGGGCGAGTGGATGGGATTTCCCTTCGAGCCGGGCTATGAGGACAGGGAGAAACGCTATCTCGCGGCCGAAACCGAGGTGGTCCGGGAGATCGTCCGGGATTTTGAATCGGGCAGGTTGGATCGCAGCATGAATATAGTGGTCGATTCAACGGGAAGCCTGATCTATCTGGACGAGAACCTGCTGGATCGTCTCAAAAGGCACACTGCCTTCGTGTATTTCCATGCCCCGCAATCTTTATGGAATGAAATGCTTCTTTTGTACAGTTCCAATCCACGACCGATCTTGTGGCACGGAACCTATCACGCCGGAGAAAATGAAACCAATGACAAGGCTCTGGCAAGATGCTACAAGGATCTGATCATCAGCCGCGACCGGCTTTACAGTCAGTATGCAGATATCATGGTGAGTGCAGAGGGACTGAGAGAAGGCAATTTCAACGCCTTGGACCTGTTGAAAGAAATACAATCGAAGCTACACACGAATCAATGAGAAGCTTCGGGAATCTTTTTTATTCGCGCCTTCGCGGCTTCGCGTGACACATCCCTTCCGCAGCGCCATCAGCCCCTTTCGCATCCTGCCACAATCTCGGTCCCCGCTTCCCCGGCGAGGGCTTTTTCGATGGCGTCGATCGAGCAGATCAGGGCGCGGCGTCCTCCGGATGTAAGAAATTGGAGCGCGGCTTCGACTTTGGGGCCCATAGAGCCGGGCGGGAAATGCCCCTCGCGCAGGTATCTCTCCGCCTCATCGGCTGTGATCCTTCGCAGGAACATTTCGTCGGGAGCGGAGTAGGAAATCGCCACCCCTTCGACGTCGGTAGCAATTATCAGAATGTCCGCACCGACTTCCTCGGCCAGTTTGGCGCTTGCCAGGTCCTTATCGATCACGGCATCCACTCCCTGGAAGGCCCTTCCATGCCGGATGACCGGAATGCCGCCGCCCCCGCACGCAATGACGATAAACCCCATATCGATCAGTCGCTTGATCTCCCGCTTTTCGATGATGGTGACCGGCCGCGGAGAGGCAACCACCCGTCGGGGGCCGCGAGAGGTTTGGGCGACGGGGTAGGCGCGCCCGGCGAGGGAGTCCTGGTCCAGGACCGGTCCGATGGGCTTGGTGGGCGTAAGGAACCCGGGGTCGTTTTCATCGACCAGCACATAGGTGAGCACCGTCACGATGAGCTTCTGGTGCTCCCCTTCGAGCCTTGTCAGTTCGTTATCCAGCGTGGATTCGATCATGTAGCCGATCTGTCCCTGGGTCTGCGCGACGAGGATCTCGAGAGGCAACCGCGGCGCTTCGCTGCAGCATTCCTGCTGGAGAAGAAGCGTGCCCACCTGGGGGCCGTTGCCGTGAGTGATGATGATGCGGAATTCGTTCGAAAGGCGTGCTATCTGGGCGACGGGGATCGTGAGGTTTTGGAACTGCTCCGCCACGGTTCCGCTCTGGCCTTTGCGAATAAGGGCATTGCCGCCAAGCGCTACAAGGAGGATGGGCCGCATCACAGCATCCCTTTTTGTTCGAGCCTTTGAGCGATGATGTCTTCGAGAAACGGGGCGCCGTGGTCCTTGTACTCGTAGCGCACCCGGATCGCCGGCTTGTTCACCGGAAGCATGGAGCGCAGGTCCGCGGGGGTGGAAAAGATCACCAGGTCGCAGTCGGCCCTGTTTATCGTTTCCGCGAGATCTTTTATCTGCTGCTCGGAATAGCCCATGGAAGGCAGCTGGTTTCCGAGATGAGGATACTGCTCGAAAGTCTCTTTGATCGTGCCTACCGCAAACTGCCGGGCGGATACGATTTCCGCCGCTCCGAACTGTTGGGCGGCGATGGTCGCAGCTCCCAGAACCAATCCGCCATGAGTTATCGAGGGGCCGTCTTCGATCACCAGCACGCGCCGGCCCCGGATGCGTTCGGGATCATCGGCGGTGATCGGGGATTCGGCCAGCACGACGGTCGCGCGCGGATTGTTTCGGGCGATGTTTTTCGCCACCTCTTCCACCTTGGCCTGCGGGGCCGTATCGACCTTGTTTATGACCGCCACGTCGGCCATGAGCATGTTTGTTTCGCCCGGATAATAGCGAAGTTCGTCACCGGCCCTGTGGGGATCGAAGACAACGATGTGCAGATCCGGAAAGTAGAACGGGGTGTCGTTGTTGCCCCCGTCCCAGATGATGAGGTCGGCCTCCCCTTCGACCCGCTCGAGAATCAGGCCGTAGTCTATTCCCGCATAGACGGTGATCCCCCGTTCGATTAGCGGTTCGTATTCCTCGCGTTCTTCTATGGTGCACCGGCTGGCCGCAAGATCCTCGCGGGTCGAAAAGCGCTGCACCGCCTGTTTTCGCAGGTCTCCGTACGGCATGGGATGGCGGACGACGACGACTCTTTTGCCCCATCTGTCTTTGAGCATGCCTGCGATCTTGCGGGTAGTCTGGGATTTTCCGGCCCCCGTGCGCACCGCGCAGACCGCGATGACCGGTTTTTTCGATTTGAGCATCGTGTAGGTAGCGCCCAGCAGGATGAAATCGGCCCCTTCGGCCATCGCGATGGCCGCCTTGTGCATCACGTGGCTGTGGGAAACGTCGCTGTAGGAAAAAGCCACAAGGTCGATTCGATGCTCGCGGATGAGCTCGGCCATCTCCCGTTCGGGGTAGATGGGAATCCCTTCGGGATAGAGCTCCCCGGCAAGCGCCGGCGGGTATACCCGGTCTTCGATATTGGGAATCTGCGCCGCGGTAAAGGCTATTACCCGATAACGGGGATTTCCCCTGAAATAGACGTTGAAGTTGTGGAAGTCTCGTCCTGCCGCACCAACGATGATCACCTTCTCAATCATTTTGCCGCTCCGGGTGGTTGACGAACTTTCAAGTAATACAGCGGATCGAATCTTTCCATGATTCGTCGAGCGCCCCTTCGAGCATGGCGAGAAATTCGTTTCGGGGGACCTCGCGAGCGCCCAGGCTTTTGAGGTGCGGGGTGGAGGTCTGGCAATCGATGAATTGAAAGCCCCTCGGGGTGAGATATTCCACCAGATGGACCAGGGCAACCTTGGAGGCGTCGCTCATGGCCGAAAACATCGACTCCCCGAAAAACGCTTTCCCCAGAACGACCCCGTAGAGGCCGCCAACCAGCCTGCCCTCGTGAAACGTTTCCACCGAACGGGCGAATCCCAGCGCATGAAGCCTTTCGTATGCCTCGATCATCTCCCCGGTTATCCAGGTTTCCTCGCGGGTCTTCGCACACTCGCGAATCACCCGGTCGAATGCCCCGTCGATCGTCACGGTAAAGAGCTCTTTTTTCAGAGTGCGCTGAAGGCTTCGGGAAATCTTGAGTTCGGCGGGAAAAAGAACCAGGCGGGGATCGGGAGACCACCACAGGATCGGATCGGGGTCGGAATACCAGGGGAAGATCCCGTTGGCATAGGCGAGCAAAAGCCGCTCGGGCGAAAGATCCCCTCCCACGGCGAGAAGACCCTCGGGGCCGGCGAGCGCCGGGTGCGGAAACACCAGTTCGTCTGAAAGACGGTAAATGGGCATACAGACAGTCAAAGGTCAAAAAGTCAAAAGTCGAAGGTCGAAAGCCTCTGATGACCTTCGACCGTGGACCTTTGGACTTTTGACTCGCTTTAAGTTGTAACTTCCTGCTCCGCCTTTTCCGCGAGGGCCTTATCGGGAAACTGAAAGACCAGGTTCTCTGTTTTGAGGTCCCCGGGCTCCTGCAAAACCACTTCCTCGGGTCTGGCTATCCTCACCCTGCCGCCCTTTACCAGTTTGCCAAAAAGGATTTCATCGGCGAGGATGTCTTTTACCTCGGACTGGATGAACCGGGCGAGCGGCCGCGCTCCGAAATTGGAATCGTAGCCCGACTCCGCGAGCCACCTCCTGGCGGCCGGCGTGAGTTCGAAACGGATATTTTTCTCCGCGAGCTGCTCTTCGATTTCGGAGACAAACTTGTCGACGATCCGCTCCATGATCCCGATGCTCAGGCCGTTAAAGGGAATGATGCCGTCGAGGCGGTTGCGAAACTCGGGGCTGAAGAGGTTTTCAACCGCCTTCATACCCTTGGCAACCCGGCTGTCCTGGCGCTCGCCGCCCGCAAACCCGATAAGGGGGGCGTTCATCTCCCTCGCACCGGCGTTGGAGGTCATGAGCAGAATGACGTTTCGAAAATCGGCTTTTTTGCCGTTATTGTCGGTCAACGTCGCATGGTCCATCACCTGGAGCAGAATACTGAATAGATCCGGGTGCGCCTTTTCGATCTCATCGAGCAAAAGGACCGTGTAGGGCTGCTTGCGAATGGCGTCGGTTAGAAGCCCTCCCTGGTCAAAGCCTATGTAGCCGGGAGGCGCGCCCACGAGCCGGGAGACGGTGTGTTTCTCCATGTACTCGCTCATGTCGAAGCGCAGGAAATGGTTTCCCAGAATCGCGGCGAGCTGCTTTGCGACTTCGGTCTTCCCAACGCCGGTGGGACCTATCAGCAGAAAGGAGCCTACCGGTTTTTCGGGAATGCGCAACCCGGCCCGCGACCGCTTGATCGCCCGTACCAGCATCTCGATTGCCTGATCCTGACCGAAAACGGTTCTTTTGAGCTCTTCGTCGAGGAGCTGGAGTTTCAGCTGATCGGCGGAGGTGACGGATCGAGCGGGAATCTTGGCGATCCTCGCCACCACGGTCTCTATGTCCCGCACCGCGACGATTCTGCGAACCCTTTTGTCCTTTTTGAGCCGCAGGCTCGCCCCGGTCTCATCGATCACGTCGATCGCCTTGTCGGGCAGGTAGCGGTCGTTGATGTACCTGCCGGCCAATTCGGCGGCGGCCCGAAGGGAGGCGTCCGGAAACTTCACCCCGTGGTGTTCTTCATAGTATGGCCGAAGCCCCAGAAGGATCTGGTAGGTTTCCTCGACCGAAGGTTCGCGAATTTCCACCTTTTGAAAACGGCGGCTGAGCGCTCGGTCCTTTTCGAAGTGGTTTTTGTATTCCTCGTAGGTGGTCGAGCCGATGCAGCGCAGGCCTCCCGCCACCAGCACGGGCTTGAGGATATTGGAAGCATCCATGGAACCCCCGCTCGTAGCGCCGGCCCCTACCACCGTGTGGATCTCGTCGATAAAAAGGATGGCCCCGCGCTTTTTCTTGAGCTCCTGGATAACGCCCTTCAGACGCGCTTCGAAGTCGCCCCGAAACTTCGTGCCGGCAAGAAGCGCCCCCATGTCGAGGGCGAAAATTTCGACGTCGAAAAAGGAGGCCGGCACCTGCCGGTTGAAGATCTTGAGCGCTAGCCCTTCGGCTATGGCGGTCTTTCCCACTCCGGGATCGCCTACCAGGATGGGGTTGTTTTTCGAACGCCTCCCCAGGATCTGGAGCGCCCGCAGGATTTCTTCATCGCGCCCGATGAGCGGGTCGATAAGCCCCTGGCGTGCCTTGTCGATAAGATCGACCGTAAAGCTTTCGAGCGCCCCCGCCTTCCGGCCGGGCTGCTCGCCCGAGCTCTGCTGGTAGTCGCCTTCCTCGGGATCGGACATCTTCGATACGCCGTGGGAAATATAGCTCAGCACATCGAGCCGCGAGACTCCCTGGGATTTTAAAAAGTAGACCGCATAGGAGTTTTCTTCGAAAAACATGGCCGCCAGGATGTCGCCCGCGTCCACTTCCTTTTTCTCCGCCCCCTGGACGTGCATGAGGGCCCGCTGCAACACCCGCTGCACCGCCAGCGTCTGGATCGGGTCCTGGTCCACTCCCTCCGGGAGTTTTTCGGAGCGCTCCTCGAAATATTTTTCGAGCCGCTCCTTGAGCTTTTCGATATCGGCCCCGCACTGGTAGAGAATTCGTCTGCCCGTCACGTCATGCAGAATGGCGTAGAGGATATGCTCCAGGGTGAAGAATTCATGCCTGCGCTGTTTTGCTTCCTTGATGGCCGCCGCAAATGTGAGTTCGAGTTCTTTATTGATCATATCATGCTTCTTCCATGGTGCACATGAGCGGAAAACCGCTCTTTTTAGCCAGATGACGCACGATTTCCACTTTGGTTTCCGCTACGTCTTCGCTAAACACCCCGCAGACCCCCGTTCCCTTCTTGTGTACCAGCAGCATAATGCGGGTGGCCTCCGCGGCGCTTTTGTGAAAGACCGTCTGGAGAATCTCAACGACGAACTCCATTGTCGTATAGTCGTCGTTGTGCAGCAAAACCTTGAACTGGGGAGGCAGTTCAAGGTCCTCTTCGACCTTTTGTTCCAGCTCCTCCCGATAATCCGGATGATAATCACCCATCCCCGTTTCTCCGCGTTGAAATCAAAGAAAGGAAACTCTTCCGTGTCTTTTCGTTTATTATAATATAATGTATCACGTTTTCATCGGACAGTGCCGAAAAGTGAGAATCGAACGTCAAAAGGGAGAATCGACTTGGCAGGAAACAGCTTCGGGCGTTTTTTTTCCGTAACGACCTGGGGGGAATCGCACGGCCCCGCACTTGGCGCCGTCGTCGAGGGATGCCCCCCCGCAATCGCGCTTGACGCAGCCGACATCCAGAAAGACCTGGACCGCAGAAGGCCGGGCAAGGCTCTAACGTCCCCGCGAGCCGAAACCGACACCGTCGAGATTCTCTCCGGGGTGTTCCAGGGTCTTACGACCGGAACCCCCATAAGTTTGATTATACACAATCGCGACGTGAGAAGCAGCGATTATTCGGAAATTTCCAGGCTCTACCGCCCCGGTCACGCCGACAGGACCTACGAGCAGAAATACGGGCTACGGGACTGGCGGGGCGGCGGCAGGAGTTCGGCGAGGGAAACCGCGGCCAGGGTGGCTGCGGGGGCGGTCGCCAGGAAATTTCTGGCCGGGTGCGGCATTGGCGTAAAGGCTTTTACCCTGGCCCTGGCAGGAATTGAATGCACCCGTTTCGATGCGGAGCAGATCGATAAAAACCCGCTCTATTGTCCCGATGCGGAGGCGGCCGAAAAGATGGCGGCCCGCCTGAAGGAGATCCGCGAAAAGGGGGATTCGGCCGGAGGGATCGTGGAAATCCGCGCCAAAGGCTGCCCGGCAGGGCTTGGCGAGCCGGTCTTCGATAAACTCGATGCCCGTCTTGCCGCCGCCCTGATGTCCGTTGGCGCGGTAAAAGGAGTGGAGATTGGCGAAGGGTTCGCAGCCGCGGCCATGCTTGGCAGTGAAAACAATGACCCGCCAACCGCCGAAGGATATGGTTCCAATCATGCGGGCGGAATCCTGGGGGGCATCTCGACGGGCATGGAGATCATCGCCCGGGCCGCCGTGAAACCCATCCCCTCCATAACCCGGCCGCAAAACACGGTGGACTCCGAGGGCCGGCCCGCGGTCATAACGGTTTCGGGAAGACACGATGTGGCGGCGATCCCACGGATCGTTCCCGTCCTTGAGGCCATGACCCTGCTCGTTTTGGCCGACTTTATGCTGCACCCTTTCCCGAAGCGGGGCTGAAACGGGAAGCAAAATGTTGAACAGCATTGACAGTATTAGCGCAAACGGGTGAGGGTTCGCCCTTACCCCCCTTCGCGCCTCCAACCTAATTTTTTCCTCCCATCCCGGTTTCGCCGAAGAACCGCCCCCCCACAGGCCTCGTTGCGCGGCCTGCACAGCGGGTTGGATTGCCTGATCGCATTCCCGACAATTTTGTTGGGGAATCCCTCGACGAAGAAAGCTGCCGGTGCATATTGCCAACATAAATGTTGGAAACAAAACTGTTGGCAACTGATCGTCTGGGAATTCCGGGAGGCGGGGCATGGAGAAGCTAAAGCAGGCTCATGGCAATTGGGTCGATGGAGATCGTTTCTGGGACAGGGAAAAGGACATCGAACTCATGGTCGAAAAAATCGACGAAGGCGCTCATGTTCTTCTGACTGCGCAAAGGCGCATGGGAAAAACCAGCCTGATGAGAGAGGCGAAGCGGAGGCTTGAAGGCCGCTATATCTGTCTGTTCGCCGATTTTCAGAAAGCCTCCTCCGCAGAAGACGCAATGGTCGAATTGAGCCTTGCGCTAAAACCTCATGAGAAGCTCTGGGCCAGGATAAGGGGACTGTTTGCCAATATTTTGATCGCGGTGGTCGAGCGCGTCGAAGAAATGAATGTCGGAGAACTGGGCGTCAAGCTGCGAGCGGGATTGACATCGGGCAACCGGAGCGATAAGGGCGATTCACTCTTCTCCATCATGGCAGGTTCGGAGATTCCGGTGCTGTTACTGATTGACGAGGCACCGGTAATGGTAAATCGGATTTTGAAGGGAGGGGACTACACAGTCACGCCGGAGCGAAAGTCTGAGGCAGATCGATTCATGTCCTGGCTGAGAAAAAACAGCCAGCAGCACCAGGGCAGGATCAGGATCATCCTGTCAGGCAGCATCGGCTTTGAACCCGTACTGCGCCAGGCAGGTCTTAGCGCTGCGATAAACAATTTTCTTCCGTTCGCTTTGGAGCCGTGGGACGGGCCAACGGCAATCGGGTGCCTGAGAGCGCTGGCGAACGAGTACGGCGTAGTACTCAAAGACAACGCCGAGGCCGAAATGATCAAAATGATCGGCTATTGCATTCCCCACCATGTCCAGATGTTTTTCACCCACGTTCGCGACAGGTGCAAGCGGCGGGGGCGGATGGATTTCTATCCGGCTGAGGTAGCAGAGGTGTACGCAGATCAGATGTTAGGGGTTCGCGGGCACGCCGAGCTTACTCATTACGAGGACCGGTTGAAGCTCGTGCTTGGTCCCGAGATTTTGCCGCTTGCCCTCGAGATGCTGACCGAGGCCGCTGTGACCGGCTGTCTTGCTCCAACCGCCCCTTCCGCAATCCAAACAGGCTACGAATTTCGGGAAACGAGCGTCCGGGAGGCAACGGAGGAAGTCTTGCGAGTGCTTGAGCATGACGGATACTTCAAACCGGGCGCGGGAGGGTATGTATTTGAGTCACGTCTTTTGAAGGACTGGTGGGAAAAGAGATACAGCGCCCTCTACGTGCCTGCTCTCCAGAGGGGAGTATAAGCCATGACCAATCGTGTCGTAAAATCCAACCCCTCATTTCTCTCGCACGATGACCTGAAAGAGAATTTCGTTGTCAGGCATGCCGACCTCGATTTGATTGTCGGAACAATCAGGGAAAACACCACGGGACCGAACCAGCATGTTCTTGTCATCGGCCCGCGCGGAAGCGGGAAAACGACCCTTGTGCTGCGCACGGCGCTGGAGGTGAGGACGGATGGGGAATTAAACGCGCTTTGGTATCCCTTGATTTTTTCCGAGTAAAGCTACCAGGTCGTCTCGGCAGGTGAATTCTGGCTGGAGGCCCTTTTTCACCTTGGGGAACAGACCGGTGATGAGCAATGGAAAAAAACCTGGTCCGAACTCAGGGACGAGACCGACGACAACCGCCTGGGAGAGCGGGCGCTTTACCAGTTGCTGGATTTTGCGGATAGCTGGGGCAAAAGGATTCTATTGATCGTAGAAAATCTCAACATGCTTCTGGGCGACCTGGCAAGCGACGACGAGGCATGGAAAATACGCCACACTCTTATGAACGAGCCGAGGCTGATGCTCCTTGCCTCGGCGACCAACAGGTTCGAACATTTCGAAAACTCTTCGCAGGCGATGTTCGAGATGTTCAAGATGCATGAACTGGCCCCCCTGGATGACGACGAATGCAACACGATCTGGGAGCTTATAACCGGGCGAAGGCTTGAGGGGGAAAAGATACGGCCGATCAGAATTCTTACGGGGGGAAACCCGAGGCTCCTCACAATCATCGCCAAGTTCGGCGCCGGCCGCTCATTCGGGAGGCTGCTCGACGATCTCGTGGACCTTATCGACGACCACACCGAATACTTCAAAAGCCATCTCGACAACCTTCCGGCTACAGAGAGAAAAGCCTACCTTGCCCTCGCCGAACTATGGGACCTTTCGACCGCGCGCGAGATAGCGAAGGCTGCAAGACTCGATGTCAACACCACCAGTTCCCTCTTGAACCGCCTTGCGGGACGGGGCGCGATAACCGTTGAAAGAAGGGGAAAGCGGACCGGATATTATGCGGTCGCCGAGCGCATGTACAACATCTACTACCTCATGCGAAGACGCGGCAAGCCCGCAGACCGGGTGAAGGCTGCAGTAAAGTTCATGGTGGCGATTTACGGCGCCGAATCGGCGACGAGACTTATAGCGGAAGAGGCCTGCGGGCTGGCGCCGGAGTATTGTAGAGACCATTATCTGGCCTATGCGGAGGTGATGAAGGATGTTGGCGACGTTAAACTCCTGGAGAGGATAATTCGATCTACGCCCAAGGTTTTTCTTGAATCTCCGTTTGTAGACGATTGCGTAAGAGGCCTCATCGCAACGCGGCTACAATCCGCGACAAGCGGAAACACGGGCTACCCGACCAACACAGCAGAGGATGAGGCGAAGCAGTTACTTTCTGAGCCGTTTTCCCTGCTGATAAGGGATGTCGAATATGAACGAGCGATTGAAATGTTCGATAGCTTCACTGCGAGATTCGGCGGAAGCAAAAAACCCGGGTTGGTAAAGATGGTGGTAGGAGCGCTTGTATTAAGAGGTATGACGTTTGAGCGCCTTGGCAAGCCTGAGGAAGCGATAGGGGCATATGATGCCGCCTTGAAACAAATTGAGGAAAGTGACGATCCCGGGTCTGCATTGCCGAAGTCAATAGCTCTCGTTAGCAAGGGAGGAGTGCTCGAAACGCTGGGCAGGTCCGATGAAGCGATAGAAGTATATGACAAGGTGGTGCAACTCTTTGGGGATAGCGACGACCCCGACCTGGCTGAGTACGCGGCAGAGGCGCTCTATGGAAAAGGGACCACTCTTGGGACCCTTGGCAGGTCCCGGGAGGAGTTAAAAGCGTATAATGATCTAATAGCGCGCTTCGGTGAGAGCAAAGAGCCCAGTCTGGCGGAGTGGGTGGCGAGGGCCCTTGTTGGCAAGGGAACCCTTCTCTGCGCCGCTGGAAATCTCGAAGACGCGATAGTAACCATGGATTATGTCGTGGAGCGCTTCGGTGGCAAAGGACTCGACTGCGGAGAACGGGTGGTAGTGGCCCTTGCTATAAAAGGAGTCGCTCTCGTAATCCTTGGCAGACATGAACTGGCGGAAGAATCATTTCGTGAGGCGATTCGACTAGATCCAGAGTCAGGAGCCGCGCATCCCTTCTTAATAAAATTGCTGCTGGAGATGCCGGAAAGACAGAGAGAGGCCATGCTTCTCGCCGAGGAGATCACCAATAGAAAACCGGACGATGCGGCCTTGCTGAGTGAAGTGTCATGGGCTTTTTACGAAAAGGATATTCTGTCCTTATGTCCAAAATGTGAATACTGGGCCAGGCGAGCCGTATCCATCTCACCGGATGATTCGAGCTGTAACCGCACATTGGCCTGCATCCTGGCCGCACTCGGTAAAGGAAAAGAAGCTCTGGGGGCAGCCGGCAAATATGTTGCGGACGCCGAGCTTGTGCAAACTGCAATTCGCCATGCCATCAGGCTATTTGTCGAGCTTGCTTCCTCAGGGCACGCAAAAGAATCACTCGACCTTCTCGAAAATTCGCCGGCTGCCGCGCATCTCGAGCCCCTTATCGCCGGTTTGAAGATCTATAACGGCGAAGACGTCAAGACTGCCGTTGAGATACTCGAAGTGGCCAAAGACGTGGTGAGGCTGATCGAAGATCGAAAAAGAATTAAAAATGACCCAACAGCCTAGGTTGTTTGTGATAAAATGCCAACAAAATGTCCCTGCTCGTTTTGGCCGACTTCATGCTGCAGCCCTTCCCGAAGCGGGGGGACAGTAAAATCCACCGCGGAGGCGCCGAGAGCGCGGAGAAAGATCAGGTTTCCGGTTGGATACTAACTGTGAAAAGTGGTAACTCGGAAACTATCCTTTAATCTGGTGGAGCGATCATGGGCGAAGAGTCGTCTTGCGTACTGTTCAGGCAGGGGGAGAGCATATCCTCCGGGGAGATGAATTTTTGCATCTCTCAACGGGTGCGGGAGAAAAGAAAAAGCTACGAGAGCTACGGCTTCGAGCGTTCCCAGGAAGAGGCCTTTGCAACCTTTTTCGACCTTGCCCAGGAATACACGGCGATCGAAAGCCTCTACCAGATTTGCGCCAGTGTGGCCAAAGAGTTCCTGAATCTCGAAAGCAGGATCTATACGATAGAACCCAAGAGCTCGCTTCTGGAGTTGGTCTGCACGAGTTCGGAGGGGTTGGTCGCCCCGGAGGAGCGCCGCAGCCACCGGGCGGTGGCCGTCGAGGAACCCTTCGAGGCCGAAGAGTCGTGGTTTTTTCCCATCCGCGGCAACCAGGCGCTTGTCGACAGGCTCCCCTTTCTAGGGCAAAGGTCCATTCTGGGCCTCTTCGAAGTCTTTCCCAAAGACGGGATCGATGAGCACAAAAAATTTTTCCTGGAAAAATTCACCAACCGGATTGGCTACAATCTCCACCAGAAGCTTCTGGTTCAGCAGAACCTCGATCACATCAGGTTCATCAACCAACTCGTATCCGACATCGAACACAACGTGATCACGCCCAACCTGTATTATAAATTGTTCCTCATCCGCCTGAAGAAATTGCTCGGAAACTACCGGGCCATCGAGGAACTGGTCCAAAAACACGCCGGGGCTTCTTCGGAGGGCAAACTCCCGGGCGAGGCGGCCAAAAGACTCCAGGAAACAAACCGCGAACTTCAAAAAGAGATGTCCGCATTGAGCCAACACTACGAGCACACCAGCCTGTTTCTGGAAACCCTCATGCGAAAGGACCACTTCGAAAAGGGGACCTATGTGCTCAGAAAACAGTCGTGTAATTTCCGCACCGAGATCATCCGGCCTCTTAACGAGCGCTACGGCGCCCACTTTGAAAGAAAGGGCATAGCCCTCGACGACAGGATGGAAAACGTGCCCGACGAGCAGGTCACCCTGTTTGTCGACAAGGGGCTCATCTCGCAGGTTTTCGATAATTTCTTTTCGAATGCACTCAAATACGCCGAGCAGGTCGATGAGGAGGGCCGGCCCGCCAGGCGCTTCTCCCTGAACCGGCAGATCCTTCCGGATGCTTTCGGAGAGGACAAACCGGGGGTTCGCTTCGATTTTTTCACCACGGGCGCCCCTTTGACCCCGGAAGAAGCGGCCCGGGTCTTTGAAGAAGGATTCCGAGCAGGCGTAATCGCCGCCGAGGGCAAGGGGCACGGCCTTCATTTTGTGAAAAATGTGGTCGAAATCCATGGCGGAACTGTCGGCTGCGAGCCGCAGGCGAGCGGAAACCTGTTCTACCTCGTCCTGCCGTTCCAAAAATAGCGGAGACGCACCCCAATTTGACCCTATTGATTTTTTCGATCGTTAGGGTTACCTCTTCGCCTCATGGGGTGATCCCTTCCTGCGGGAAGGCGGCGGGGGAGTGCCCGGAATCCTTATGGAGCACAAATTGGCAGTAGCTTAATCGTGTTCGCATTGTTATAATAGTAAAGCCAGTCTTCCCGAAGCAAAATTTTGATTTACAGAAACGAGGCTCGACCCGATATTCCTATTATGAGAGAAACAACCGGGGAAGATAGAGGCTAAGGAGGAATCTTGATGGCCAGGAAACGTGACGACCGTGGTGGGGAGCTCCGATGTTCCTTTTGCGGGAAAAGTCAGGATGAAGTCAAAAAGCTGATAGCCGGTCCGACGGTCTATATTTGCGATGAGTGCGTAGAACTTTGCAACGACATCATCGCAGAGGAATATGAAAGGGAGGGAGCGGCCCGCGCCACGCAGATTCCCAAGCCCGCCGGCATCAAACAGATCCTCGACCAGTATGTTATCGGTCAGGAGAGGGCGAAGAAGGTCCTCTCGGTGGCCGTTCACAACCATTACAAGCGCATCGAGCTAAAAATCGACAAAAACGACGTGGAGTTGCAGAAGAGCAACATCCTGATGATCGGCCCCACGGGGTCGGGCAAGACTCTGCTCGCGCAGACCCTGGCCAGGATATTGAACGTGCCCTTTACGATAGCCGATGCGACCACGCTCACCGAAGCGGGCTACGTGGGCGAAGACGTGGAAAATATCCTGGTAAGCCTCATCCAGGCGGCCGACTACGATATCGAGAAAGCCTCCCGGGGAATCGTCTACATTGACGAAATAGACAAGATCGCCAAAAAATCCGACAGCCCCTCGATCACGCGCGACGTTTCGGGAGAAGGGGTGCAGCAGGCGCTTTTGAAAATCCTCGAGGGCACGGTTGCCAATGTCCCCCCCAAGGGCGGCAGGAAACATCCGCAGCAGGAATTCATAAAGATCGACACAACCAATATTCTTTTCATCTGCGGCGGGGCGTTCAACTATCTGGACAACATCATTCGCGGCAGAATCGGCGTAAAGGGTATGGGCTTTGGCGCCGAGATCCGGGGCAAGGAAGAAAAGAGCATCGGCGAGGTGCTGCGGCACGTGCAGCCCGAAGACCTGCTCAAATTCGGTATGATCCCTGAGTTCGTCGGCCGCCTGCCCGTTCTGGCGACCCTTAGCGAACTGACCGAAGACGAGCTGGTGAGCATTCTCACCGAACCCAAAAATGCCCTGGTCAAGCAGTACAAGAAGCTCTTCGAGCTGGAAAACGTACGGCTGCACTTCAATGAAGGGGTCTTGAAGTCGATTTCCAAAGAAGCCATCCGGCGCAAGTCCGGCGCCCGGGGCTTGCGCTCCATCATGGAAACGATCATGCTCGACATCATGTACGACCTTCCATCCCACCCGGAGATCCAGGAGTGCATCATAAACGAGGACGTGCTCACCAAAGACGCGCAGCCTCTGCTCATCTACCGGGGTCAGGACCAGGAGTCGGCGTGAGGTTCCACAACGCATCGCACCCCCGGTCCTGCCGGGGGTATGATTTTATGGGACGAAAGTTACGAAAGACATGTTCAAACTAACGCGTACAAAAGATGGTCAGCAAACCAGCATATTCACCATGCCCCTGTTGCCTTTGCGCGACATCGTGGTGTTTCCCTCGATGGTGGTTCCCCTTTTCGTGGGGCGCGACAAGTCGGTAAATGCCCTGGAAAAAGCCATGGGTGCGGACAAAAAGATCTTTTTGGCCGCCCAGACCAAGGCGAAAACCGATACGCCCGGCGAGGGGGATATCTATCGCATGGGCACGGTAGCCAATATATTGCAGATCCTTCGCCTGCCCGACGGAACCGTCAAGGTGCTCGTCGAAGGCGACTATCGGGCCAGAATCCTGAGCTTTGTCCCGCATCCCGATCATTTCGTGGTCCAACTCGAAGCGATCGAGGAAACCAAGGACCGCTCGGTGGAAGTCGAGGCGCTCATGCGGGGGGTAAAGTCCTCGCTGGAGGCCTATTCGAAGCATAACAAGAAGATCACCCAGGAGATTCTCGACACGGTTGCGACCATCGACGAGGCCTCCCGGCTGGCCGATACCGTTGCCTCCTACATGCCCTTCAAGCTCGAAACCAAGCAGAAGCTGCTGGAGACCCTCAATGTCTCCCAGCGAATCGAAAAGCTTTTCGGCCACATCCGCTCGGAAATCGAGATCATCGAAACCGAGGAGCGCATCAAGGGGCGGGTCAAAAAGCAGATGGAAAAGACCCAGCGCGAGTACTATCTGAACGAGCAGATGCGCGCCATCCAAAAGGAGATGGGAGAAAAGGACGATTTCAAGTCCGAACTCGAAGAGATCGAAAAGCGCATACGCAAAAAGAAGCTTTCCTCGGAGGCGGCGGCCAAGGTGCGCGCCGAGTTCAAAAAGTTGAAACTCATGTCGCCGATGAGCGCCGAGGCGACAGTTGTGCGAAACTATATCGACTGGATTCTGTCGCTTCCCTGGTATGAAAAGACCAGGGACAAGATCGACATAGACGCGGCGACCGGCATCCTGGATGAGGACCACTACGGTCTGGAAAAGCCCAAAGAGAGGATTATAGAGTATCTGGCCGTACAGGCGCTCGTAAAGAAGATAAAGGGCCCCATCCTTTGCTTCGTCGGCCCTCCGGGTGTGGGGAAGACTTCCCTTGCCCGTTCCATCGCACGCTCGATGAACCGCAACTTCATTCGCCTCTCGCTGGGAGGGGTGCGCGACGAGGCCGAAATCCGCGGCCACAGGCGGACCTATATCGGGGCTCTTCCGGGCAAGATCATCCAGTGTCTGAAGAAGGTAAAGAGCAATAACCCCGTCTTCTGCCTCGACGAGATCGACAAGATGAGCATGGATTTTCGCGGCGACCCTTCGGCCGCACTGCTCGAAGTGCTCGATCCCGAGCAGAATTTCGCCTTCAACGATCACTATCTGGACCTGGACTACGATCTCTCCGAGGTCTTCTTCATTACGACGGCCAACACTCTGCACTCCATCCCCGCACCTCTTCGCGACCGGATGGAGATCATTCAGCTCACCGGCTACACGGAGTACGACAAACTCAATATCGCCCGAAACTATCTCATCAAAAAGCAGTCGCAGGCAAACGGCATAAGCGCCGAAAACATCGACTTCCCCGATGAGGTCCTGCTCTACATCATCCGCCATTACACCAAGGAGGCCGGGGTGCGCAACCTCGAGCGCGAAATCGGCTCGGTGTGCCGCAAGGTGGCCAAGGAAGTCGTGCGCAAGGGCCCCGAGACCAGGGTGGAGCTTACCGAAGACCACATCCAGGAGTTTCTCGGAATTCCCAAATTCCATTACGGGCGCGCCGAGGAAAAAGACGAGGTGGGACTGGCGATGGGTCTGGCCTGGACGGAGTTCGGAGGCGATATACTGGGAATCGAAACCGCGACCATGCCCGGCAAGGGCAAGGTGACCATTACCGGAAAACTGGGCGAGGTCATGCAGGAATCGGCTCAGGCGGCCCTAAGCTACGTGCGCTCCCGCGCAAAGGAGTTGGGCCTTGACCCCGATTTCCACCAAACCCTCGATATTCACGTCCATGTCCCCGAGGGGGCCATCCCCAAAGACGGCCCGTCGGCCGGGATCACCATGGCCACCTCGATTGTCTCGGCCCTGAGCAAGATCCCCGTGCGCAGCGACCTGGCGATGACCGGCGAGATCACCCTGCGTGGCCGGGTGCTCCCCATCGGCGGGCTTAAGGAAAAAATCCTTGCCGCCCACAGGGCGCTGTTAAAAACCGTGCTCATCCCCAAGGATAACGCCAAGGACCTGAAAGAGATCCCGGAAAAGATCCTGCGGGAAGTAAACATAGAGCTGTTAACGCACATGGACGATGTGCTCAAGTTCGCCCTGGCCACCGAGGAGCCGGGAAAAGTATTCCAGGAATCCGAAGTCGAAACTCCGGTCATTTTGCCCAAGGAGCCTTCGACCGACGAAATTCGCCCCCACTGACGGGCGGGCGGGACACGTAGTCGTGTCCCGCCGAATCGCAAAAATGGGCGGTGAAAATACTTGACACGCAAGGCGACTTGATCGATAATGCATCTTCTCGGGACATGAGGGGCGCTGGGCCTGTCCTCCCCTTTTCACTCGGGGAAGGTAAGTTTTCGGGCGGGTAGCTCAGCTGGGAGAGCATCGGCCTTACAAGCCGAGGGTCACAGGTTCGAGCCCTGTTCCGCCTATCCAATCATAGGGGTGGTAGTTAAGTTGGTTATAACGCCGGCCTGTCACGCCGGAGGCCGAGGGTTCAAGTCCCTTCCACCCCGCCAGAAAATTCGAGGGCTTGCGGTTTTTCCGCAAGCCCTTTTTATGTGTGGACGCAACACATAGACCCTAAACCTCTACCCATCAGCCCGCCCAAACAACCGGGCCCACTCCATACAGAGGAATCTAAAATACACTGCAATGTTATTTTAGATTTTAAATGGAAACTAAAATAAGGCAATTTGCCGGACAGGTAGGCTCAAGCGTCTACGGCACGCAGAAAGACCGTGAAGGTGGCGCCGTTGCCCGGTTTACTGCAAACCGTAATGCTCCCCCCGTAAGACCGTACAATTCCCCGGACAACCGAGAGGCCAAGCCCGGTGCCCTCATCGGCCGGTTTGGTGGTGAAGTAGGGATCGAAGATTTTTTCCAGGATCTCAGGGTCGATCCCCCTGCCCGTATCACTCACGGCCAGACATATATAGTGCCCGGGCGGGAGGGGCTGATCCGAAGCGGGCACGGGGTGCGAACCTTCGAACTCCCCCGAGGGCGAAACGACAACTCCGGACAGTCCGATCAGCAAAACCCCTCCGGCTTTGGACATGGCATGGGCCGCATTGGTGCAAAGATTGATCAGCACCTGCTGAATTTCGGTCGGGTCGGCCTCTATAACCATCTTGTCGGAACAGGGGGGCAGGTCGGCGCGAATTTCGATATTTGCAGGAAAGGTGGGGCTCATCAGCGTGAGTGTTTCCGCTACAAGAGAGGCGATTGCCACGGGGCGACGCGAATGCTCCGCCCGCCGACTGAAGGCGAGAATGCGCTTTACCAGGTCCGCAGCGCGCGTGCCGGCTTTGAGCACGTTTTCAAGATTTTCGCACACAGGACTATCCTGTGGAAGCTTACCCAGGGCCGCTTCCGCATGACCGAGCATGGCTGCCAAAATGTTGTTGAAATCGTGAGCTACGCCCCCCGCCAGAGTGCCGAGGGCCTCCGTTTTGTGCACCTGTCGAAGTTCTTTTTCGAGCTTAAGCCGCAGGGAGATATCTCGATGGGCGCTCACAAAGCCTATAACGGTCCCGGATTCGCTTCGAACCGGAGAGACGCTCGCCTCGGTTTCGTAGAAAGAACCGTCCTTTTTCCTGTTGGTGACGTATCCGGACCACACGCGCCCCGCGCTTAGCGTTTCCTGAATCCCCTCGTAGAAGGCGCGGCTGTGCAGACCGCTTTTCAGAAACCGAGTGTGCCGGCCGATCGCCTCGGCGCCTTCATAGCCGGTCATCCCGGTGAAAGCCGGGTTGACGTACCGGATGATCCAACCGGTATCCGTAATGAGAATGGCATCCGCGCTCTGCTCCAACGCGGCCGTGAGAAGCTTTCTATCTTCTTTGGCCAGTTTGCGTTCAGCGATTTCGGCTCTCAGGGCTGCATTGGAGCTCGAAAGTTCGCAGGTGCGCTCCAGCACGAGGGCTTCGGATTCCGCGTAAGCTCTGATCAAGGCTTCCTGCGCGTTCTGCCGTTCGACGTTTTTTTTCTCAAGCAGTTCCGCCATGGAATCGAAGGCCTCGGCAAGTCTGCCGAACTCATCGGCGATGTGAGGCAAGCCGGTTCGGCCGCTTTCCTCGCCACGCCCCAGTCGCTGTGCTGCAGCAGTAAGCTCTGCGATAGGCCGGACAATGGAGAGATCTCCGAAAAACAGGGTGAGAGCGAAGAGCAGGGCGCAGGCCGCTCCCGCGGCGAGCAGCTCCACTGCTATTGCGCGGTCGGCCTGTGCGGCGATTGCACTTACCGGTGCATCTCCGATGATATACAAACAGGGAGGAGCGTTTTGTTCCAACCGCAGCCCTGCAAAGGCGTGAATGCGAAGCACCCCGTCGCTTCCGGTCTCTTCGAAAAGTCCCCGGTCCGACTTCCCCTGGATCAGTTCGACTCTGGTGACTTCAGGAGAACTGCCCGGCGGAGCCGCCTTGCCGGCAGGCGGTCTCCGGATTCGAATACCTTTGCGATCCGCATAATGTATTGAAAAGCCCGCGGGCGGATGCATCCTCTCGAGATAATCGAAATCCGCGCGACCGCCGACCTCGCACCCCGCAGTGAGAACCGCAATCAATTCGCCGCGTTTATCCAGAACAGGGTAGGAAAAGTCGATCGAACGGCCCCCGTCCGCCCCTCGGACACTCAGATCGCCGGCGGAAAACCGGCCATACTGCATGGCATCCCCCACGTCCCTGCGGCCCGACAGGTCCTCTCCAATCCTCGAGCTCGCCGAGGAGGCGAAAACCACGCCTTTGCTCGTCGCTGCTTCTATGACCGTAAAAAACGGGTACAGTGCATGCAGTTGTCTGAATAAATCATTGCAGAACGCGGCCTCACGCCTTTTAACAGCGGAGTCGCCGGCAAGGGCGCTAAGCAGGCACCGGGCCCCCGTGGCCCTGGCGTTCTGCCGGACCGCCACCCCGTCTACAATCAGCAGCGCGCTCTCCCTGGCCTTTTCGATCGACTCATTTCGTTTTTCCAACCCCAGAGAGAGAATGACTGCACTGACGCCGAGAAACAGGATCATGGAAACGGCGAGCAATTTTTTTCGAACAGGCCATGAGGCAAAAATCGAACGACAAAAAGCCATTATGGCGCCACCTGGAAAGGGGGACGGGTTCAAAAACGTAAAATCGCCGGATGCTTTCCCTGTTAAAGGTCGGCAGAAAGACGCCCGGCTTGATACTGAAAAGTATTGCGGAAAATGATGAGGGAATATCAGTGGTGGGCGCGCCTACTGGAGAGACATCAGATGGGACATGAGGCTTACGTCCTTGTTTTTTATGCCTAATTTTGTCCGGATGTGAAACCTGTGCGTGAGGATCGTCTTTTCCGAGACGCCGAGCATGGTCGCTATTTCCTTGCTGCTTTTGCCCTCTTTTATGAGGTCGGCCACCCTGCTTTCGGCATAGCTCAGTTGAGGCGACTGGGCGAGAAGGTTTTTCAAAAAGGGTGAAAATATCTTCCGTATATTGCTCTCGAGAATCTCGATGAGCCACTTTTGCCCTTTTTGCAGCCTGGTACTCTTCAGTTGCTCGATATAGGGGAACACCAGCAGTTTGAGGTTCATCTGCATTCGTTCCTCGATTTCGAACACATCTTTTCCAACTGTCTGGGTGACAACCTTTAAAGCGGTGTTCAGTTCTTCGGTCAGCACGGTCTTGCAGTTGATTTCCCTTTCCTTGCAGGAGAGCAGGGCCGCAAGAAGCCGGCTCTCGACCGATGGGGGCCTGTGCCGCACCGGAGAGGCCCTGTGGTCGTTCAGCAGGATACGACCGTCCACAGGCGTGTGCGAACCGGGAGGCGAATGGCCCTTTTCGGAAGCATCGACGATCACCAGCGCGGTATTCCGATATTCGTCGGCCATTTTGGTCAGGAAATAGTTCGATTCGGTCTCGGTCAAAGAATTATCCACAAGGCAGATGTCGAATAGTTCGCGGCCCATTTTGCGAAGTCCCGAGGCGGCATTGGCGGCAATTTCGATTTTCAGGGCGAGCAGGCTGCATCCCGAGAGGGAATCGGTAATGGCGCCAACCGTGGCGCTGTCATCCGATACGAGGAGCAGTTTCACCTTCTTCAGACACATTCGGTCGTTCACCCTCCACCCTGTGTGCATTATCTCAATTGCAGGCCGGACGCCCCCCCCGAACTCGCCGGGAGCGCGTGTTCAACAGGAATAAAAATCTTGGGAGGAATTAAGCAATGGAGATGGGGCCAAAATACACCGAATGCGTAAAACTTTCTGTCGGGAAACCTTGATTTATGCAGGGGGGGCCGATTTTTATCGCCATGACGGTCGGGTCACCCCTGAAAGCCGTTCTCGCCCAGGGTCGTCAGGCCATGGCGGATAGCAAATTTCACCAGGCTTGCAAAATCGCGCAGCCCGAGTTTTTGCATCATTCTGCTGCGGTAGGTCTCGACCGTTTTCACCGATATGAACAGTTCTGCTGCAATTTCCTGGTTCGTCCTACCTTCGGCAAGCAGGCAGAGCACCTCCCTTTCCCGCGCGCTCAAAAGCTCCAGCAGGGGTATCCCGGAAGAGCCTTCCCCTTTTTCGAGCAGGTCGTTGGTCACCTTTTCGGTGATCGCCCGGCTGAAATAATAGTCGCCCGCTCGCACCGCATAGACCGCATCGACCACTTCGTCGCCCGCGGATTCCTTGACCAGGTAGCCTCGAATTCCCGCGCGCAGGGCGCGTAAAATGTGTACCGAGGAGGAGTGCACCGACAGGATGATGATTCCGGCATCGGGGCAGATCTTTTGGAGCTGTATGGTCGTCTCGATCCCATCCAGGCCCGGCATCGAGATATCCATGATCACGATTTCAGGCGCCAGCTCCGGGATCAGTCGCAAGGCAGCACGACCGTCCCCGACACTGCCGACCACCTGAATGTCGGCGCGGGCCTCCAACAACATCTTGAGGCCGTCTCTTACAACTGCGTGGTCATCTGCCAGAAACACCCGTATGCACATTGCCTCATACCTCAAAGCAGACCGTAACGACGGCACCTTCCCCGGGACCGGAGTCAACCCGAAATGCGGCGCCGATCGCCGCAGCCCGCTCCCTCATGCCCGCCAGACCAAACCTGTCATTTTTCCCGAAATCGGTTTCAGGATCGAAACCGATCCCGTCATCGCTAACACAGATAACGATTTTTGACCCCTCCATCTGAACGCCGAGACGGATCGAACCGGCCCGCGAATGATTGACAGCGTTGCACAGGGCTTCCTGTGCGATGCGAAAAAGAGCGATTTCCACCTCTTTGGAGGGACGCACCGGGAGTTCCCTGCACTCGGCGTAGATTCTCATTTCCGTTCTTGCCGCCAGTTTTTCGCAGTAGTGGGCAAGCGCCGCCGAGAGGCCGTATTCGGAGAGCCCGGGCGGATGAAGCTCGGAGATGACGTTGCGTATGCATCGCATCGTATCGCTTACCAGCCCCTTGGCGTCCACGAGCCTGGATTCCATCCGTTTCAAACATTCCGGCCCAACCAGGCCCCGCATGATGGCGAGGTTGATGCTCAAACCCGTCAGGTTTTGCCCTACTCGATCATGGAGTTCCATGGCCAGTTTTTCCCGTTCCGCTTCCTGCAGGGTCAGATTCTTTGCGGAAAGGGCACGCAGTTCCTCCTGCGTTTTCTCCAGAACAGTCCGGTCTTTTTTCCAGGCGGTTATGTCCATGAGCGAGGCCACGCTGGTCCCCGTCCCGCGAATCAGATCGACGGTAAAAAGAAAATCCCTGATATTCCCGTCCCTGTCCAGCAACCGGGCTTCATACTGCTTGGGGGCCGCATCGGGAGCGACTCTGCGCAGCCGATGGTTTTCCATTATTATGCAATCGTCCGCGGTATGCGGAAAATCCGCCCAACTCTTGCCTTCGACCTCCTCGGAGCGATAGCCCAGCAGCTCTTCAAATTGTTTGTTAACGATCGAGATGGTCGTATCCTCTTCCACGAGAAGCATGGCTGTCCCGGTGGTCTCGAAGACTGTCCGGTAGAGGTTTTCCGACTGCCGGAGGGCCTCCTCGGTCTCGAGGTGTTGCTTCTCGCGCTCTTCGAGGGCTTCTCCCATCCGGTCGAAGGCCCCGGCCAGTTCCCCGAGTTCTCCCGAAGGGCGCGGCATGCCGACCCGGGCGCCCAGGTCTCCCGAAGAGATCCGTTTTGCACAGCCAAGGAGCCGGTCGAGATGATCGAGAATAAAAACCTCCCCGAACATCCAGGCGGCAATAAAAGCGACGCCTGCCAGGGAAGTCAGGAGGCAGATATAGGAGAACAGACGCCCGAGTTCAACCCCCGGGATTTGCGAAGGAATGCCTATGCTTAAAAAAAGGCTTCCCTCCCGGGTCCTGGCCAGGCGGGCAAAGGCGTATATGCGGCGCGTGCCGTCCAGGCCCATCATTTTGCTCAACCTTTTGCCCCGCGCGATCAGGGACGTGAACCGGAGTAAGGCGGCAAAATCTTTTCCAACCCATTTGCTTGCCGCGGGCTGACGGGCAAGGACAGTAGAGCGGCTATCCCATACGGTTAGAGTGGCGCCTTGGGGCAAACGGGCACCCAGAGCGAATTCATCGAGCCAGGCGAAGTGGATGGCGGCAAACATCACCAGGCGCACCCCCCCCGCATCGTCCAGAACAGGATAGAACAGCACGATGGCGGGTTTGCCGGAAATGCGGGTCGTGACGCTACTTACGCAGGTCTCCTTGCCTCGAAGAATTTTACGGAAGCAGACGAGATCGGAGACGTTGAGGCGAGCGCCGGGGGGGAGCAGGCTTCCGAGCAGATTCCCGTTCGGAACGACTATGCCGAGGTTGTATGCATGAAACCGCTCTGCGTGCCGGGCCATGTCCCGGGCCAGGGTGTTGATATCCCCCCTCCGCGCTTCCCGGCTATGCGCAAGGAACTCCAGCAGCAGACCCGCATCCCGCAGCATCTGCGCCTGCTGCGCGACGGCAAGGTGGACCAGGCGCCTCGCTTCTTCGCCAACCCGCGCCTCGGCGTTGCGGTATTCCTCCATGCCCATCCAGGCCACCATCAGCATGGAAGGCAGGATTGCCAATGCCACCAGAAGGACCAGTCGAATTCGCAGACGGTCGAAAAAGGGAAGCTTCATCAGAGGCGGTCCCAAATCAGCGCGTGGGGTTCGACTCACCCGGTTCCTTGTCCTCGGTTGTTTCTTCCCGGCTCTTTCGGCGCTTCACGGCTACAACCCAGACGTAATAAATGAAAAGGAAAGGCAAAGTTGCGTAGGCGCCCACGAAGTTGCCCAGGAAGAGACACACCGTGCCATAGAGCACAATGAGTACGATAATGGCGAGCATGACCAGCGAAAGGCCCTTTCTCATGTGTGCTCTCCCTCAAAAAAGATAAAGCCCGCTTGTGGCGGGCTGAGATAAAACCTCTCGGAATCCGGTAAGACCCTCGGAGATTTTCGTTTGCAGCCCTAAAAGCCGAAAGGGTCTCAATCCGGCGTCCAGCTGCAACCGGAGAATAGATAAACCAGGGCGAAGAAACAGTCAAGATCAATTCGAAATCAGGGTCAAAAACGATTTTCCCGGCGGTCCTTCATGTTCGCTCGGAACACCCGAATCAATGAAAGGTTCCCGGGGTGCGCCTTTCTTCCTGCTTCCCGCTCCTCGCTTCCCGCTCCTTTTCAGAGCAGCGTGGAGGTGTTATTATGTTCTTTCCTGCCGGCATGCTTTCATTTGCAAGCTTTGCCCGAATACCCGAAGCAAGAGGGATGCGCATGAAGATTCTTGGCCTGTGTGGAAGCCCGAGGAAAGACAACAGCCGCACCGCCTGGCTGGTGCAGAGGACCCTGGCTGCGGCAGAGGAACGCGGCGCCGAAACCGAGTATATCGACGTGGCCCGGCTCAAGCTTGGCCCCTGCGTGGCCTGCGATCGCTGCCATCATCTCGGTGAGTGCGTGCAAAAAGACGAGTTCAACGCGATATTCAGGAGTATGCTCTTCGCCGACGGCATCGTTTTGGGCAGCCCCGTCTACATCTATCACGTCACGGCCCAGCTAAAACTGTTCATCGACCGCCTCGCAAACGCCATTCACTGTTTGAGGCTGGAGGGAAAATACGGTGCTGCGATCGCCACCGCGGGAGGATCCGGCCACGAAGAGACCGCTTCCTACCTCGAGCGGCTGATCTCCCGGCTGGGCGCCCAGTGCGTTGGCAAAGTGGGCTGCACCCTCGAAGACGGCCCGGTAAAACCGGGTTCGGCCCCGGGCGTGCAAGCCTGGGAACTCGGTGTGCATCTGGTCGAAGCAATAGCGGCCAAAAAAGAGTTTCCGGAGCAGAGAAGGGAAATAGAAGCCCGGCGCAGCTATTTCCGACAACTGATGGTCAAAAGGCAGGATCAGTGGCCCTGGGAATACCGGTATTGGCTGAAAAAGGGATGGCTGTAGAAAGACGAGACAAGGGGAAAAAACGGAAAGATAAAAACGCGGGGGAATGATTCCCCAGATCGG
>JAKAJS010000283.1 GCA_021813685.1 Deltaproteobacteria bacterium | reverse complement strand
GCCGAGCAGCTTGCGTTCGTTCCGCCGTTTAGACCCGAGCAGCTCCAGCTGCAGGCCCCCGTGGTCGAGGTCACCGGGGAAGCCGTCCCGCTCCCGCAAAGATTGGTCGAGGGGGCGGAAGTGTAGGTGCCGCCATTGCTGCTTCCGCAGGCACCGTCGACAATGAGATTGGCCGAGCAGCTTGCACTCGTTCCTCCGTTTAACCCCGTGCAGGTCCAGTTCCAGCCCCCTGCATCAGTTTTGAGGGTGGTAGCGGTGCCGCTGCCGCATAGATTCGACGTGGGGGTGGAACGGAATGCAGCCCCGTTACTGCTTCCACAGGCGCCCTGGACAATGAGTGCTGCCGAACAGCTCGCATTGGTCCCGCCGTTTAGCCCTGCGCAGGTCCAGTTGCAAAATCCGGTACCTGTTGTGACGCTGCTCACCGTACCACTGCTACAGAGATTGGAGGTGGGGGTCGAGCCGAAAAGACCGTTATTACTGTTTCCACAGGCACCATTGACCTTGGAAAGGCCCGTTTGGAATTCATACACGGCGCCCTGTGCGTAATTGCCCCCCACACTCGAGCCGGGTGTTCCGGCAAAAACGGTCGCACCATCACCGCTGAGCGCGACTCCCCCACCCAGGTAATCGCTTGACTGGCCATCGGAAGCGGTGAGCTTGGCGGTCTCGACCCCGTCGGCCCAACCGGAAGAGGGCCGGCCGAACACATAGAGTGCTCCCTGTACGTAATTGACACCCACTTTTGCATACTGTGCCCCGGCCACCACCGTTTCGCCGTGGAGGCTTACCGCAGCCGATGCCCCGAAGGTGTCCCCGGAGGCGCCATCGGATTGGGTGAGCCTGGCCGTCTGGGTCCCGTCGGCCCACCCGGAGGCCGGCTGGATGAATACATACACCGCCCCTTGTGCGAAATTGTCCCCCACCGTGGCGTAGGGCGCCCCGGCGACGATCGTTTTCCCGTCCGGGCTCACCATGGCGGAATACCCGAGGTAGTCGCAGGGAGCGCCATCCGATGCAGTGAGCTTGGCCGTCTGGGTCCCGTCGGACCATCCGGAGGCCGGCTGGGTGAATACATACACGGCCCCCTGCGCGGAATTGCTCCCTACCGGGCTACTCGCACCGTATGCTCCGCCCGCAACGGTTGCCCCGTCGGAACTCACCGCCACCGAAAACCCCAGGCAATCCGAAGGGGCGCCATCGGAGGCGGTGAGCCTGGCCGCCTGGGTCCCGTCGGACCATCCGGAAGCCGGCTGCGTAAACACATACACGGCCCCCTGCGCGGATTTGCTCCCCGCCGGCTGACTGGCTTCATAGGCGCCGGCCACAATGGTAGCCCCATCTGAGCCAACAGCCACCGACTCCCCCAGGCCATCTCCGGAGACGCCGTTGGATGCGGTGAGTCTGGCCGTCTGGGTCTCGCTCGCCCACCCCGAAGCCGGCTCCGTAAATACATAGACAGCACCCTGGGAGGGATTGCTCCCAACCGTTGCGTAGGGCGCCCCGGCCACAACGGTTGCTCCGTCCGAACTCACCGCAACCGAATATCCCAGTCCATTTTTGGCGGCCCCGTCCGATGCGGTAAGCCTGGCCACCTGAATCCCGTTCGCCCAGCCCGAGGCCGGCTCTTTGAACACATACACCGCGCCTTGGGAAGAATTGTTCCCAACCGTTGCTCCACTGGCCCCGGCCACAACGACTGAACCGTCCTGGCTCACCGCCACCGACATTCCCATCCAGTTCATGGAGGCCCCATCCGAAGCCGTGAGCTTGGCCGCCTGCACCCATGGGTCTATAGATACCGGGTAGACAGCCCTCGTGTCGTCGATCACCACGCGCACATCCTTTGCCGTCGTCTCAAAGCGCGCCGGAAGTTGTCTGCCGTTTTTGTCATAAGCCGTAAGGCCCGCGTAGCGCAGGACTTCGCACCCGGTGCTGTTTGAAACGCCAAGAGCCCTGCCGTGCAAAAGAACTCGCGCCCGCAGGTTCCCCGTCTGCCGCAGGACCAGAGCGAGCCGCCCCGGGTTTTTCCCCGCATGTGGTCGCCCGGCGACGCTCCAGCCCTGCTCGATCCCAAGAGGGCCGTTTATCCACCACTCCGTTATACCGCCTCTATCTATGACGACTCGGTTAGACCCACAGACCGCTCCAGCGGTCTGTGCGACCCTTTTGAGCCTGCTTCCCGCTCCCCAGGCGGTGAGCCGCAGCCCCCAGACGTTCGATCCCGAATGGACACTGAAACCGTTCGGACCAATTGTCGCTGTGAGTCGGTTTGGGCTGTTGGCGGCCCGGTATCCTGCACCCGAACGGGTTACCCGGTATTGCTGGTCGCTTGCCCCAAGCGTTTCGGACAGAACACTTTGCAAAGCGCCCGGAAGCGAATCTGGTGCAACTCTTTTCGATTCTGCGACGTTGGATGTCCTAAAAACTCTGCTTTCCTTACCCGCGGCAGCCCCGGACGCATTCCCCGCCAAGACCGGCCCGCAAAGAACAAAGATCCCGGTCAAAAGCGCAATAAGGCTTTCCACGCCCCACAGGACCGCTTTCACGTCATGAAAGCCCCCCTCCCATTCCGGTTTCCCGCCCCTCGCTTCCCGCTCCTGTTTTGCAAAACAGCCTTCGTTCATCCTGGCCTCCATGATCGGGACACCCCGCGCCCGTTTGCCCTGGCGTCCGGTCTTTGTCTCAACGGTTGCTTTTTGAAAAACCCCGCTACGGATACGCGCAGAGAATACCGCCACAAAAATCTGTCTCAGGCGGAACTGGGATTTTCCTCCGCAAAAACTGCGGTGCTCATTCAAAAGGGGGGATCGGACAGGAGTCTTTCCGGGAGGCCTTTAGGCGTAAGCGGCACAGGGGGCCGACGACTCTCCCTGCTTTTGGAATTCAAAAGAGTTGCTTTTTTTGTGCGAATGGTTGCGAGCGCTGCTTTTTTGCGACTCAGCGATGAGCCTGGCCACCTCCGCACCAGGCCCCACAGGTTCGATCATGACGATGTGATTAACGATATAGTAGACATCGGACAGCGCCGCAAGCAGGCCCGGAAACCTGCGGCTTCCGCCAAAAGTTATGCGTTCAAAATCGTTGCAGCTCATATTTTTGCCTCCATACCCCCAAACGGCGGGGGAACGGTGGGTTCCCCGACAAGAGGCTCACCGCATTCCGGTCAAATGGAACAAAGCCGGTTCTCTGCCCCGGGACTCAAAGAGCTGATGAATTCAAGGTACTGTAAAATGCAATATTTTCCCTATGCGAAAAAATACGTTAACTTTTCCGACACAAATACCGTTTGAATACACTGCAGGGGGAGGTGCCCAGTCGCCCGGAGGGAGTCGTTGCCGGAACTTTACGCACTCGCTTTTTCCCATTTTTTGTCCATTGCGAGTACTCGGTGCGCCTCATTTATGCACCTGAATTTTTGAGCTAATCGCTTGGTATAGAGTAACGCTTATACTTAATTGTGAGGTTCCAATTCCCCCTTGACAGAAACACCATATCCCAATATAGCCAAGCCCGATTTCAAGCATCAAAATTTCCGCATACCTCTGTTTGGATTGTCCTCCCCAACCTGTTCGAAGCGGGGCGACAGAATAATTTTCGCATTGCCGCTACGTTGAAATGGTGCCGATGAGCGCGATTGCCTTCGATAAAGAAATGTACAACAGGGTATTGCAGGTAAAAGTGCTGCCGCCTTTGGTCAATTCCCGACGAATGCTTGAAATCATTCACGCCCAAATCGATACCGCGGAAGAACTGGAAAGCATCATCGGCTACGATTGTTCGCTGGCGGCAAACCTCCTCATGAATGCCAATTCAAGTTGTTATGGGCGGCGCGGAAAGGTAGGCACGCTTCCGGGAGTAATAGGTTTGCTGGGGTTGGATAAGGTGAGATGGATGTGTCTTTTCAACCTGATGCTGGACAAGGCTGCGAGCGGGGGGCCAATGGGCGAGGCCTTTCGGGAGGTGATCTGGAAGCGTTCTTTCGCAGCGTCAAAGATTGCCGTGGAAATGGCCGGAAAGCGTCCCTGGATCAAGGTGGAGGAAGCGTTCCTGCTGGCCTTGGTCTATGACATCGGCTGGGTGATCATGGCGGAGTGCTTCGGGGAGCAATTCGAGGCGCTTTTTCAAACTGCTGCGAGAATGAAGACGCCGCCCTGGTGGGTTGAGGTCCGCTACGGGCTTTCGCACGCGGAGATGGGCTGGTACCTGGCCTCGCAACGGGGTTTTCCGGAAGCCTTCAAGGCCGTTGCCGCCTTCCATCACGCCCCGGAAAAAAGCGGAGCCTATGAGGCCGAAGCTACCCTGATTTGCCTGGTGGATACGCTCGCACAATCCCGGGAGCATCCGGAAGCGCTCGATGAAAAGCTAACGCGTTCCCGTTGCGGCAGGCTCTTTATCTCCGAGGAGGAATGGGGCGGGTACCACAAGAGCATGGAGCGGATCTGGTCGGAAGCCGACCAGTTGTGGAAACTGCTGCACTAGTCCCGTTTTTCTGCTTGACAGCCAAGGCGTTTCAACTATATCTGATCGGTCCGGCGGATATTTTTTTGATAAATACCGCCTGATCTGGTCACATTGTAAAGAGAAAAGTTTATAATGAGCCGGAACCAATCGTCTGATTTCGAGTCGCCGATTGTGGCTGCAGGCCTTCGATCGGCAATTCCGGTTTTTCGTTCTTTTTTGTTTCGAATGCGCCTCGACCGTGAGGACCGGCGCGCATCGATCGGGAGTCTATCGTTCATGGCTAAGGAGAAAGGTTCTCGCGGACAGTGTGCTCAGCTCGAGAAGGTGAACAAGGAGGGTCCGTATCCCACCATGTGCAAGGAAGGCAAGGGTGTGCGCAATTTTGCCTGTCCGCATTACGACGATTGCCTGGATAAAGCCGCCAAGGGGATGTGGAGCGGGTTTACCTGCAGGGAGTGCACTTCGTACGTACAGAAGGAAGAGGAAAACCAAAACTGACATTGATCGGGAGCAGATGGCAGGCTGCAGTATTGCCTCTAGCGGTCGTTGCAGCCTGCATAACCAGCTATGAGATTTTCGATGTACGCGCGGCTTTGTTTTGTGCCTCCCTGGGGCCCGGGACAAAAGAGATATTTAATTTTTTGACCCGGTTCGGCATCTCTACCCCTTACCTGGTGGCGACATTTGCCGGCTTTATCTATTTTCGCTTCCTTCGCAGAAACCAGCTTCTGGCCAATGCGGCCGCTTTTTTGTTCCTGGCCGTTGCCGTCTCGGGGCTTGCGAACGACCTGATCAAGGTGGTTGTAGGAAGAAGTCGGCCGGGCCTTCTTTTATCCAAAGGCTTCTACGGCTTTAGGCCCTTTACGGTCAAATATATTTACAATTCCTTCCCCTCGGGCCACGCGAACACCATAGGCTCACTGTGCTACGGAGTGTATCTGGTCGGGGGCAGATTTCAGTACGCGCTCCTGATTTTTGCCCTTGCGGTGCTGGCGAGCCGGGTCGTAGTGGGTGCGCATTTCCCCAGCGACGTACTCTTCGGGGCCTATCTCGGAGTGGTGGTTACGGGGCTTCTGGCCGATAGTTTCGAGAAAAGAGGGCCGGGGATAAAGCTGCGAGGCAGGAAGGACCTGGCCGGGGAAAGTCTTCCATGATGTCTTGCACTCGGAACGGGAAAAGAGATGCCTTTCAGTAAAGCCGGAGAGATCGAACTCTACTATGAAATCCACGGCCGGGGATTTCCTCTTCTTTTCATAAGCGGCCTCGGGGCGACTACCTGGACGTGGGGCGGCCAGCTTCCTTTTTTTAAAAATCATTACCGGTGCATCCTCTTCGACAATCGGGGCGCGGGGCTTTCGGCAAAACCGCTCGGACCCTATTCCATAGCGGAGATGGCCGAGGATGCGCTGCGGTTGCTCGACGCACTTGCCATCGAGAAGGCCTTCGTTTTTTCCATTTCCATGGGGGGCATGATTGCCCTGGAACTCGCCCGGATTGCATCGAAAAGACTCGCGGCGATGCTTCTTGCAAGCACCCATGCGGGCGGAAAAACCCGGATACCGCCCTCCCCCGAAGCCATCTCCATGCTCCTGGACACTACAGGGCTCAGTCGCGAGCAAATCCTCTGGAAACAGACGCCCCTTTTTTACAGCGAAAGGTTTCGGGCGCAAAATGCCAAGGCGATACGTGACCAGCACCGGTTGCAGCTCCTGGCGCCGATCCAGCCCGGGTATGCGTTCGAGGCCCAACTGGGGGCGATTGCTGCCTTCGATGCCACCGACGCCCTCGATGGAATCACAACTCCCGCGCTCGTCGTTGCGGGCGCCGAAGATGTCCTGATACCGGCTCCCAATGCTACCTGGCTTGCCGGACACCTTCCAAAGGCGGAGCTGATCGAAATCCCTGGTGCGGGGCACGCCCTGCATGTCGAGTGCCGAGATTTTCTCAACCGTTCGGCCCGTGATTTCTATCGCAAATCTGCTTTAGGAGCGGCTTAGGCCAGACGGTCGAGGAAGACCTTTATTTTTTCCGAAAGGTCCCGCTCGGCGCCCCGATAGAAATGATCCACCGAGGGCAATATTTCGACCTGAAGGTTGGGATGCGGGCCGGTAGAGAGCCAGGATGACAGAGCGGCCTGCGAGCAGAACTCATCGCTTTCTCCCAGGGTGATCAACGTGGGCGCCTCGAGGGGTTTTAGTCCCTCGAAGGAAAGAAAATCAAGCGGGGGAGCTATGAGAACCAGCGAATCGGGGCAAAGCCCCGCCTGCACCGCCTCCATGGCCGCCCATGCCCCGTAGGAGTAGCCGGCAAGATCGATTGGCCCCGCTGACCGGGAATGCAGGAATGTAGCGACATCGAGAAGGTCGAGCGCATCCCTTTTTCCCTGCGCTGCGCCCCCGGCCCTGAAATTGAAGCGCAGGGTCGTCCACCCAAGCATTGCAAAAGTTCGCCGCATTACCTGCACCACCTCATTGTGCATATCTCCCCCATACAGGGGGTGGGGATGACAGAGGACTACATTCCGACCCTTTGCGCCCTCTTCCCAAAGCCCCTCAAGAAACGCTTCTCCGTTTTGGACCGCGATTTTTACCCGTTCTTCCGCCATTGCTCGCTCCTTTTGCTTCCCTTGGTCGATTTATGGTATACACCAGCCTGTGGGTAACGGCAAAGAGAAGGGATCAAATGAGCCGCAAAGCGGCGTGGGGGTGCAGGGGGTGATGGCCCCCGCGCTTGTTAAAGCTCCCCCGTCCATTCCGGGTAAGAGGATGCCGCATGTCACCGTTTACATCTGCCCTTGCTTTAAGCGGAGGTTCGGCGCGAGGCCTGACTCACCTCGGGGTGATCCAGGAAATCGAGCGAAAAATGAAGTTCGACCTCATAGTGGGGACGAGCATGGGGGCCGTAATCGGCGGGCTCTACGCCTTCCACGGAAATTCGACGAAGGTCATTGGAAGCTTTAAGGAGCTTTTCGAAAACAAAATCTTCCTGAAAGCCGCCAATAGCGTCGTGGACGAGAAGGCTGTGTTTGTGGGGCCCGACGGATTTTTCAACCGCTTTATCTGGCTGTTCCGGCAGGGGATTTTTTACACGCGCACCATGCTCCAGATGGACCTGGTGGGTGCGGAACCCCTCGAAGAGCTTCTGGGAATGCTCGTTCCGGACGTGCTGATCGAAGAACTGCCCGTCCGGTTTGCCGCCGTGGCGATGGATCTGCACACCGGGGAGGAGGTGGTGCTTACCCGGGGGCCTTTGAGGCGCGCCATCGCCGCAAGCATTGCCATCCCTGGCATATTTCCTCCGGTCAGGGTGGGGCCTCGAACCCTTGTTGACGGCGGTTGGGCCGATAATGTCCCGGTTGCTCCCGCGATAGCTCTTGGCGCCCACTTTGTTCTGGCCGTCGATGCAACTCTGGAGATCGCATCAATGACCCCCGAACCCGGATCGGCCATGGAAATCCTTTTCCGGTGCAGCGAAATTACACGCATTCTTCTCACCCGCCACAGGAAATCCTTCGCCGATGTGCTGATCGTTCCCGAAATCGGGGACATGTCCTGGGGGGCGTTTTCCTCGATCGATCAGTGTATGGAGGCGGGAAGAGCGGCCTTTCGGGAAAACCTCCCGGCCATTGTCAGGCAGATGCGAATCCGACGGCTTCGTACGTGTAACGGCGCAATACATCCGGGCAGAAACAGCGAGTGGAGGAGCCACCCGCTGGTGTTCGAAGGAACCCCGTAGTGTCGCCCTCAGGTGAGCCCGCATCCCGAGCCCCCCGCCTCCTCGTTTTTTTTCTTTGACAAAGCACCGCCCAGTTGTGAGATAGTAGCGCATCTTCTAACCACCAAGACAGTCACCAACGAACCAACCGCAGTAGAAAAGGGGATATCCTATGGCTAAAAGAGGCATCTTGGCCGTTTTCACTCTTGCCCTGTTTTCGGGTCTTCTATTCTCCGGTGCGGCAAACGCCAGCATAAACACGAATGCTAAAGTCCAGGCGGCGAACGCCGTAATGCAGGAGTTTATGGGTATTCCGGAAAATGCGATCCCTTCGGATCTTTTGCGGCAGGCTCATGCGATCGGGATATTCCCCGACCTGTTAAAAGGGGGCTTCCTTTTCGCGGGAAGTTATGGAACAGGGGTTGTACTGGAAAAAAATGAGGATGGCAGCTGGGGCAACCCGCTTTTTTTCCACATCGTGGGGGCGAGTTTCGGATTTCAGGCGGGTGTGCAGTCAACGGATGCGATTCTCATATTTAAAAGCATCCGCAGTGTTCAAAAATTATATGAAGGCAGAATCACCCTGGGCGCCGACGCTTCGATAGCCGTAGGACCGGTCGGCAGGATGGCCAAAGCGGACACCGACGTGCTGCTCCGCTCGGAGATATTGTCTTATTCCAGAAGCAGAGGGCTTTTCGGGGGTGTTTCGTTCGAAGGAGCGGTTCTCCAGATGGACTACGGCGATACGGCCGATTTTTACAACCAGCCGGGCCTGCTCCCCATGCAGATCCTGCACAACCCGAACATAGAAGTGCCTGAGCCCGGCCGGGAGCTCAAACGAACGCTCGACTGGTACACCACGCATTAAGAGCGGCGGACTTATTTTTCCACCGGGAAGGTGAGCTTGGCCCCGTTCCAGCCGATCACCGCGACCGAGGGAACGAGGGAAAAAATGAGCGCCAGGTATACGTAGCCGGCGCCCTGCAGGTTGGTGAGAACCGAGGGGACCGCTTCCCGCCAGAGAAAGGCGGCAAGGGAAACGGCCAGCATGAGAATGGAAAAGGCTATCTTTATGTTCACCGGGCGAAGGGGCCGACCCAGGTAGTTTACGAGCCAGGTCGCAAAACCGGTGAGCATCACGATGGGAGTGAAGAACAGGCCGGCTGCGAGGCAATGAAACGCGGTCGTATCGAAGGAAGGCCGGCCGGTTATGAGATAGAGCAGCGTAAAAAAGGGTGCTGAGAGCATAAACACTATCGGGAAGTGCACGGTCATGGGGTGAGGGTGCCGCCGAAGAATGGGGAATTTATCGAAAAGAGGCTCGAGAAAGGCTACCCCCTCTTTTTCGGGAGTGGGCGCGCGCTTGACCACACCCACCCGGGGAAATCTTTCGAGCACTTCGGGCCCATGAGGTGCCGCGCCGATATCGACACTCAGGTCCCTGCCGGCAGGATGTCTTCTCATGTGA
>JAKAJS010000135.1:11180-45074 GCA_021813685.1 Deltaproteobacteria bacterium | reverse complement strand
TCCGATCTGAAAGTCTGAACAGGTTTTTTCTCGAATTGTAGTTTTTCATATTTCCTCGGAAAATGAATGACAAGGCGGTGGCTCGCCGGGCGGACCATACTTTCTGCTTCCGGTCGTTCAAGAGCAGTTGTCCATCTTCCTCCAGGACACACCGAAATCATGAAAAAGGAGGGGACCGCTTTCTTCCCGCTTCCCGCTCCTGATCTACCTTCTGCCGAGTACCTCTCTGGGCTTAATTCCATCCGAAGGGGAGACGATCCCCTGCTTTTCCATCACTTCTATCATGCGTGCGGCCCGATTGTAACCCACCCGCAGCCTTCTTTGCAGCATGGATATCGAAGGCTGCCTGGTTTCGAGCACCATCTGGACGGCTTCCTCATATTTTTCGTCGAGCTCTTCTTCGGCCATTTCGCCCGCCCCGCCTTCCTCGCGCAAGTCGACCCGCTCGGCCAGCGGATCTTCCAGGAGCTTTTGGGCTCTCCAGTGTTCGGTGAGGCGCAGAATTTCCGCATCGGAGACAAACGCCCCGTGGATGCGCTGGAGCTTCGCCGTACCCGGCGGCAGAAACAGCATATCCCCGGACCCGAGCAGGGTCTCGGCCCCCGAGCCGTCCAGGATGGTCCGCGAATCGATTTTCGAGGAGACCTGAAACGAGATGCGGGTGGGAATGTTGGCCTTGATAATTCCCGTTAATACGTCCACCGAGGGCCTCTGGGTCGCCAGAATGAGATGGATGCCCGCTGCCCGCGCCATCTGGGCCAGGCGCGTAATGGATTCTTCCACATCTCGGGAGGCGACCATCATCAGGTCGGCCAACTCGTCGATGATGATAACCACGTATGGCAGCTTGTAGTGGTGAAGAGCCGTATCGGAGGCGGCCTCTTTTTCCTTTTCGGCATCCTTGCTCTTTTGCGTTTTTTCGCGCTCCAGAACCCGGTTGTAGCTCTCGATGTTTCTCACGTTTTTATCGGCCAAAAGCTTGTAGCGCAGTTCCATTTCCTCGACGGCCCAGCGCAGGGCTCGTGTGGCCATTTTGGCATCGGTCACCACCGGGTGTATCAGATGGGGGATTCCTTCAAAGCTGCTGAGCTCGATCCTTTTGGGGTCGATCAGCAGGAGCCGCAGCTCTTCGGGGGTGTTTTTAAATAACAGGCTGCTCAAAAGGGTGTTGATGCAGACGCTCTTTCCCGTTCCCGTTGCCCCGGCGATGAGCAGGTGAGGCATTCTGCCAAGGTTTGCCACAGTCGGCTGGCCGGTTATGTCCTTTCCCAACGCGATGGAGAGCGGGGCGACGGAAAGCGTGAATATTTCGTTTTCCAAAACCGCCCGGAGCGAGACCAGCTCTCTTTTGAGATTGGGAATTTCGATCCCCACGGCCGCTTTTCCCGGAATGGGGGCGACCACCCGTATGCTGATCGCCTTGAGGGCCATGGAAAGATCGTCGGCGAGGTTGACGATCCGGCTGATCTTTATGCCCGCCGCAGGTGCGTATTCATACATTGTTATGACCGGTCCGGGATTGATGCCCACCACCTTGCCCTGAACGCCGAAATCGGCGAGCTTTTCTTCGAGAACCTGGCCGTTTTGCTCGAGCTTTTTCCAGTCGGGTTTTACGTTCTCCGTCTCATAGACGTCGAGCATCGCGAGTGGGGGGATCACATACTGTCCGGGTTCGATATCGAGAGGTCCGGTCGAAACCGGTTCAGCCCGCGCCTGCTTTACGGGAAAAGCTTCCGTCTGGACCAGCGGAGAAGTAACCGCTTCTTTTTTCTTCTTTCGTTTGAGGGGAGCAGCGGCGGCAGGCTCCAACGCAGGTTCTTTCTCTTCTCCTTCCACCTTCATCTCCCCGGCGAACCACTCGCAGGCCGCGGACGCGGCCATGGAAGTCCGACGGACAATGGCAGCGAGCGTGAGCGGAGTCGAGATCAGAAGAGAGATAAAAAGCGTTCCGACAAGCAGGATGTGAGAGCCCACAATGGAGAGCCGTGTTTCGAGAAATCCGGCGAGCGCGTTGCCCACGGCCCCGCCCGTCTCGATCCTTTGACCCAGAAAAGTGATATAGGGCCAGTGCAGGGCGCCCAGCGCCATGATGCTCAAAACGAGCAGTCCGATCCCCGTCAGGCGAAGCCAAAACTCTTCGAGCGAGGAGTCCCGAAAAAGGCGCCAGCTCGCCCACACCCCCGTAATCGCAATCCCGTAGGCTCCGAGCCCGAAAAGAACGATCAGCGGCCAGGCGATATTGGCGCCGACCCCGCCCACGAGGTTCCTTACGTAACCGTTTTGGGAGTTGAAAAACGTGGGATCCTGGGAGCTGTAGGACACGATGCTGAAAAAAACCAGGAGCGAGACCGTGAAAATGGTCAAAGCCCAAATTTCGTGCTTTTTTTCACTCATCGCTCTTGCCTCTGAAAAAATAGGACCTACAGGACCAACAGGACTTACACTAGTGAATACGCGGGACCTAGATTTCCACCACGATCGGGTAAATTACGGGCCTTCTGTCCAGCGTGCGGATGAAGAATCGCTTCAGATCGCGCCGGATTTGCTCCTGGAGAAGGGTGCAGTCGAGTTCTTTTGCTTCCGCCAGTTGCCTGTCTATGTTTTCGAAGATGATGCATTCGCATTCGTAGAGGATTTCCGGTTTTGCTTCCTCATGGATGAAGCCCCTGCTCAGGATGTCCGGACCGCTTAGAATTTCATGGGTTTCCTTGTTCACGACAAGGGAGGCGATCACGAGGCCGTCTTCAGACAGGTGCCTGCGGTCCCGCAGAACGAGTCCGCCGACATCGCCCACGCCCTTGCCGTCCACAAAGACTCTTCCGGTCTCGACCTTTTGGTCCGTGCAGACAGAGTCCGCGCTAAAGCACATGACGCCGCCGTTTTCCATGAGCAGGCAGCTTTCGGGCGCCATTCCCAGAGACATCGCCAGCTGCCGGTGTTTTACCAGATGGCGGTATTCGCCGTGAATCGGGATGAAGAAGCGCGGGTGGACCACGTTTATGAGGATCTTCTGCTCTTCCTGGTAGGCATGGCCGGAGACGTGGATATCCTTTACCTGCTCGTGAATGACCTCGGCCCCCTGCCTGCACAGGTGGTTTATAATGTTTTGAATGGTGCGCTCGTTTCCCGGAATGAACCGGGAGGAAAGAATGATCGTGTCCCCCTCCCGGACCTTGAGCTTTTTGTGATCGTTAAAGGCCATGCGGCTGAGGGCGCTCATCGGCTCGCCCTGCGTTCCGGTGGTGAGCATGAGCACCCGGGAGTCGGGCAGGGACTGCAGGTCCGGGATCGTTATCTCGTCTTCTTTGGGAAAGTCGAGATACCCCAGTTCCCGCGCGAGCCGAACGTTTGTAATCATCGATTTGCCGTTTAGAAGGACCTTTCGGCCCAACTCGCGCGCAATATGGATGAGCTGCTGTATGCGGTGCAGATTGCTTGCAAAGACCGCAACCATGACCCTTCCCTGCTTTTCCCTGAGCACGTTTCGAAGAGTTACCCCCACCTCTTTTTCCGAAACCGTGTACCCCTCGCGCTCCACGTTGGTCGAATCGGAAAGAAGGGCCAGAACGCCTTCTTCTCCGTAGGCGCCAAGTCTTGCGATATCGAATCTTTTTCCGTCCACGGGGGTGTTGTCGATCTTGAAGTCGCCCGAATGGACGACAACGCCCACAGGAGTTCGGATCGCCAGCGCCACGCCGTCGGGGATGCTGTGGCAGACGCTTATGAATTCGAAGTTGAAGGGGCCTATCTCGACCACCTGGCGAGGCGCAACCTGGATAAGCTCGACTCGTTCGAGCAGATTGTGCTCCCGGAGTTTTTCCCGGATGAGCGCCAGGGTGAGGGCCGTTCCGTATATCGGCAGGGCCAGCTCGCGGACCAGAAACGGGATGGCCCCTATGTGATCTTCATGGCCGTGCGTGATGACCAGGGCCGCGACCTTTTCCCTGTTCTTCAGAAGATAGCTGAAATCGGGAATGACGATGTCGATGCCCAGCATCTCTTCTTCTGGAAACATCAGCCCCGAATCGACGATCGCGATGGTATCGCCGTACTCGAAGACCATCATGTTGAGGCCGATTTCCCCCAGTCCCCCGAGCGGGATGATTTTTAGTGTCGAATCGTCGGATTTTTCAGACATCGCCTCAGATGCTCCCCCCGTTATCAGAAAGGGTGCTTCGTGTTTTCGCGGCCGCTTCGCCACCCGCTTCCTCGAAAGTCAAATTGGCCCGGATCGCCTCGCGCACCTGCTCCATCAGATTGTCGCGGCTCGCAGTATCGGTACCCGAAATTTGAACGGGCTTTCCCATCGAAAACCTGATTTCGCCCGGATGAATCATCCAGCTGCTTTTGGGAAGAATGCGATACGACCCGCTGATGCTTATGGGAATGACAGGCTGCCCGGACTTTGCGGCGATAACGAAGGCGCCCTTCTTGAATTCCTTTATCACTCCGTCGGCGCTCCGCGTGCCCTCCGGAAAAACAAACACCGAGGTTCCCTGCCGGACAACTTCGGCGACCCTGTTCATGCTGGCGATCGCCTTCCTGCGATCGCTTCGGTCGATCGAAATATAGCCGGCCCGCGACATCGCCTGGCCTAGAACCGGTATTTTAAAAAGCTCCTCTTTGGCAAGCCAGCTAAATCGCACCGGGATCTTTCCCAGAGCCACAAAAATATCGAACCACCCCTGATGATTGCTCACCAGTATGCACGGGCCGCCGTTCAAGTTCTCCATGCCCGATAGCCTCACCTTCACCCCGGCTGCCCAAAGATTTACGTTGCCCCAGATTCTGGCCATCAGCCCCGCCCACCCCCGGTGCACAAAGGAGCCGATGATCGCCGAAGACCCGAAAATCAGAGTCGATAGGATCAAAACCAAATAAAAAAAGATAGACCTCAAAAATCTCATTTCACACCATAGCCAAGGCAGGTAACGATAAAAACCGAAATAGAATTTTCAGATTATTATCAAATTTTTACTCTAAACTTTTTTCCCCCTGGAGTCAACCAGGTGAGCCGCCGGAGCCGGGTCTGCCGGGTCGGGACCGCCGCTGCCCCTGGCGGCGGCGGGGCCATATCGATTTACGAAAAATGACAAGGCGCGGAAGGCCAGACAAGCCTGCCGGGCCGAAAGGCGCTGTTGAGAGGAGATTGGCAGCGTGGAAGGGCCAGGCGAGCCGGCAGGCGGTCCTACCGCCCGGTCACCAGTACCTGTACCCGGATGTCCCTCTTTGCGAGTTCTGCGAAATAGGTTTCCGGATCGATGACCGCTTCTCCCGAAAAGAAGCCTTTTTCGGCTATTTGTCCGCTTCCCAGAAGTCTTGTCGTCACTGCTGCAGGAAATCCCACCGAGAAGGGGCCGGTGGCCATGTTCCATTTTTCGTAGGGGTGCAGCATCGATTCGACCTGGTAGGTTACGCTCCGGCCCTCTTTTTGCCCCGAAACGATCACCCGCAGACTTTCGAGGTCGTCGTCCCGAGGAGGTGGGAGGTCTTCGTCTCCTACCGGCTTTTCCACCAGTGCGATGAGCACATCCCGCGGCACAACACTTGTTCCTTTTACATTTATGGGAGTCTTGCTCCCGAAGCCCAGTTCCATGAGAAACTGCAGCCTTTCTGTAAAGGTCTTGGGCAGAGCCAGCTTGAAACTCACGTTCCGGATTCCCTTTTCGGCAAAATAAACCGGCATCGTCGCCACTTCCGAATGGATCATGTTGAAGAGGGCCCGTTTCCCTATGGGGTCGGGAAAACAGGCCGTCTCCTCCCCGGAAAAGGGTGGCAGTTCAACCATTTCCCCATTTCGAAATTCGAAGTTATTAACCGTAAATTCGTCCATGAGAGTATTCAACGCATACGGGGGAACGAACCCGGTCTCTGCTGCTGCGGGTTCGGCTGCGGCGTCAAGGATTCTCACCGATTCGACGCTATCGAGCCTATCCACAGCATACCTGGCCATCACATTCACCATCCCCGGGGCGGTACCTGATCCTACAATGCCTGTGATGCCGGCTTTTTTGAACCGTTCGTCCTGCAGCAACTGCTTTTTTGCCCAGTGGAACAATCCCCCCAGATCGGTATAGTTTGTCCGGGACAGAACGCATGCTTCCATTACGGGAAGATTGAACAGGTGGGAAGTGCAATTCAGGCATGCGTCATAGCTGTCCAAGGCCCTGGCCAGTTCCTCCGTATTTAAGGCATCTATGATTTGATATTCTATTTTGTCTGAATTTAGGAACGTTACTCTCGATTTGAGCGTGTCGGCGAAAACATCTATCAGAAGTATCTTCTCTACCGATTCGTGTTCGACAAAATCGTATATCGCCGCTAAAGCCTGTCTTCCTGCCCCGCCAATGACCGCCAGCTTCATGGATCAATCCTCCTCCTGATGAGATGCCGTCGTGACCAGGATGAAGTGTAAGCGCAGACCGGCGGATTTGAAAGCTCTTTTCGGCGTGCGGGCGGTGGGACCGCCTGCCGGGTGGTCTGGCCCTTTCGCGCTGCCAACCTCGTTGCAACAGCGCTTTTCGACTCGACCATTCGGGTGCGGCGGCTCGCCGGGACGCCGTGGTTTTCATGTTGGGTGATTAGTGGTATAAGAGTTCAATAGGGAGCGGATTTATTTGCTTTTCAGTTCACATGCGGATTTTAAGGGAGGTAGACAATGGCTAGAGGGACTATCAACAAGGTCATACTGGTCGGAAGGTTGGGGGGGGATCCGGACATTCGGTACAGTGCCGGTGGGGTTGCGGTTGCCAAGTTCAGCCTCGCCACCAACGATTTTGGCCCCGGGGGCGCGGAGGGCAAAGGGGAAGAGCGCACGGAGTGGCATCGCATCGTGGCCTTCGGCAAGCTGGCCGAATTTTGCGGCAATTATCTTTCGAAAGGCCGCCTGGCCTACATCGAGGGCAGCATTCGCACCAACCAGTGGGAGGATCAGCAGGGGCAGAAGCGCTATACCACCGAGATAATAGCGCGGGACATACAAATGTTGGGAAGCGGGGATGGCCAGGGGCATGGGGCAGGGGCTGCCGGCGGGCAGAACCAGATGCGAAGTTCGGGGCCTGCCGGCCGTTCGGCGGTGGAGGAACTGCCCGCCAATACGGGCGCTCCGGATGATGATATTCCCTTTTAGGGCCTTATTTTTTGAGCATCTGTTCGACTTCATCCATGAGTTGGAGGAGTTCCTTCGACTGCCTGTACTGGTCGAGTGATTTCTGGTGCTGGAGCCAGGTCTCCCACACTTTCATCCAGGCGGCATTTCGCCAGTAGCACTCCGAGTCGGTTTGCTCCCCGCCGGCCCGGGCCCGATATTCTTCGTATTCCTCAAGACACGATTTGCACAGGCTGTAGGGGGCGGCAAAGCGGGAGTATTCCTGCGTCTCGATCTGGGCGCCGCATTTGGAGCACTTCACCATGCACCGGGTGCACTGGAAGATCTTGCGCAGGGCTTCGATCTTGAGTTGGCGCACCGTGGTGTCGCGCTCCGACTTCACGGTTTCCATCTTCTTTCCAAATTCCAGAATATCTGCCATATTTCCTCATTATTATTTGGCTGTTTTTAGAAAGCTCGGCTCTTCGGTTTGTTCGCTCTCAGTCTGTGCGCCATCCCCCTCATCCATCCCCTCGATCAGATTGAAGAGCTGGAGCGTAAAATCCATGTAGACGGCCAGAGAATCCCGTTGCGCCTTTTTTTTCAGAAACATTATAGGGTCGTGCAACAGTTTCTTGATGATCGAGGCGGTGAGAATATCGATTGCTTCCCGCTGCCTCTCGTTTAAGTCGGGGAGTTGGGAAAAGGTCTTCCGCAGTTCATTTTGCCTGATTTTCTCGGCCTTTTCACGCACCGATACGATCGTTGGTACCGCGTTCAGGCTCTCCATCCAGTTTCGGAATTTGATGGTTTCCTCGTTTATGATGTGTTCGGCCGTGCGCGCATGGTTCAAACGCTCTTCCTTGTTGAACTCGATGACTCCCTGCAGATCGTCTATGTCGTATACATAGACATTGTCGATCTCGTTCACCTTCGGATCGATGTCTCTTGGCACGGCGATATCGATGAAGAAAAGGGGTCGGTTGCGCCGCTCGCGCATTCGGGATCGCACGTCGCGGTAGCCGATAATGGGCTCGGGCGCCCCGGTGGAAGACACAACGATATCGGCGCCCTTCAGCGCATCGTGCAACAGATTGAAGGGGACCGTTTCGGCTTTGAACCTCGCGGCCAGTTCGACCGCGCGCTCGAGCGTGCGGTTGGCCACCGTGATGCTGCGCACTCCCTGCCTCAGGAAGTGCTCTGCGGCAAGCTCGGCCATCTCACCGGCGCCGATGAGGAGCACCTTTTTGTCCTTTGCCTGCCCGAAAATCTTAGCTGCCAGCTCGACGGCCGCATAGCTTACCGCACCCGCGCAGGATCCGATGCAGGTCTCGGTGCGCACGCGCTTGGCCACCGAAAAGGCTCTGTGCATGAGGCGGTTTAAAAGCGTACTGACCGTTCGGAACTCGACGGCAAAACGATAGGCCCCCTTCAACTGGCCCAGTATCTGCGGTTCGCCAACGACCATCGAATCCAGGCTGGAGGCGACCATAAACAGGTGCTTTACGGCCTCGAGGTCCTTGTGGACGTAGAGGTAGGAGTCCAGCGGTATGGAGGTCGGCAGACCCACGTGAGTCCTGAGCAACGCCTTTATCTCACCGATCCCCTCGGAAAGCGCCGAGCAGGTAAACAAAAATTCCACCCGGTTGCAGGTGGAAAGAAACACCATCTCCTCCACGTGCTTCAGGTGGGGGAGCATATGGAGAGGATTCACCTCTTGTCGGCACGCCACGGCGAGCTGTTCCCGAACTTCCACGGGCGCCGTTTTGTGATTCATGCCTAAGAGGATAATGTGAGACATGCGTTCCTATCCGTAAAGATTGCCCGAAATGACCGAATGGTGGCCGGCGAGCAGAAGGCTTGCCAGGATGAATGTCAGAAGGGTTGCGGAAAACCCCAGAATCGCGAGCCAGGCCGCCCTGCGCCCGCGCCACCCCACAGCCAGCCGTTCATGGACGAGAATGGCGTAGATCAACCAGGTCACTACGGAAAGCACTTCCTTGGGGTCCCAGTTCCAGGGCGAACGCCAGATCATGGTGGCATAGACGAAGCCGGTTATAAGACCTGCGGTCATGAGCGGGAACCCCGACATGAGGCACGCGTGAGCGATGGAATCTATCCGTTCGAGCGAAGGGAGCCGCTCGTAGAGCAACCCGAAGTTCTTTTTCTTGATGTGTCTTTCCTGGAGCAGATACATGATACCCAGGCTGAACAGCACCGCAAAAAGCGCGTTGGCCAAAAAAATGCTTGTCACGTGCACGATCAGCCAGCCGTTTGTAAAAGAGTTGTTTTTAAGGATTGCCTGAGTCGGCAGGAGCCTGGAGCAAATCATGAAAACCACGGCGAGCGGCGAAACGAAAGAGCCCAGGATGCGAAGCCGGAGCTTCACCTGTATCACCAGATAGGTTACCACGAACACCCAGGCGAAAAAGGAGATCGCCTCCCGGATCGAGGTGACCGGAAAATGTCCGCTGCCGATGGCGCGCATCAAAAGCGCCGCTCCGTGAAAGAGCGCGCCCACCAGAAGCACGCTCCAGGAGATGCGGTGCAGCACCTCGCGGTCTTTCAATAGATACACCAGGTACCCGACGGTGCCGCAAAGATAGCATAGCGTTGCGATTACCAGGAAAAGAGATTCCATAGATTTTCCCAGACAACCCTCGTCTCTGCCTCGCTCAGAACCGGGCGACAGCTTTGGGCCGTTTTTTCGAAAGCCTCTTCCACCCTGCCATCCTTCAGCCATTCGGGTATGGGCAGCCGTGCCAGCCTGCTCAACACTTCCCGCCCCGATGCTTCCATTCCTGCGGCTTTAAACGTTTCCCGGAATTTTCCGAGAAGCCGGACGAAAAAATCCCACTCGGGACCGAATTCCTGTTCCAGTTTCTGCCGTAACAGCTTGGCGACCGCCGGGCTCCCCCCCGCGGTGGATATGGCGAAGGTGAGCTTTCCACGCTCGAAAACCGAAGGAACGATAAACGATCCCAACTCCGGGTCCGTGGCCATGTTGCACCAGATGCCAAGCTCGCGCGCATCCGCAGCAATGGTGCGGTTTAAATCCATGTCATCGGTCGCGGCAAATGCGAGGCTTACCCCCGCAAGCTGCGACCTGTCGTAGTCGGTGGCGGCCCAAACGATCGCACCCTGGGCTCTCTTTTCCTCAAGCCCGGCCGTAAGCGCCCGGGCCACCACCCGAATCGAGGCTCCGTATCGCAGAAGAGTCCCGACCTTGCGCTCTCCAACGCTCCCCCCTCCCACCACAAGGCAACTCCTGCCTTCCAGGGACAGAAAAAGCGGATAATAACCGGAGCATTCTTCCATGAATCACCTGCGGGCGGGCGGCGTGTCGCCGCAGCCGCGCCGTCTGGCCCTTCCGCCCTGCCAGTTTGCGTAAATCGATATGGCCCCGCCGCCGCCAAAGGCAGCGGCGCTCAGGCCAGGTTACCCGTTTGCGCCGCCGCTAATTTATCATTGCCGGTGCGATTAAACAAGTACCGCGGGTTTTTATGGCTCTGGGGGAGGGAGGCGGGGGTGCGCCGGATTTTGGCAATGAGTATCTTCAAAGTTAGATTTTGAAAAGCGAAAAATTCCAGCGTTTTCCAGCGCTCGGGGATAACCGGAAAATTGGTTCGGGAGGAGAAACGAATATGGCGACACATGGTTCTTCGAAGGAAAAATTTTCGTGTGTGGCCTGCGGGTCGGACTTCGACAGGGAGACGGCCGTGCAGGAATGCAGGATGTGCCACCGCACAGTTTGTGACGAGTGTATCGATGAGCAGGGGCTCTGCGTTCCCTGCGGGGAGAATTGAATGGAAGAGATAAAGACGTGTTCCTTCATGGATCAGATGTATCAGAGCGGCGACAAGATCTGCCAGGATGGGCGGTGTGTGGTGTGCCGCAACGGTGAATGGGAAGAAGAACCGGTCGATTGAAGGCCGAAAAGATAAAGGTCGAAAGGCCGGTTAAGGGGGAGCCTTTCGACCTTCTTTTCCCCGGAGGTGGAACACTGATGACTATAGCGCAGGAACTTGCCTCTTTCGTTTCGAAGGCGGATTACGACGACATTGGCGAAGCCGCGCGCCTCCAGTTGAAGCTAAGGATTCTCGACAGCCTGGCGTGCGCGATCGGGGCAATGGGGGCAGAGCCGGTAAAGCTCATAGGAAAGCATATCGAGGAATTCGGCGGAAGTCCCAGTTCCACGCTGATCGGAGGTGGGCGCTTCGCGCCTGACCGGGCGGCTTTCTACAACAGTGCCCTGGTTCGCTATCTCGATTTCAATGACAGCTATCTTGCCAAAAACGAGACGTGCCATCCGAGCGATAATTTCGGGGCGGTGCTGGCGGCAGCCGAATATGCCGGAAAGACGGGGCGAGAGCTTTTGACCGCCCTGGCCGTAGCCTATCAGGTCCAGTGCCGGCTTAGCGATGTGGCTGCCGTGCGGGACAAAGGCTTCGATCATACCACCCAGGGGGCGTATGCGGTTGCGGCGGGAGTGTCGCGAGCCCTCGGACTCGACGCGGAGAAAACGACCAACGCCCTGGCCATAAGCGGCACGGCGTTCAATGCTCTACGGGTCAGCCGGACCGGGGCGCTTTCTCACTGGAAAGGGCTGGCCTACCCCAATACGGCCTTCGGATGCGTCCACGCCACTTTTCTCGCCATGCGGGGCATAACCGGACCGGCTGAAGTGTTCGAAGGCAACAAGGGGTTCATGGATTCGATCGCCGGCAGGTTTGAAATCGATTGGAAAAAGGAAGGCCTCGACCGGGTGAATGCGACCATCATCAAAAAATTCAATGCCGAGGTGCATTCTCAGTCGGCAATCGAGGCAATTCTCGAGATGAAAGAAAAGCATGGTTTCTCGGCAGGGGATATCCGGAGAATAGAACTCGACACCTTCGATGTGGCCTTTAACATCATCGGCGGGGGGGAGGAAGGCGATAAGCGGGTTGTCCGCACAAAGGAAGAAGCCGACCACTCTCTTCCTTATATGCTCGCAGCAGCGGTCCTGGACGGGACCGTCATGCCCGAACAGTATGTCCCCGGGCGCATAGCCCGAAGAGATGTCCAGGAGCTTTTGCAGCGAGTCGAGGTGCGCCCGCTCAAGGAGCTGAGCGATCGGTTTCCCGGGCGGATGCCCTGCAGGTTGAGAGTTCATCTTACAGACGGCCGGCTCTTTGAGCATGAAAAAGACGACTATGAGGGGTTCCATACCCGGCCGATGGACCGGGCGGGCATTGTCAAAAAATTCGAGCTTCTCGGCCGCGGGCGCATGAGCGCTCATCTTGGCCGCACCATTGTCGATGCGGTCGATCGCCTTGAAAAGATCAGGGTGGAGGAATTGACCTCGCTTCTGGCCAGGGTCGGAAATGAGCAGTGAACAGTCCGGGAAAGACTTTTTCTTGTGAGAGGAGAATACGTGAAAGGCTGGTCGGAATCGTCGTTAAAGAAAACCTGCTCCTATGCAAACATGGTCTTTCCGCACGAAGTGGAAGTCTGTGATAACAGCAAATGCATGATCTGTAAGGACGGAGTCTTCGAAGATTATGCGGATCCGCGCCCGCCAAAGTATGGGCTCTGCGTTTCGGTGGCGCGCGCATAAAATCTTCGGGAACGAACCTGTCAGAGGGCCGCCCGATTTATGCTCTTCGGCACGTTACGTAATCGGCTATATCCAGCAGAATGTCTTTGGCCGGGCTTTCCGGAAATATTCGCAGGGCCTCCCTGGCTCGCATCGAATACGCTGATGCCTGATCGGTGGTGTAATCTATCCCGCCGCTTCGGGCTACGATATCGGTGATTTCCCGAATCTCTTCCGGGGCGATGTTCTCCGCGGTAAAGATTTGTCTCAGGCGCAGACGTTCGGCGGCCTTGGCGTTTTTCAGGGCATAGATAAGAGGCAGCGTGGCCTTGCCCTCCTGCAGATCGTTTCCGACGGGCTTTCCCAGTTCCTCCGCCTCCCCGGTAAAGTCCAAGGTGTCGTCGATCAGCTGGAACGCGATTCCCAAGTTTTGCCCATAGGCCTTGAGAGCTTTTTCTTCGTTTGCTCCGCCCCCTCCGAAGATGACTCCGCTTTGGCACGCGGCGCTGATCAACACAGCGGTCTTACGGGTGATCACCTCGAGGTATTCGTTCTCGCTTATCTCCAGGTTATCGGAGTTTACGAGTTGCAGGACCTCGCCTTCGGACATCCTGGTCGTTGCGTCGAGCAAAACGTGCAGGATCCGTATATTCCCGTATCCAACAGCTATCTGAATGGACTTCGAGTAGAGAAAATCTCCGACGAGCACAACAGCGGGGTTTCCCCACACGGTGTTGGCCGCGGGGTTGCTGCGGCGAAACTCAGCATGATCTACCACGTCGTCGTGAAGGAGAGTGGCCGCGTGGACGAATTCGAAGACGACGGCAAGCCCGGCATCCTCCGCTCCCTGGTATCCGCAAAGCCTTGCGGCAAGGATCATGAGCAGGGGACGCAGCCGTTTGCCGCCGCTGCCCGTGATATAGCGGCCGACAACGGAAATTAGGGGAATGTCGGACTCGAGCAGGCGGTTTATTTCCTCCTCGATCCTGCAGAGGTCGGGGGCGACTTGGGCGTAAATCCTCTCCTTCAAGTTTGCCGGACCCACAGGGATGAAGCTTGGCAGGGCGGAAGAATCCACGATTTTGAAATCCGAATTGTTGTTCACTGAATCGATATTGCCTGATCTTTCCCAAAAATTTTAAGAAGAACCGATATTTGATAACGGAAAATCGACGCCGTGTCAAAGCGTTTCGCTCTCTGCGGAACACCTGCTGCCGAAAAGTTTTCGCCGTGCGCATCCGAAGAGGGTATGCCTACGGGACCCACAAGGCTAAATATATTGGTCTGCGAGCTCCTTTATCAGCCTTTCGAGGTCTCCGGCAGCTTCGGGCGCCAAGTCCTTGATCGCCGTTTCCAACCGCCGCCGCATGGCGGGGTTCTCCAACTCATCGAGGGTTCTAAGCGCCCCTCCGCGCCGCCCCAGCCGGAACAGCAGCCTTTCCTTTTCAGGCATGCCGAGATAGCGGTCGATTACGGCGAGCATTTTCTCCTTATCCAGGGGCAGCTCCCCGTCGACTTCTTCGAGCAGGTTCATGATGTGATCGGATTTCACCCGGGTTGAAATCCCGTCGAGCAAAGAAATGAAAAGCCGGATCTCGGCCGCGGTTTCATCGTCGGTCAAGGGCGTAAAGCGCCCCTCCTGCCAGTCAGTATAGAGAGGGGCGCGGGAGGGAATGCGCAGGCTTCGAAGCCTTATAAAATGCGGGCCGATTTCATTCAGGATGCGCGCCGACTCCCTTGCGTGCTCCTCGGAAAACTCTCTGCCGCCAAGAGCAGGCATGATGTATTCGGAAAGCTCCATGCCCGCTTCGACCACCTTTTTGCCCGCTTCGGCCTGGCGCTTTGCCGAGACCCCCTTGCGGATCAGCTCGAGCACCCGGTCCGAACCGCTCTCCATGCCGATGTGGACACGGTCAAGACCTGCCTTGCGGATCTGTTCGAGTGCAGCGAGAGGCATGCGGGAAAGCGTGGCGCTGCGGCCGTAGGAGGTGATCCGGGTGATTCCGGGAATTTTGCGTTTCAAATGCGAGATCGCCTCGCAGATCACTGCTGCCGGAAGCACGAAGCTATTGGCGTCCTGGATGAAGACGCTTCCCTTGCCTGCATGGAGCCAGAGCGCAGCCTGCCGATAAAAATCGTTGTAACGGCTGCCGGTAAACACGATTTCGAGTGCTTCGCGGGGGAAACTGCCGGAGAAGCCCAGGCGTGAAGAAAGAGCGCGAAGGTCCTCGAAAATCTCGGCTGCCGCGTCGATATCCGCCTTGATTTCACCCAGCGAGCGCCTGCTGAACGGTTTTCCCTTGTACACCGTACAAAAGGTGCACTGATTCCACGGGCAGTTCCTGGTGAAGCGAAAAAGCAGGCTCCCAGCTTCGCTCGGAGGCCGAATCGGACCCTGTTCGATTGTCAATTCCTTCATCCTTTGCGGCTGCGGCGTGTCGGCGGCGTGTCGCCGCAGACGGGTTGCCTGGCCCAAGCGCCGCTGTCTTTGGCGGCGGCCGGGCCATAACGATTTACTGTTATTACAGAGTTGACGGTCTGCCAACCCGAAAAATGCTGTTGCGACAATAATGGCCGCGCGGAAGGGCCAGGCCACCCGGCCGCGGCGACCCGCCGCCCGCCTCACCACCAGGCGCCGTGCACCAGACCCAGTATCCCGATTACGATCAGGTAGATGGCGACAACATAATTCAAAAGCCTCGGGAAAAGAAGAACCAAAATGCCTGCGACCAAAGCGGCGACGGGTCCGGGCGGTATATGCGACAGGTGTGGAACGTTTGACATATCCATTCTTTTTCTCCTCCTATGTATCGCCTCACCTTTCAGGATATTGCCAGAGCACTTCGGCATCCTCTATCGATTTCAAAGTAATCACTCTGCGCCCTTTATTTCAATTTCGCCCCGGTGCACAGGCAGAAAGTGGTTGCCAACGAGCAATTTTGGCAAAAATAGTTTGAATATCACAGCCATGATCTAATATTATCTGTTTTCAAGCACTGCGGCCCCGTGTGCCAACGCTGCCCTGCAACCTTTCCAGATGGAGCTCCCTTTTCCTGCGCCAATTCTTTTCTCCGACGGGAAATGCCGCACTTGTGAACTCTTTGCATGCGTTTTGCCGGTTGACCCAGAGGTGCCGCTTCCCATCCGGGGGAGGGCTGGAAGGAGCTAACTGATGAAGCAGGACGGTTCTTATCTCGAGTTTTTGAAACAGGAATATGACGTCGGAAAACTGTTCGACAAGCCCGAACCGTTAAAGGGGGTGAGGGTTCTCGAGGTGTGCTACGTAGTCCTTGGTCCCGCGGCCTGCGATTACCTCGCCGAATTCGGCGCCGAGGTGATCAAGTTCGAAGGCCAGAAGGGCGACCAGATGCGCTTCGTGACCCCGTACGCCTTTTTTTGGAAAAACATGTCTCCGGGAAATGAGGAGCAAAACCATAACAAGTACTGGGTCGGCATGCACATGGGAAATCCCAAGGCCAAGGAGATTTTCTTGAACCTTGTGAAAAAATCCGATGTGGTCGTCGATAATCTCACGCCGGGAAGGCTCGCCAGCTGGGGGCTCAGCTACCGGGAGCTCAGCCGGATCAATCCGGGTATTATCCAGTTGCACGTCTCGGGCTACGGGAGCTGGGGCCCGTGGGCCGGCAGGACCTCCTACGATGCGGTGGCGCAGAGCATGGGGGCGCTTTCGGCCATAACCGGCTTCGAGGAGCGCGGTCCCATCAAGTCGGGGGTGTGGATCGCCGACTGGGCTACCGGGCTCATGTGCGCGATCAGCATCATGGCCGCGCTAAACTACAGGGAAAGAACGGGCAAGGGCCAGTTCATCGATTACATGCAGGTGGAAAACGTCATTCGCTGGCTCGACTGGACCTGGCTTTTCACCCATAAGACCAATACGGACCGCAAGCGCTCGGCAAACCGCGACCTGGCCATCTGCCCCTCGGATCTTTTCCGCTGTTCCGACGGCTGGGCGGCGGTTGCGGCTTTCAGCGAAAAAGAGTTTCTGGGCCTCTGTGAGGCGATGGGCCAGCCGGGGCTCTACGAAAAATTCAGCGACCCGGTCGAACGCTTACGGGACGAAAACGCACGGGTGATCCTGCAGGCCATCGAGGCGTGGGCGGCTTCCAAGACGGTCGAGCAGGTCGAGGCGCTGGGAAACAAACTGGGGTTTGCGGCAACGCGCGTTCTTTCGGCCAAAGACGTCTACGAAAGCCCCCATTTCCGTGAGCGCGGCACCATCCAGGAGTACGACGACGCTCTCTACGGTCCGATGGTGCAGCATTGCTACCCGCCGCGCCTTAGTGAGACGCCGGGCAGGCTCAAGTGGAGTTCCCGCCCGCTTGGTTTCGACAACGAATACGTGTTCACAAAACTCCTCGGCCTTACCGAGCCCTCTTTGCGGCTCCTCCAGGAGGAAGGCGTCATCTTCAGGTGGAACCCGAAGATCCCGTCGCATTGTCCGCCGTCTGACTGGGATGGGGTGAGCGGAAAGAAACTGGCCTAGTTTTGGAGGATTGCCATGGATGAGAAAAGAATAGTCGGAATGGCGCCCAACGCCGAATTTGCCAAGTGGGCCCATCAGGAGACAAACCCCGAGGACATCTTCAAAAAACCCGAGGCGCTCGATGACATGCTGGTCCTGGATGCGAGCTACGGCAGCTTTGCCGGCCTTTTTGCCTCCTCGATCCTCTCGGAGATGGGGGCTGAGGTGATCCGCATCGAGCCGCCCGGAGGCGATCTCGCGCGCAAGATGAGTCCCTACGGGATGATGGTAAAAGACTCCGGGCTCGCCTATCTCACCGAGGCGAGAAACAAGTTCCACGTTACCCTCGATGTTGCGACCGAAGAAGGGGCCGCGATTTTCAAAAGACTCGCCCGCAAAGCCGACGTGGTGATCGAAACGTTTAAACCCGGTTACCTCGACGAGCGGGGGATCGGCTACCGCCAGCTCGCGGAGCAAAACCCGGGGCTCATCTACTGCCCGATCTACCTGTACGGGCAATTCGGAAAAGACGCCGAAAACTGCTCCAATCAGCCCGACTACGATATCGCCTGCCAGGCGAGGGGCGTGGTCATGTCCATTACCGGAGAACCCGACCTCGACTCCGAGCTCTCCCCCGACTTCAAACGCCCCTTGAAGCAGGGCAACTGGATGGGCTGGTATGCCGGAGGCGCCTGGGCTTCCTTTGGCATTCTTACGGCCATGTATCACAAAAGGAAAACCGGACAGGGCCAGCTCGTCGACTGCTCGCCCCCCGAAGGCCTTATCACCATGTCCAACTACGTCATGCAGTACTACCACATGAAGCAGGAACTCATGCCGCGCGCCGGAAACTTCGATTACGCGGTTTTCCCCTACACCTACGTCAAATGCAAGGATGGCTACACCTTCATCTCCGGGTTTACCGACCCCAACTGGCATGCCCTCTGTGAAATCATGGATCGCCCCGACCTGCGCGACAGGTTCCCGGGCATAAAGGACCGTTTGAACCCCGTCAATCAACCCGTGGCACAGCGGGAAATCGAAAAATTCACCTCCCGGTATACCGCCGATGAACTCCAGCGCATCGTCAGCTCCTACATGAAAAACCCCGACCGCAAAGGCACCGTCGTCGTAGGGCGCCTCGAGGCCCCTACCGAGGTGGTGCAACGGGAGCACTGGCAGGACCGGGAGACCTTCTATAAGACCGAGGACCCGGTCTACGGAGATATCTTCATCCAGAACTCCTCGTTTAAGGCCATGACTCTTACCCCCGGCCGCATCAAATGGGTCTGCAGGCCCATTGGGGCGGACAACGGCTACATCTACGCAAAATACCTCGGGATCGGCAAAACGAAGCTCGAAGAACTCAGGAACGCCGGGGTAGTATAAAAATAACGATTGCAGATCGGGGTGCGCCTCGATTGCGAAAACCAAGGGCAGAAGAGCGGGGGAATGTTTCCCCCGCTCCCCCCCAAGGTTCGCTGTTTGTGGAACCACCGGACAGAAGGTGTTCAAACAGGCGCTAAAAACGCGAGCTTCTTAGATATTATATGCTTGGGACTACACACTATTTATTCTTTTTTAGGTAGCTTCTCTACTCAATACCTACTACCCAAAATCCCCCTTTACAGAATCCACTTAGTGTTAAGAATACAAAAATATCTTATCTCCGCCGGGAGACGCTCCGATTAATATGGCAGGCCGAAAGGTGAGAAAAATCCCAATGAGGGAGAATGACGTTACAGGAATGATAGAAGCAGACGCGAAAAGTGCGGGAATTTTTCGCGGCGAGATGGATTTTCATGCGTATTTCGGCGAAATTCCCAGGACAGTTCAAATACTTACCGAATAATTGGCCTGACGTTTGCTTTTAGATTGTTCCGCCTTATTTTTGTTTGGATCGATTCTTCGATAGCTGAGGGTTTATTTGTCGTATAACGTGTCGCCTGCAGCGGGGGTGCTTCGGGCTGGCCAACATCGAACAAACCGAGTTTTTTCAGGGGCGGATGGAAAAAGCGAGTCTTGCGGCTAGCCATCGCCACACCCTGCCTACGGGATGCCGGGGCATTTCCGTCGCTCCGTTCATCGGCTCTTATGTAACCGAGTTGGCGGAGCCATATAGCGGCAAAGCAGATAATTCCCAACCCAGTGAAACGCAACTTCTGCGTTGGAAAGCAAACAGCCATGGAAGATACATCGTCACCGAGGGTTCTAAGGTTCCCGCAGACATGCGCTACCGCCTGTTTCGAAAGAAAAGTTGACTCCGAGGCGTTTCCTTCCTTGGAATGCGGGGAGGAGGCTTTCAACAGGATCCTTGAGCTCGAGCGTAAAAGGTCGGAAAGATCCAAAAGACCTTTCATGCTGATGCTGCTCTCCCTTGAGGGCATACCCGGCGGGGAGGAGGGCGACAGTGTCCGCGCAAAGATCTTCTCCTGTCTGGAAGCGGCCAAAAGGGACATAGACGTCCTTGGGTGGTATCGCTACGATTCGATCGCAGGGATCATCTTCACTGAGCTGTCGGGCGCCGGCGATGGGGCGATATCCGAAACCATTGTAAAAAGGGTCAGGTCGAATTTTGCCGGGAGCCTGGGGGCGGACGAAATAAAAAAGATCGTCATAAATATTTATTTTTTCCCGGAAAAAATCGAACCCGAGGGCTGGTCCGACCGCCTTACACTCTATCCGGACATCAAAAACCGGCTACGTTCGGATAAACACAAGCTGTTTCTCAAGCGGGTCATCGATGTCGCCGGCGCTCTTTTCGCGCTTGTGATCTCGGCGCCCCTCTTCGCCGTGATCGCTCCGTTGATAAAGCTTGGATCCAAGGGGCCTGTTTTTTTTTGTCAGAAACGCGTTGGGCAGTACGGAAGGACCTTCACCTTCCTTAAATTCCGATCGATGTACGCCGATAACGATCCCTCCATTCACAAGGAGTATGTGGCAAAGCTAATCCGCGGGGCCGAAAACGGAGCCCGGAACGGGGAGGCGGAAAAAGCGGAAGTGTACAAGATACAAAATGACCCGCGCATCACCCCGATAGGCAGATTCATCAGAAAGACGAGCCTCGACGAACTTCCCCAGCTCATAAACGTTTTGAAGGGCGATATGTCGCTTGTCGGCCCGCGCCCCCCCATTCCGTATGAGCTCGAAAACTACGACCTGTGGCACAGGAGGCGGGTGCTCGGCATGAAACCCGGCATCACGGGCGTCTGGCAGGTCGAGGGGAGGAGCCGCACCACCTTCGACGAGATGGTGCGCATGGATATCTATTACGTGACAAACTGGAGCATTTGGCTGGATGTGAAGCTTCTTTTCAAGACCCCTCTGGCCGTTTTGACCAGCAAGGGCGCCTATTGAGTGATCGCCGGGATAACGGCAAAAGGAGAGGAAATGATCCGGGTAGGCATTGTTGGCTATGGATACTGGGGGCCAAATATCGCTCGAAACTTCCACGGTGTGGATGATTGCCGGGTTGTGCGGATTTGTGACGGAAATCCGGCGGCTCTCGGCCGCGCACAAAAGGCCCTCCCGGGCGTGGAGACGACAACCGAATTGCGGGAGGTGATCGAGGCCTCCGATACCGATGCTGTCGCTATCGTAACGCCTGTTTCCACCCATTTCGAACTTGCCAGAAAGGCCCTTGAAAACGGCAAGCACGTCTTTGTCGAAAAACCCTTCACGGCCACTTCCGCCCAGGCGCTGGAGCTAAACGAGCTTGCGGAGCGCAAAAACCTCCGCATCATGGTCGACCACACCTTCCTCTATACGGGGGCCGTGCGCAAGATCAAGCAGCTCGTAAAAGAGGACGCCCTGGGAAAACTCTACTACTATGATTCGACGCGGGTAAACCTCGGACTTTTCCAGCACGACGTAAATGTCATCTGGGACTTGGCCCCGCACGATATCTCGATCATGGACTACGTGATCGGAGAAAAGCCCGAGGCGATCGTCGCCACCGGCCAAAACCACGTCTGCGAGCACGAGCATGTGGCCTACGTAACGGTCTATTTTGCAAACGACATAATCGCTCACCTCAATGTCAACTGGCTCTCACCGGTTAAAGTCAGGACCACTCTGCTCGGCGGGGAAAAGAAAATGCTCGTCTGGAACGACCTCGACTCGGACGAAAAGGTCAAGGTCTACGACAAGGGAGTCGAAATCGAAAACCGTGAAGGCGTCTACGATCTTCTCGTGAGCTATCGTTCGGGGGACATGTGGTCGCCCAGGCTCGAGCAAACCGAGGCGCTGAAGCTCGAAACCCACCACTTCATCGATTGTGTCCGAAAGGGCGAAACGCCCCTTAGCGACGGCTGGGCAGGCTACCGCGTGGTCCGGATGCTCGAGGCCGCCGACAAATCGATGAGAAAGAGGGGGGAATACGTTTGCCTGTAGACTTCCTGGCAATAGCCGACGACGTAAAGCTTGGCCGAAACGTGAAGCTCTCCCGGTTTATTAACCTTTACGGCTGCACGATCGGCGATAACACCAAGATCGGCGCCTTCGTCGAAATCCAGAAAAACGCGATCATCGGCAAGAACTGTAAGGTCTCAAGCCACACTTTCATCTGCGAGGGCGTAACCGTGGAAGACGATGTCTTCATCGGCCACGGGGTGGTCTTCATAAACGACTCCTATCCGCGGGCGACAGCCCCCGGCGGCGGCCTCCAGACAGAAGCCGACTGGAAGGTCGAGCCCACCCTGGTGAAAAAGGGCGCCTCGATCGGCTCTGGTGCCGTCATCCTCTCGAAGATCACGATCGGTGAAAAGGCCATCGTAGGCGCCGGCGCAGTCGTAACCGCCGACGTCCCCCCAAACGCCATAGTGGCCGGAAACCCCGCTCGCCTTGTGCGATACCTCGAAGGTGATTAGAGTCGGAAAAGCTCGAAAGCCAAAAGTGTTTACGCTTCTGCTGCGTTGCGGCTTTGCGTGAACCCCGATTGCGATGATATCGCCTCCAACTCCTTGTAAAGGTTGATCAATTGGAACCCATTGCATTCCTGGATCTGGTAAAGCCCCATCTCGATCTCGAAGAAGAACTGGTCTCGGTCTTCCGCTCCGCCCTCAAGACCGCAGGCTTTATCGGCGGCCCCGCGGTCGAAGGCTTTGAAAAGGACTTCGCCGCCTTTTGCCAAACCGGCCATTGCGTCGGGGTGGGGAGCGGCACCGACGCCCTCCGGTTCGCCCTGATCGCTGCAGGGATAGCCCCGCAGGAGATCGTCATCACCGTTCCAAACACTTTTATCGCGACGGTGGAAGCCATTTCTCAGGCGGGTGCGATCGCTGACTTCGTCGATGTCTCCGAGTCCACCTGCAACATGGAGCCGGAAAAGCTGCGCGAATACCTCGAAACGCGCTGTGAGCCAAGGTCGGGCAGGCTCTTTCACAAGGAAAAAAACCGCCCCGTAGCGGCAATCGTTCCGGTGCACCTCTACGGCCGCCCCGCAGACATGGACCCGATCCTCGACCTTGCCCGAAAATACAACCTCATGGTGATCGAAGACGCCTGCCAGGCGCACGGCGCCGAGTACTTTTTAAAAAGTGAAAACGCCTGGAAAAAAGCCGGCACCTTCGGCCTTGCCGCCGCCTTCAGCTTCTATCCGGGGAAAAACCTGGGCGCCTGCGGCGAAGCGGGTGCGGTTACAACCAATGATCCGGCCCTGGCCGCCCGAGTCAGAATGCTTCGCGACCACGGGCAGGCGAAAAAGTACTACCACAATGTGGAAGGCTGGAACGGCAGGCTCGACGCCATCCAGGCGGCCATCCTCCAGGTGAAGCTAAAGCGCCTCCCCGAGTGGAATCAAACAAGGCGAAACCTCGCGGCCCACTATAACGAACTGCTCTCCGATATCCCGAACCTCACGGTTCCGCCCGCGGATTCGGCCGCCCGGTCCGCCTGGCATCTCTACGTGATCCAAACCGACAGAAGAGACGCGCTCCAAAAGCACCTGGCAGACAACGGAATTGCGACCGGCCTCCATTACCCCGTGCCGCTCCATCTTCAAAACAGCTACCGCTCGATGAACCTTGGCCCCGGCTCCTTTCCGACAGCGGAAGCCGCCGCCTCGCGCATACTCTCGCTCCCCATGGGCCCGACCCTAACCGGCGACCAGGTTGCAAAGGTGTGTGACGTCATCCGCGGGTTTGCAGAAAAAAACTGACTCCCCACGAAGAGCACAGAGCACACGAAGAAATGAATGGCAGGATCAAAAAAATCCGCATTGGCGGAATGAGAATGCAGTTCGATCAGCTTTCAAGCCGTGTGATTGGCTGCGCGATAGAGGGCCACCGCGCGCTTGGGCCGAGGCTGCTTGAGTCGAGTTACGAAAAGTGCCTTGCGCATGAACTCGCGCTGGCGGGTATCGCTTCGAGGCTCAGCGGCCTGTGCCGATCAGGTACAAAGATGTGTATCTGGACAGCGGATATCGAATAGACATCCTTGTCGACAATGTGCTCATCCTGGAGCTGAAATTCGTGGAACGAATAGAGGGGATACACGAGGCGCAGCTTCTAACCTATATGAAACTTTCCCGAATACCTCTCGGGTTGCTTATCAATTTTAATGTCCGGGTGCTGAGGTACGGGATTAAGCGCTTTGTTCTCTAGGCACGCACTGGCCTTTTTAAAACACCCCCCCTTCGTGCCCTTTGTGGTGAGAATGCCTTTGCAGTTTGTTTTTGAGGTGCAAATCTCTTAGAGGTGAATAAAATTGAAATAATCGACCCTCTCGATTTTCCCGGCTGGGACGATCTTGTCCTTACCGCCTGCGAATACAGCTTCTTTCACTCGTCTGCCTGGGTACGGGTGCTTTGCGAATCGTACGGCTACAAACCGGCCTTTTTCGCTGCAACCCCCACGGCAATCGTTCCACTTCTCGAGGTCAACAGCTTTCTTACAGGACGCCGGGCCGTGTCGCTTCCTTTCAGCGACTACTGCGATCCGCTCCTTTTCGACAATTCGTCGCTCTCCGCCATTCCCGACGGCTTGATCGACTTCTCCCGAAAAACCGGCTGGAAGCACCTCGATTTTCGAGCCCAAACGATCTTTGCGCCCGAGGTCCCGGTCTTTTCCCGGTACGTGCGCCACACTCTGAAACTTACCACCCCGGAGCAGCTTTTTTCGGAGCTGCACAAGAACACGGTTCGAAATCTCAAAAAGGCCAGATCCTCCGGCCTCGAAATCGAGGTCTCCGGTTCCCTGGAGGCGACCCGAAAGTATTACAAACTGCATTGTCTTACGCGGAAAAGGCAGGCCACGCCGCCCCAGCCCTTCTCGTTTTTCCGAAAAATTTACGAACACGTCTTTTCGCATGGCAAGGGCCGGGTAATCCTTGCCTACCATGAGCACAAGCCCATTGCCGGCGCGGTCTTTTTCCACCTGGGCAAGAAGGCCATGTACAAATTCGGGGCCTCGGATCTCGCCTACTCCGCCCTGGGGGGAAACGCCGCGGTCATGTGGGAGGCGATAACCCGCTACACCACGGAAGGCTGTACCACGTTCTGCTTCGGCCGAACCGACCTCGATAACGAAGGCCTCCGGCGCTTTAAAGCGAGCTTTGGCGCAGCCGAAGAGCCCCTTTGCTATTACAGGTACGACCTGAAAAGCGCCAAATTCCTGGAAGGCCACCCCGGCACGGGCACGCACCAGCTCCTGCGCCGCCTGCCCATGCCGCTTCTTCGCATTGCCGGGGAATTGCTCTATCGGCACGTGGGTTGAAAGACTATCTCACCGCAGAGGTCGCAGAGAGCGCAGAGGAAAAGCCAGATGACTTCGCCCTGGGCCTGAAGGAATAACCTCCAGCTTCTCCTCTGCGCCCTCTGGTACACCCGGATAAGCCCGGCTGATCTGTCCGACTGGAAGGTGTCGGACGTGTTGATTGCTCGTTCAACACGTAGCTGCGGCCGCCCGCGCAGGGTAACCGAACGTGGGGAGTCGGCCGGTCGAGAGGATAGAACTTCAGACGATAGGGGGCGAGTCTCCTTGGACAGCGAAACCGTGAGCCCTAATGCAAGTGAACCCGATATGGCCTCGTTACGCTTAAACGACTCTGGCTATGGACTGATCTATCTGTAGCGCTTGCAACGCCGTCACCTCCTTGCGTATGCCTTGCAGCAAGAGACTGTCGGGGGGCCGGATGCGGAAAATCTGCACGTCCGGTCCGACGAGGGGGAAGGTGACACAAGCGGCACGGTCTTCATGCCTTTTGCCACGACGCCCGAAAGGGCTGACACGAAGGAAGCGTGTGGCCTAAACACTTTGTGGCTTCCTCTCTACTCTACCGCCCTTTCCATGCCCCGTCGAGACGACCGGGTGAACGGAGTCTTTCCCTTGAACCTGCGAGACATCTACTACGACGTCAAACCCGTCATGCCGCGCCCGTTCCAGGTAGCCCTGCGCCGGCAGTTCGCAGGGGTGTGGCGAAAAGTGATCGGCACCCGGTGGCCGATAGACCCCGCCGCTTCAGCTCCCCCTTCCGGCTGGAGAGGCTGGCCGGAAGACAAAAAGTTCGCCCTCGTTCTCACCCATGATGTCGAAGGCGCCGAGGGCCAGTCCAAATGCCTCGAACTCATGGCCATGGAACAGTCCAGGGGCTTTCGCTCCTCCTTCAATTTTGTCGCCGAGGGCTACGAAGTCTCCGAACCCCTGCGGCGACACCTCGCCGAAAGCGGTTTTGAGGTCGGCGTCCACGGCATCCGCCACGACGGTAAAGACTTCAAGTCCCGGCGGATCTTCGAGACCAGGGCGCCCAAGATAAACCGGTACCTCAAGGAATGGCAGGCAGTTGGCTTTCGCGCCCCCGCCACTTACTGCAAATTCGACTGGCTCCACGAACTCGATATCGAGTATGACTCCTCGACCTTCGATACGGATCCCTTCGAACTCGGCTCTGAGGCCTCCCGTACCATTTTCCCGTTCTTCGTACGCGAAGGCGTAAATGGAAACGGCTTCGTGGAACTGCCCTACACGCTGCCCCAGGATTTCACCCTGTTCGTGATCATGAGGGAGAAAAACCTCGATGTGTGGAAGCGCAAGCTCGACTGGATCGCCCGACACGGCGGTATGGCGCTCATGCTGACCCACCCCGATTACATGAATTTCAACGGTCGCAAGTCCCGAGTGGACGAATACCCGGCCGGTTTATACGAGCAGTTTTTGGACCACATAAAATCGAAATATGAAGGCCAGTTCTGGAACCCTCTGCCCAGGGAGGTCGCCGGTTTTTGGAAGGAGCGAAAATCGCCGGGGAGTCATCCCAGGCCCGTCCACAGGCCGCTGCGGGTCTGTATGCTCTCCTATTCGTTCTACCAGTCGGATAACCGGGTGATCCGCTACGCCGAAACCCTCGCCAAGCGGGGCGACCAGGTCGATGTGATCTCTCTTCGCAGAAACGGCATGCCCGATACGGAAATGGTGAACGGGGTTCAGGTCTTCATGGTGCAGGAAAGGGTAAAGGACGAGAAGAAAAAACTCGACTACCTCAAAAAGATCCTCGGTTTTTTCTACCGCTCCGCGGCGCTCGTCTCGAAGCTCCATTTCCAAAACCCCTACGACCTCATCCACGTCCACTCGGTGCCCGATTTCGAAGTCTTTGCAGCCCTTCTGCCAAAGCTTGGCGGCGCCAAGGTCATCCTGGACATCCACGATATCGTGCCCGAGCTTTTCGCGAGCAAATTCGGGGGCGGAGCCTCGGTTCTCTTCAAGCTCCTGAGGCTCATGGAAAAAATCTCCATAAAGTTTTCCGACCACGTGATCATCTCCAATCACCTCTGGCGCGACACCCTCATAGCGCGCTCCGTCGAGCCGGAAAAATGCACGGCCGTTCTCAACTACCCGGACCCGGAAATCTTCTACCGGCGCACCAGGCAAAACAATGGGGACAAAACAGTCATTCTCTATCCCGGCACCCTCAACTGGCACCAGGGGCTCGACATCGCCATAAAAGCCTTCGCCCTCATAAAGGACAAAGCCCCCGACGCCGTGTTCCACATCTACGGGGAAGGTTCGTCAAAGGAGGCTCTGGCTCGCCTCATCGACGATCTGCACCTAAACGACAGGGTGTTTTTAAAAGGCCTCCTGCCAATTCGAGACATCGCCCCGGTCATGGCCGGCGCCGATATCGGGATCGTGCCCAAACGAGACGACGGTTTTGGAAACGAAGCCTTTAGCACGAAAATTCTCGAGTTCATGTCGCTTGGCGTTCCGGTCGTCGTCGCCTCGACAAAGGTGGATCGGTACTACTTCAATGACTCGGTGGCCAGGTTTTTCACCTCCGGAAGCGTCGAAGATCTTGCCGCCTCCCTCGAAGAAGTGCTACGGGACAAGTCCCGCCGGGAAACGCTCGCCCAAAGCGGCTTTGATTTTTCCCGCAAATTCAGCTGGGACTGTAAAAAGGACGTCTACCTCGATCTCGTCGAATCCATCCTGAGCTAAATCAGTAATCTCACAGCAGAACGCTGAGGCTTCAATGAGGTTGGCGGTCCGCCCGCCGACAGTGTCTCCACGCCCCGGGCCGACAATAGAACTGCCTTTTGCGCTGAACATCATCTTTAAGGAGCCACTACAGTGAACGGCCAAAAAGCATCATTCAGGCTGGACCGCTTCCTCACCCTCCACCTCTTTCGCGCTCTCATGCGGCCCGACCGTGAAAAAGCCGCCATTCTCATGTACCACAGCATCTCGAACGGGCACGAAAACGGCCAGTCCTATTTCCGGACGATCACCTCGCCCTCCGTTTTTTCCGAACAGATGCGGTTCCTGGACGAAAGCGGCTGCAATGTCGTCGATCTCATGACCCTCATACACGCCTTGAAAGCCGGAGGGGACCTACCCCCCCGATCCGTTGCGCTCACCTTTGACGACGGCTTTCGCGACTTCTACACCGAGGCCTTCCCGGTGTTGGAACGCTACGGGTTTCCGGCAACCGTTTTCCTGGTGACCGGCCGCATCGACATGGGGGAGCCCTTAAACGGGAAAAGCTGCCTTTCCTGGGACCAGATCCGGGAGCTTGACCGCGCCGGCATCACCTTTGGCTCGCACACCGTCAATCATCCGACGCTTAGCGTCCTGCCGCAAAAAGAGCTGGAATTCGAACTCACGCGCTCCAAGGAGCGTATAGAATCCGAACTGGGCAAATCAATCGACTCCTTCTGCTATCCGTTCGGATTCCCCGAACATGACCGTCCTTTCCTCGCAAAATTGCTGTCGATCCTCGCCTCCAATAATTATAAATGCTGCCTCACGACCCGCATCGGCACGGCCGCAGCAGGAGACGATCCCTTTCGCCTGAGAAGGCTTCCGGTCAACTCGATGGACGACAGCCGCCTGCTCGAAGCGAAGATGGCGGGCGCCTACGACTGGCTCCAGACCTGCCAGACCGTCTACAAGCGGTTCGTGCCGCCCCAGGTCAAGGTCATTTGACTTCCGGCCCGCAGGCTCTTTCGAATGCAGCAACTTGATAACACATGGGCTCCCACAGTAGAACTGACACATGACCGATTTGAAATACGCAGTCATCACCCCGGTCCGCGACGAGGCGGAATACATAGCCGAAACCGTCGAGTCGATGGCCGCGCAGACCCTGCCTCCACAAAAGTGGGTCGTCGTTGACGACGGGTCGAGCGACCGCACGCCGGAAATACTCGATGCCGCCTCAGCGAAGTATCCCTGGATTGAGGTAATCCATCGCCTCAACCGAGGCTTCCGCAAATCGGGCGGAGGCGTTATCGAGGCCTTCTATGATGGTTATCGCAGCCTCAACGGCACGAAATGGGAACTCCTCGTCAAGCTGGACGGCGATCTTTCCTTTGCCGCCGACTATTTTCAGAAGTGCTTTGCGCATTTTTCCGCCGACCGGCACCTGGGGATCGGCGGTGGAGTGGTTTGTGTTTCGGAAAACGGAAACCTCGTGGAAGAGGCTCCGGGAGACCCTCCCTTCCACGTTCGGGGCGCAACGAAGATATACGCCCGCGCTTGCTGGGAACAGATCAGTCCGCTCATAGAAGCGCCGGGATGGGACACGATAGATGAAGTCAAGGCGAACATGTTGGGCTGGACCACGCGCACATTCCGGGATCTCAAGCTCACCCAGCACAAGGCGACGGGCGCCGGGGACGGCGCGTGGCGAAACTGGTTCAAAAATGGATTGGCAAACTATGTCACCGGCTATCATCCGGCTTTCATGATCGCAAAATGTATAAAAAGGGCCACCTCCCGCCCAGGGTCCCTCGAGTGGATAGCATTATGGGCGGGCTTTTGCTCGGGATATCTGAAGTCGGTTCCCCGAGTCGACGATGCCCGCGTCATCCGGTACCTGAGACAGCAGCAGGTGAGGCGCCTTTCGGGCCGTTCGGGTATCTACGGGTAGAATGCCGGCCGCCTCAATGAGCCAACCCGACCTTTCCATCATAATAGTCAACTACAAGTCGGCCGACTATGTGGCAGGCTGCCTTCGTACGCTTGCGGAGCAGACCACCGCGATGAGCTATGAAACGATTGTGGTGGATAATGCGACTTATGACGGATGCGAGCAAATGCTGGCTCGCGACTACCCGGACGCGGTTTTCGTTCAAAGCGATACGAACCTTGGGTTCGCACGGGCGAACAATCTTGGTGCCGGCCGCGCTCGCGGAGACGTCCTGCTTTTCTTGAATCCGGACACCGAAGTTAAGGGCAGGGCCATCGAGCGCCTTCATTCGGCCTTAGGTAATCTCAAGGATCCTGGCGCCGTTGGTTGCCGCCTTCTGAACTCAGACGGAACTCTCCAGACAAGCTGTGTCCAGGCCTTCCCTACGGTGCTGAACCAATTGCTTGATGCCGATCTGCTCAGACGCTGGTTCCCAAGCTCACGGCTATGGGGCGCCGCTGCCCTCAACAGTACTGGAGTGGCCCCTGTCGAGGTAGAAGCCGTCTCCGGTGCCTGTATCATGCTGCGCCGCAGGGTGTTCGAACAAATCGGCGGTTTCGACCCCGATTTTTTCATGTACGGGGAAGACCTCAACCTCTGCCTCAAGGCTCATCAGACAGGGTTTCACAATTACTATGTCGGAACGGCCGAAATAATACATCACGGCGGTGGAAGCTCGAAAAAGGAAGTAAGCAATTTTTCCACTATCATGATGCGCAAGTCCGTCTGCCTCATGCTCGAAAAATCTCACGGCAAAACATACAGCCGTCGTTATCGGCTGACCCAGACAGCAGTTGCCCTCTGTCGCCTTATACTGCTGGCATTCCTCCGCCCGGTTTACCATGCTCGCGCGAATATGGTCGAATGGCGATGTATGTCCAGTAAGTGGATGGCTGTGCTTCGCTGGGGGCTGGGATTAGAGAATGCAGGAATGAGGGATTGAGGAACTAAAGACGGGGGAACGTTGTAGCGATCCGAATCGAAGTGAAATTCTTGGATGAAGGATAGGTATGAAGAAGCTTATTCTTATAGTCGTGCTTTGCTCGATTCCATCTCTTGCCTATGCCGGAATGGAAGTAAACGTTCTTTCGGCCAATTTTGCAGCTACTATCTGGGCCTACTCACAGCCAGATCAGACGTATTCAAAGTCAAAAGGGGTTCCATTTAACTATTCAATGTTAATACCATTTCCAAACGGGTCCGGCGAATGGCCTTTCTCGGATGGAGGTTCTGCTTCCCTGGGCTATTTCTCCTCTTCGGTTCAATCAGGGGAAAATGGCAATGTACAGGCTACAGAGGATATCACCTTTCAACCCGTTTTCTCAGGATCCATGTCGTTTACATACGCAGGTGGCGGATGGGAATACGCGCAGGCCTCAATCTCCGATCTAACATCCGGCACCACCATCTGGAGCCTTTCTCTGGAAAATGGGTACCACTCCGGGGCCAACGGTGAAATTTCTTACGGAGCATATTTAACATCCACCGACTCTGCTCTCCCCTCCTTGCCCCCTTATATCTTCAGTTCCGCTGACACATACCTGTTTGCCCTGACCACCTATGGAAACGGCGGCGGGGATGGCCCCTGGGGGACTTCATTTTCAACCGATGCCACCGTCCCCGAATCAGATACGGCTTTTCTACTCGGCTTTGGTCTGCTGGGATTGGCGGCGTTCAGACGGAAACGGGAGAGGTCTGTGATGGGTTAATCACCCCTCTATCCCATCAATTGTACATAATCTCTAAATTAAGCCTTTACCCATGTGCGGAATCTGCGGAAAACTTAATTTTGATCGCCGGGAACCGGTCGATCCCGACCTGATAAGCAGGATGACGGACACGCTCCTCCATCGTGGCCCGGACGGAGGCGGTCAGCATGTCTGCGGCCAGGTGGGCTTGGGCCATCGCCGCCTGAGCATCATCGACCTGAACATGGGTGCGCAGCCGATGTCCAATGAAGACGGCTCCGTATGGGTCGTGTTTAACGGGGAGATATACAATTTCCAGGAACTGCGTCCCAATCTGGAGGCGCGCGGCCACGTATTCAGATCCGCAACCGACACCGAAGTCATAGTCCATCTTTACGAGGAATCCGGCCCGGAATCGGTGGCCAAACTTCAGGGAATGTTCGCCTTCGCCCTCTGGGATGAAAAAAAGCAGCTTCTCCTGCTCGCGCGCGATCGTGTCGGCATAAAGCCGCTCTACTACAAGGATACGGGGAAATCACTGCTTTTTGGCTCGGAAATCAAATCGCTTCTGGCCGACCCGGGCGTCTCCCGAAATTTTAATCCCCGCGCCATCGACCGCTTCTTCACCTATGGGTATTTGCCGGGAAAGGAAACCCTTCTTGAAGGCATCTACAAGCTGGAGCCGGGCCATTATCTCACCGCCAGGGGCGGAAAAATCGAGGATCGGCAGTATTGGGATCTGCGCTTCCAAGCAAACCCGCGCCGGACCAACTTCGACCAAACGGTCGAAGAACTTCGCGAACTCCTGCGCAGAACCGTCAAATCTCACATGATCAGCGACGTACCGGTCGGCGTGCTTCTGAGCGGCGGCGTCGATTCGACCGGCATGCTGCGCTACGCCGTCGAGCAGACCGACAAGCCCATGCACACCTTCACGGTCGGCTTTGCCGGAGAGGAATTTGCCGACGAAAGGCCCTATGCCCGTTTGGCTGCAAAGCGCTTCGGGACGGAGCACCATGAGATAACGATGAGCGCGGAGGACTTCCTCGATTTCCTCCCGAAATACGCATGGCACATGGAGGAACCCGTCTTCGAGCCGCCTGCGGTCGCCCTCTATTACGTCTCACGCCTCGCGCGCGAATCGGGGGTGAAGGTCCTTCTCTCCGGTGAGGGGGGAGACGAGGCTTTCGGCGGGTACCCCAATTATCGGAATCTCCTGCTGCTGGAGCGCCTCAAGACTCTCTTCGGCCCCGCAAAGGATCTGCTCCGTTTCGGGTTCCAAACCCTTGGGGCCGCCGGCTGGCAACGCTTCGGAAAATATGCCGGACTCGTCGATTGCCCCTTGTCCGAATACTACCTCAGTCGCACGGCGACGCCCGACTCGGAGCTCATCAGCCTCAAAGGCAGCCTCTATACCCCCGAGTTCGCAGAACTCCTGCGCAGCCAACAGCAAGAACTGCCTACCCGTTGCCTTTTTTCGAAGCTCGCCAATCCTTCTCCCCTCGACGCCATGCTCTACGTTGATACGAAAACCTGGCTCCCCGACGACCTGCTCGTCAAGGCCGACAAGATGACAATGGCGACCTCGGTAGAGCTTCGCGTGCCGCTTCTGGATTCACAGGTGCTCGAATTTGCGGCATCGCTTCCGGCGGATTTCAAGGTTCGCGGCTGGGAGACCAAGCGCATCCTCAAAGCCGCCCTGGAAGATTCGATCCCGCAGGAAATCATAAACCGCAAAAAGACCGGCTTCCCGGTCCCCTACGGCAAATGGCTCAATGGCAACTCGAAGGGATTCCTTACCGATACGCTCCTCAGCCGGGACGCGGCCATAGCCTCCTGTTTCTCAAAAACCAAAGTCAGCGCACTGTTCGGACAGAAGGAAGGGGCGGGATCGAAGGCGATCTTCAGCCTGCTGGTGATCGAGCTTCTGCTCAGGCAGTTTGTTTACGGTCGACGGGAGGACACGCAGAACCAGGGGCCTGATGCAGTGGAAAATCAAGAAGGAACAGTGTATGCCGGAACGTAGGAAGAAAATCCGCGTTCTCTACAGCTTTCCGCATAAGCTCGGGGCCGACAGGATATGCACAACCGCCTGGCATCAGGTAAGCGGAGTGGCGGCGGCCGGCGCCGATGTCACACTCTATGCGGGCTGTATGGCAAGGGGGGTGCCTGCCGGCGTAAAAGTGAACACAACCCTCGCCTGGAAAAAGTTTCGCATTCCTTATCGCATCCTGGGTACAAAGCGCGCGTGCGATCTGCATGACCGCATCGTCGCAAGGGCGTTAAAGAATTTGGCCGGGAAGATAGACGTCGTGCACCTGTGGCCGCTCGGCGCGCTTCACTCGATCCGTGCAGCCAAGGAACTCGGCATTCCGGCTCTTCTTGAGCGCCCAAATGCGCACACACGATTTGCATACAAAATCGTAGACGAAGAATGCCGAAAGTTGGGCATCACGATGCCGGCAGGACATGAACACGCGATAAAGCCAGACTGGCTCGAACGCGAAGAAGCCGAATTCGGCTTGGCGGACGGGCTGTTATGCCCGTCGGACTTCGTGGCGCGTACCTTCAGGGATTTGGGCTTTCCCCGGGAAAAATTGATTCGTCACCAATACGGCTATGACGAGCGGATTTACTATCCCGATCCGCAACGGCG
>JAKAJS010000135.1:0-11170 GCA_021813685.1 Deltaproteobacteria bacterium | reverse complement strand
CGAATCCGACCGAGGCCTCACCGCATTGTTCGTGGGCGGATGTGCACCACGCAAAGGCCTGCACTATGCGTTGGACGCCTGGCTTCAGTCTTCTGCCCACGAGAACGGAACCTTTTTGATCGCCGGGGCATTCATCCCCGGGTACGCCGAACTGCTCTCCAAACAGTTGGCCCATCCCAGCGTGAAGGTGCTCGGGCATCGGAACGATGTCCCGGACCTCATGCGCAAAAGCGACGTGCTCATTCTCCCATCAATCGAGGAAGGCAGCGCACTGGTAACATACGAAGCCCGTGGGAGCGGTTGTGTCCTTTTGGTCTCTGACGCGGCCGGGGCACAATGCAATCACCTTGAAAACGCCTTGGTGCACACGGCAGGAGATTTTGACACCCTCACCGAGCACATTTCCGCTGTTCACAGGGACAGCAAATTCCTGGAAAAATTGCGAAAGGCATCAATCAGCACCTCAGAGCTGATAACGTGGGCGGCCGCGGGTAGGAGACTCAATGCAATATACGGGACGCTCCTGAATCAGCCCCCGCAAACAGGATGACCCAATAACCGTTCGCAAAGAGGTTCTTATTCTCAACACCGGTCGGCAACGTCGAGAAATTGACAGAACAGCGCACCTCAAGCAGAGAAGGGGGAATGCTTTGTGAGATTCAGCGTCGTGATACCAGCGTTCAATGCCTCCAAAACAATCGAACAGACATTGCGATCGGTGTTCGCTCAGTCATTGCAGCCCTTTGAGATCCTGGTCATGGACGATGGAAGCACCGACAAAACCTCATCAATACTAAAGTCTTACGAGTCGCGGGTCCAGGCATACCGTCAAGAAAACAGCGGGGTGTCTGTTGCGAGAAATACTCTGTCTCAAATGGCTAAAGGTGAGATCATCGCCTTTCTGGATAGCGACGATCTATGGCATCCCAGATATCTTGAGACGCAAGCGAAACTCATCGGGTGGAATCCGCATGCTGTCGCCTATTTCACAGGACACGTAAATTTCTACGGTTTTGGCGAATTTCGGTGGGGCGAGGAGATGAATTGGGAAGAGCTCGAGCCTGAGCTGATCGCCCCCGTCGACTTTTTCGTCCGCTACAATAAGGCGGCAGGCCCATTTGCGTCCCCTTCATATTGTTGCGTGCCAAAGAGAGTGCTCAACAGCCTGGGGCCGGCGCCTTTCCATCCAAGCCTGTGTGGGACGGAGGATAGCTATCTTTTTTGCAGACTGGCGTTAAGAGGTCCGGTGGTACGCGTTTCTCATGAACTCGCGGCCTATAGAATAACCGAATCGTCCTTGTCTCACGATCGGCTCGCATCCCTCAAGGAATTAATGGGAGTTTTTGAGCTAATAGCCGACGATTACAAGGGGAATGCCCCCAAGGAATTGCTCCGCGCATATCACAGGGCCAGAGCCTCGAAGATGCGGTCCTACGCAAAGACGCTTATGGCGGCGGGTCGGCACAACGAGGCCAGAAAGATGCTGTTCAAGTCAATCACCGCTTGCGGCAATGGACTGTCATTTCTCAAATCTGCAGGGCTACTGGCTGCCGCAAATTTTCCACGGGCGTTTAAAAATCGCTGGAATGCGCCGAAGCGCAAAATAGATATGGACCAATGAGAATTTTCTCCTCGGCGGAGTTTTCAATGAAAGGGTTGGTTAGAGACACCTATCACATAGCAGACTGTGAACAGGGGACTTCATGGACGCGTTGAGTTCCTTCGTTTTGGTTTCACTGACGCTCGTGGTCTTATGCATGCCGCGTCGATGGGCACTTCTCGGGATGGCAGCCGGCGTATTGTACCTAACGGAGTACGCAGCGGTTGATGTCGCCGGGTTTAACATGTTCGCGATCAGGTTTCTCGAGTTAGCGGGTTTCGCCCGCGTCATGGCCAGACGCGAGTTCAGATTTTCCAGTCTGAATGACCTCGACCGAATTTTCATTTTCTTTTATTGCTACCTCACGATTGTCTACCTTCTCCGCGCAAACGGCGGTTTTGCCTACGCCATTGGCGTTGCAGTTGACGCCGGGCTCTGCTACTTCACTTTTCGCGGATTGGTTTCAGACGTCGATGATCTCCGCTGGTTTCTCCGCGCATTCGTATTCCTTCTGGCGCCGTATGTGCTGCTCCTATTTGTCGAAATGCTGACACGCCATTCGCCGTTCTGGGTGATAGTAGGAAACGCGAAAGCAGATTGGCTTCGCAAGGGCAGGCCTCGTTGCGTTGGCAGTTTCCGAGAGCCCAGCCTCCTGGGATCATTGGGGGCAAGCTTCCTTCCTCTGTATATAGGATTATACTTTTCGAAATCTGATCGGCTATATTCGATATTCGGGATTCTTCTCTCTATCGCGATCGTGGGATTTTCAAATTCCGGCGGCCCGCTGGGCTTCACGTGTTTCGTGCTTCTCGGCTGGCTTGTTTGGCCCTGGCGAACCAAGATGAGGCTCGTGCGCCGTATCATTCTAATCTTCACAATCGGACTGGCCCTGGTAATGAAGGCACCCATCTGGTATCTGCCGACCCATTTCACTTTTGGCGGGGACGCATGGCACAGATCTTACCTGATAGACATCTCGATGCGCCATCTCCGGGAATGGTGGCTTTGGGGAATGCCGGTAAGCAAAACCGCCCATTGGTTCGCATATACACTCGGGACAATGGACCAAGCCGACATCACCAATCAGTACCTCTCCTACGGTTTTGGAGCGGGGCTCATGGCAGTCGTTCTGTTTGTGTGGCTGCTTGTAAGGGCTTTTCAAAACCTGGGCAGGCAAATGGAACTCGTTCGATACAACGCTTACTTTACGCCGGAGTCGGAATATCTGCTCTGGGGCTTGGGGGCCATGCTGATCGGGCACATCGCCAACTTCATCTCGATAACCTATTTCGACCAATTTTACGTCATCTGGTTCATGCAACTGGCGTTCATCTCGAGCCTGACTCAAGCTCCAGCATACGCTCCAGCACAGGCAACAGAGCTTCGGTTGCTCAGATTCACACGTTGGTCGGTCGCCCGGTTCAGGCTATAAGCCGTCGCTCGCCCGATGGGACACACTGAATCTTATTGGCCAATGGGTGAATGATTTTCACTACATTTTTTTATCGAAGCGTACAGACGCGAAAAATCCATCAGAGGCTCGTCGGAACAGCGAAACGCAACCGTCGAATTTCGTCGGTTACAAATCCGAAATGGATTTGACCTATCCCCGGCAGGTAAAAAACCGGGGCCTTTTCCCGTGATGCATGGCCTGGACCCGGAATGCTGCTGGCACACGCCTTGCTTACCTTTCATCCTGACGCTTATACGGCGTTAGAATGGAATGAAAGAGGAGACGGTGATGCAAGCAGTTAGAAAAACAGCGGTTCATATCATACTATTTCTGGCACTTTTCCTGATCTCAGGAAATGTTTTCGCAGCTGATTTTTATGTCGCACAGACTGCCACGGGAGCGGCAGACGGCAGTTCGTGCGCAAACGCTCTAGCCTACACGTGGTTTAACACAGCCGGCAACTGGGCCAATCCCAAACAGGCCGGAAAAATAGGTCCCGGGGACACGGTACACCTGTGCGGAACGATTTCGGGGGACGGAACAGGGACGAATCCAATCCTGAATTTCCAGGGGAGCGGCACGGCCGGCAGCCCTATTACAGTGTTGTGGGAATCAGGCGCTACCTTGAGCGAACCGGTGGGGCCGAAGTCAGGATTTGTCGCCTTAAATTCCAACACCGATCTGATAGTGGACGGCGGCTCTAACGGGTCAATCCAGTGTACCGCCAATGGCGACGGTCTGGCCTACTCCAACAATGGAGTCATCGGTATATACGGTAGTCCGTCCGACATTACTATTAGGAATCTGACGATTCAGAATCTCTATGTGCATAGCCAAGCCACTTCGTCCAATGGTTCGAGCGCCGGTATATATTTTCCCTCTGCCGGCGGCAATATATCTATAAGCAATAACACTGTCCACGATGTGTGTCATAGCATCGTATTGGGCGGAGGTTTGGCCAATTATACAAGTCTTAACATATATTCCAATAATGTTTATAATGATGTATGGGGAATAGCTCTGGGAGGTCCAGGTCTCAATAATGCGAATATATATTCGAATATAATTGGGTCAACACAAAACTGGTACGACAATAATGATGTTTTTCATGCGGACGGTATCATGATCTATCCGCAGAGTGGTTCTCTTACAGGAGTTAATGTTTATAATAATAAATTTACTGGAAAATGGAGTAAGCATACAACGGCAATGATATTCTTTGATCCTGCCTCAACTGTGTCTATGACAAAGTTTAATATTTATAATAACCTCTTGATTGCCGACCCCCAAGGTGGATATACCAATGGTCTGATTTGTGATAGCAGTCAAGACCAAGGATTTAACTACTATAATAATACATTAATCGGAACTGGGATAAGTAATAATATGGGCGTAGGATTGTCGACCGGGTGTACTTTCAAGAACAATTTGCTGACCGGGTTCGGGACTTTTGTCAATGTGAAAGTCCTAGCAGCCGGCGGCCTCGACAATAATATTTATGCCAACGCAATCGCTTCCGGAAATCCCCCATTTTTTTACAATGGAACCGGTGTGCACACAGTGTCTGCGTGGCGAACGGCAACCGGACAGGACGCACAGGCAAATGCGGTTTCGGGTGTGCCCAATCCCTGCATTCTCGACTCCAATGGATTTTGCATCAATGTTACGCTGAATGCAGATGGTTCGCTACCAGCGGGATGTCCTGCCATCGGGGCGGGAGCAGATCTATACTCGATCTTCGAGACAGACCTGCTCGGAAATCAGCGCCTCCAAAGCGGGGGATGGGATATCGGAGCGTATGCGTATGAAGGCGGTATTGCGCCCCCGACTAACGTACACCTGGGCGGTTAGCCCGGCAAAAGGTGCTGCCGGGGCCCCTTAAAAGCAAGGCAATCCCCTTCATTTCGGCATTCGCCGCGTGAGGCATTTATTGAGACGGACGCGCATTCGGTTCAGACGCGACGGCGTGCGAGTCGCCCAAAATTTGTTTGGAAAAGTAATGGATAAAGCATACGAACTGTGCACCAGAATCTCCGGCATCTACTGGTTGGCAAAGTCGCAAGTTCTCTATAAGAGATACCTCGGAGCTCTCGGTAGGCGTTCGCGGATCATAAAACCCTTGAAAATGACAAGGATGGAGAAAATTTTCATAGGGGAGGATGTCACTGTCAACGCCCTCACGTGGCTTTTTACCTTCTCCCCGGAAGGTCACAGCGCGCGTATGATAATTGGGGATGGTTGCCGGATCGGACATTTCAACCATATTACCTGCATAAATCGTGTTGAAATCGGCAATAACGTCCTTACCGCCGATAAGGTACACATTTCCGACAATAGCCACGGCTACGAAAATCCCCGCATGCCGATTGCTAAACAGAACGTTGTGTCAAAAGGCCCGGTCGCCATTGGAGAAGGCACTTGGCTGGGCGAAAATGTTTCTGTCCTCTCATGCCGGATCGGCAGGAATTGTGTTATTGGAGCCAATTCGGTCGTAACGCGAGACATACCGGATTTCTGCGTAGCCGTCGGAGCGCCGGCGAGGATCATAAAACGATTTGACGAAGGATCGGGAAGCTGGATAAACTGCCGGACGCAGCAAAGCGCCTGATTAGACGGTAACGGCACACGGCTCTTGCCTGTGGCGATATACACAATTGGAACCGGAGTCCCAGATGAAGGAGTCGCCGCTCCTTACCTTCGTGGTAATGGCATACAATCAGGAGAAGTTTATCCGCGACGCGGTGAACGGGGCACTGAGTCAGACCTATTCACCACTCGAGATCCTGCTCAGCGACGATTGCTCGCCAGACAACACATTCGACATTATGCAGAAGATGGCCTCCAATTACAGGGGGCCGCATCGCATCGTTTTGAACCGGAACACCGCAAATCTTGGCCCGGGAGGACACTTCAACAGAATCGTGGATCTTGCGAGCGGAGAATTGGTCGTCTATTCTGAAGGGGACGACATCTCCCTCCCCGAGAGAACAAAAATCGTCTATGAGGCCTGGGAATCTTCCGGGCAGGCGGTGAGCGCGATTTATTCCGACTACATCCTGATTGACAAATCGGGCGTTCAGAGGGACTTCAAGGGGCAACAGAACCCCAAAACGCATCTCTCACCGGAAATATTACGCGGCGACCTGCGGGAATTTTTGACGACATGGAGTCCCATGATCTGCGGTTGCACGATGGCTTGGTCGAAGTCGATTTTTCGTGAGTTCGGGCATGTCCCAGCTGATCTGAGATATGTCGACCTCATTCTTTCCTTTCGATCACTGGGCTCAAACGGAATCCTGCATATACACAGCCCTCTCATTAAATACAGAAGGCACGACAATAATTTCTCGTACCACAACTGTGATGATGTGTTGGATCAAAAGACGTTAGAAGCCTACGACGCAAAGCAAAAGATCGCACTGCAGGGCTTCGCGGCGGCCTACGAGGTGATGATACACGACATTGACACCCTGAGGCGAATCGGGGGGCACGACAGGCAGTATCTAGGGAAGCTGGAACATGAGGCGCGTCGGGTACAACTGCTTTACCTGTTCGAGCGGCAGATGATTTCCGATCCATTTCCATCCCGCCTGAGCGCTTTGCGCAAAATCCTGGCGCACGGTGGGGTCGGAACAGCACTCAAATGGACTCCCCAGCTGCTTTCAAGACGAGCCTATCACAAGGCCAGGAGCATTAAAAAATTGTTCCTGCCCTACTTATAAAGAGCACATCTCTGAAAAAGTGGTGACAAGTGATTAAACCTTTCTCGAAGCCAATTTATGTAACAAGACCATTTTTGCCGCCGTTGGACGAGTTCTCACAGGGTCTCGAAGAAATATGGAGCAATCGCTGGCTGACGAACGACGGGCCTGTCCTCAGGCGTTTCACCGCCCAGCTTTGCAACACCTTTGAAACGGACAATCTGTGCCTGTTCAATAACGGGACACTGGCGCTCCAGATAGCACTGCAGGGAATGGAGGTCTCCGGTGAGGTGATAACCACGCCCTTCACCTTCGTAGCCACTACCCATGCCCTTTTCTGGAACAAGATCAGGCCGGTCTTTGTGGATATTGAACCCGACTATTACACGCTTGATCCTGAAAAGGTCGAAGCCGCGATCACTCCATGGACCACCGCCATTCTCGCAACACACGTATACGGCCATCCCTGTGCACTGAACAAGCTCGCCGACATCGCCAGGCGGCACAATCTCAAACTCCTCTATGACGCCGCCCATGCCTTCGGTGTAAACATCGGCAACCAGTCCATAGCCCATTTCGGCGACCTGAGCATGTTCAGCTTTCATGCCACCAAGCTTTTCCACTCACTGGAAGGCGGCATGCTGATCTTCCGGGACTCCGGTCTGAAGAGCAAATTCGACTACCTCAAGAACTTCGGCTTCAAAAACGAGGTCGAGGTCGTGATGCCGGGCACCAATGCGAAGATGAACGAGTTCCAGGCGTTGATGGGCATCCAGGTCCTGGGATATCTAAACGAAATCGTTGCCAGACGGATCAAAATAGCCGAACTGTACAGAGATCGTCTGAGGGACGTGCCCGGCATCCGCCTTACTCCCCCTCTTCCATCTGAAATAAAGTACAATTACGCCTACATGCCGATTGAAATAGACGAGCAGGAATTCGGGATGGATCGCGAGGCCCTGTACGCCCGATTAAAGGAGTGGAATGTATATACTCGCCGTTATTTCTACCCGCTGGTTTGCGACTTCGCATGCTATCGGAACGTCACGGTGAACGGGCCACTGACAGTTGCCCGCCGGGCGGCGGAACGCATATTGACCCTCCCCATATATGACGGACTGGAGCTCTCTGAAGTCGAGGCTATTTGCGAAATTGTAAAATTTTTGCAGACTCAGAATGTCCCCGCTCATCGGATGGGAAGTTCTGTCGGGTAATCGTTTGGCTTCTGAGCGGCCATTTTCCGGGCTGCATGAGATGGAATCACTTGCTACTGCATTGGTTGGCACGCACTCAAAGGAGACATGGTGGGTGTTTACGATCACGATTCATTGCGCGCGATGGGTTTCAAGGCCCTGGGCGAGGGCGTGCGGGTATCGGATAAGGCTTCCATTTACGGTGCGTCCCGCATCTCGCTTGGAGCCTACTGCCGGATAGACGACTTCTGTGTCCTGTCAGCCGGAGAGGGTGGCATCTTCGTTGGCCGAAACGTCCACATCGCAGTCATGTGCTCGCTTATCGGCCAGGGCCGAATTCAGCTATCCGATTTTTGCGGCATTTCAAGCCGGGTAAGCATCTACTCCTCCAACGACGATTATAGCGGGGAATTCATGACCAATCCGACGATCCCTGAACAGTACACGAAAGTGGTTCATCGGGGCGTGACCCTGCACCGCCACGTCATCATCGGGTCGGGAAGCGTGGTGCTGCCCGGGGTTACCATCGGTGAGGGAGCCGCCGTCGGAGCTCTTACATTGGTAGCAAAGGATCTGGAACCATTTGGCATATACGCCGGTCAACCGTTGAAAAAGATAAAAGTGAGAAGCACCCGATTGCTCGAGTTGGAGAAACTCTTCCTGGCAGGCAAGCCTATAGAGGGCGATAAAGAAAATCCTGTCACCCATGAAGATTAACCCGAGCCAACAAACGATTTGAAAATACCTCATGGAGCTTTCCTTGCAAGAGATAAAGCGGCATGTGTCGTCACTACTGAGTGCCCTCAAGAACGGCCTGACGCCGGGAAATACTGACGCAAGCCCTGTTCCCGGCAGAAAGATATTTTGCATCGGAAGAAACAAGACAGGCACGACATCACTCCAGAAGGCCCTGGCTGATCTTGGGTACATACTCGGAGATCAGGCAAGAGCAGAGCTATTGATAGACGACTATAAAGCTCGTCGATTCGCAAGATTGATCGAGTATTGCTCGACCGCGCAGGCGTTCCAGGATATACCCTTCAGCCTGCCATATACGTTCATAACCATGGATCAGGCATTTCCAGGAAGCAAATTCATTCTAACAATCCGAGACAGTGCCGAGCAATGGTATCAATCGCTCACACGGTTCCACTCAAAGTTGTTCGGTAATGGTACGATTCCCACCCGGTGGGATTTGGAAAACGCTGCCTACAGACACAGAGGCTATATGTGGAAGGCCATGTTGGTGGCTCATGACGCGCCGGAAAACGATCTTTACAACAAAGAGGCCCTTATAAAGAGTTACGAACATCACAACGACTCTGTCCTAGGGTACTTCCGGTTCAGAAAAGACGACCTGCTGGTAATTAATCCATCCGACAAGGATTCCTACGCCAGACTATGCGATTTTCTGGAAAAGAAGCCACTGTATGAACACTTTCCGTGGGAAAATAAATCCAGCGGTTAGTGAAAATACTGAGCGATACTCTTTCATCACAACCCGATCATAATATCTACGATAGTACCTTTGTGACCGAAAACCTGAAAGATAGCACTATAAACGCTCTTTCGTGGAGCTTTCTCGAATCGGTGGTGACAAGAGCGCTCCGATTTGTCGTAAGCGTAATCCTGGCGCGCCTGCTTTTTCCCGAAGAATTCGGGCTCATCGGCATGCTGCTCATCTTCATCGCCGTCGCCCAGGTGTTCGTTCAAAGCGGATTTGACGCCGCGCTGATTCAGAAATCAGATGCCACGGAGGCGGACATCTGTTCGATCTTCTATTTCAACATCCTTGTGGCTGTCCTGGCCGCCGGGGCGCTGTGTCTTGCCGCTCCCTGGATAGCGTCTTTTTACGGACAGCCTGTGTTAGCACCCATGACGAGAGCGCTGTCGCTCACACTGGTTGTCGACTCACTTGCCGCGGTCCACAGCACCCTGTTCACAAAAGAGATCAACTTTAAGGCCATCACAATAACGAGTCTTGTCGCCAACCTGTTTTCCGGCCTTATCGGTGTCTTTATGGCCGTAAAAGGCTTTGGCGTTTGGAGCCTGATCGCCCAGCAAATCTCGATTTCCCTTGTTACGTCAATTACCCTGTGGGTGCTCAGTCCCTGGCGGCCCAAACTGATGTTCAGCCTTGAGTCGCTGCGCCGAATGTTCGGATTTGGCTCCCGGATGCTGTTTTCAGGAATCCTCAACCAGGTGTTCGAAAATATCTATTTTGTGGTGATCGGCAAGATGTTTTCAGCGGCCGACCTGGGCCTCTTTACCAGGGCAAAGACTATCCAGGAACTGCCTTCATTGACGCTGTCCAACGTAGTGGGGAGAGTCACTTTCCCCGTTTTCTCGAAAAGCCAGGGAGATCCGGACAGATTAAAAAGGGGCCTCAGAAAAGCCTTGAAAGCTCTAGTCCTGCTGAATTTTCCCCTGATGGTCGGCCTTGCAGTTGTCGCCCGGACGCTGGTCATAGTCCTCGTAGGGCAAAAATGGGCGGGGTGTATACCTTTCTTGCAGCTTTTATGCGTCGTGGGCCTTTTGTTTCCCCTGCAATCCATGAATCTCAACATACTCATGGCTATGGGGCGATCGGACCTTTTTCTGCGCTTAGCCATTATAAAGAGGGTCTTGACCGTCCTCAACATTGTCATAGCTTCCCATTGGGGGGTGCTCGGCATAATTTACGGAATGGTCGGGCTGTCGCTGGTCTTTTTCTACCTGAACAGTTATTACACTGAATGTCTCATAGGTTATTCTCGGGTGGAACAGGTAAAGGACTTTCTTCCATACATTGGTGTCGCCGCGATTATGGGTGTCTCAGTATTCTCAATCGGGTCGATCAAATTTTCTCACCTGATTTATTTACTCCTAATCCAGATTTTTACCGGCGCGTGTGTCTATGCCGGTCTCTGCAGAGTTTTCAGGCTCACTGCATTCATCGAGGTCAGCCAAGAATTGAGTGCACGGACCCCCTTCTTGCGGGGCAACTCCTGCTCATAAGGCTATTTGCCTCCTCGAATCAACCGATACTCACAATAAACGGATATTCACCATGATCGACGCACAAGTCAAAGCCACCAACATTGTGTGGCATCACGCACACGTTACCAGGTCCCAGCGGCAGGCTCTGCTCGTCCAGCGCGGCGGGACGGTCTGGCTGACAGGCCTTCCTTCTTCCGGAAAGAGCACCACCGCGTATGCCCTGGAGCAGGAGTTGTTCGAAAAC
>JAKAJS010000175.1 GCA_021813685.1 Deltaproteobacteria bacterium | reverse complement strand
GGGAAACCCTCCTTTGTCGTGGACGCCAATACCTGGCGCATATTCTCCCGCCACGCGTGGGTCGAGGAATCGATTCTCTATGACGATCTGCGGGAATACTTTCTGGAAGCGCTGGAGCCCGACGTGGAGCTTTTTCAGGAGTTTCACGCTCAACTGGTTCGAATCGGACAATCGTACTGCCGCAGAAAGCCGCTTTGCGAGTCGTGCCCGCTCAACGTCTTCTTCGACGCATAGGGTATTTTAGTCGCCAAAATAGCGTCTTCCCCCCATTTTCATTCTCGCCCGATAGATAATAATGCAGATAAGACCCCGGCTGGTCTTACGTTCCGGATTCGGGCCCGCGGTCGGGAAAGGAGGGCATCATGGACATTGAGGAATGTGTGGTGTGCGGGTGGGAATTGAACAACCCCGATCCCGATCTTTTCGATCTTCAGATAGTGGAGATCATCGGCAGTTGCCTGGAGTGTGCCCATTGCAAGGAATGCGGGCTGCCCTGCGAATCGATGCGTCGCCTGAGGCCCAGGGAGGGTAGATTCATAGGCCTGGGCCAGGAAACGGAGGGAGATAATCCCGGGAGCTATTTTGCGCTGCTGATTCGCGATGAGGTGAAGTTTATCAGGTTGACCTCGCCGGAGAGCTACTGGGCCACCGCCGCCTGCATACCCCACGAGCATGTTCCCCCGTGGGCCCTTTCGCAGTTGGAGCGGGAAATTTTCTAAGCTACAGTGTTTTCCTCCTGTTTACCGCATTCTCTCCCTTACGCATCAGACTCGGTTTTTTTGCTTTTTCCGGGGCGCCGACCACCGGTTTTTTTCTTACGAGCGGCTTTCCCTTCCGGGGGCTCGGGTGCTTGCAGGAGAAGGGGAGGCGGGGGCTGGGTTTGCTCTTCCGCCGTCTCTTCTGGCAGACCCTCTGGCGGGCGGGTTTGCCCGGCTTCCAGGGCGGCGTCCAGGTCTATCTGGAAGCAGACAGGTCCCCGGCACGTCTTGCAATATCCCAGGGCGGGCGTCTGCGGCGGGTGAAAGTGGAGGTGGAGGGCGCACTGGGAGGTAGGAATGGACCAGGAGGTCGCGATGGCGGCATGGCCTTTGGGGAATACGCACACTTCGACCTGAGTCCCCAGATGATCGAGTGCGGCCAGGGCGGCTTCGCTGTCGACGAGGTCGTCTCCTTCGGCGATACAGGTGAGCCAGGGGATCTTTTTCTCTGCGATCCGCTTGAGATTGAGTTTCCGCCCGAAGAGGGAGACCGGCAGGTTCCCTTCTTTGTCTATGGGAATCGTGTACGAGTCGTAGCTCATTTTGGTTATGTGGTACGGCACGTCCGTCTGGTCATAGGTCAGCCACTGATTTATGGCCGCCGCGGTCTTTCCGATTTTCGGGTGAAGCGAAGGCTGGTTATCGAACATGTCCACATCCCGATGGAAGGCGGCGATCGGCGATTCGGTCTCCAGTTTTCGCAGCCTGTAGACCCACGACAAAATTGGACCGCTCACCACCTCGTTGCCGTTTGGGAGCCTTTTCAGAGAATATTTCAGGTCCCTGAATCTTTCCGGAAGACTGTTTATGTAGGTTGTAAGCGATTTGCTCCGGCTCCCGTCGATCGGGGTGACGCAGGTGATCATCGCGTCCACCAGGCCGTCCAGTTCGCCCGACAGAAGCGCCGTAAGGGTCAGGTAGCCGCCCTGGCAGAAACCGTTCAAGGTAACCGGACGATTGTGGAGAGCCGCCAGTTCCCGGCAGAAGAATTTCGTGTCGAGGGCGTCGTCTTCCCCCGTCATGGTCTGGACGGCCGGATTCGTCCGGATATCCTTCACCAGGCGAATATAGGTGGGGATTCCCTGGTTGGCGAAGAAATGAACGTAGCTGCGTTGCTCTCCCGGCAAAAAAGCCAGAATATTAGGCCCCAGAACGTAAGGGGGGACGATGAGTATGGGTTTGTTTCGGGGCGTCACATCCTTTCTGTTCGGAAGCACCCGGTAGAGGGAGAACCGCTCGGTCTCGGCAACTTTAGTATAGCCTCCCTCGTCCAGGTGGAATCCATATTCGGATTTAATGGCTTTTACCGCCTTCGGGTATTCCCGGGCGGTCAGCTTGAGAACCTCTTCGAGCCTGGAAGCAAAATTGGAAAGGCTCTCCCCGTTGTCGCAAGACTCCAGCCACGCCGAAAACCACCTGCTCAGCCGGTCCTCGAAGAAGTCGTTCAGCGCCTTGAGGCCGCCTGACATCGCGTCGCCGGCAAGTTCGAGGTTCCTGGCGAAAAGTTGGCTGTAATCGTATGCATTCTCCGCAGGAGTCTTTTCGGCTATTTTTGTCGCTTCGGTATTCAGGAAGGCGTGGAAGGCATCGGCCGAAGGAACCAGGAACGCCGTTGTGTACCGCAAAAGCCCGTACCAGTAATACTGCGCCGCCTTGATCTGCGACAGAGTCGCCTTGCCTGCCGCAGACGCAGGGGGCATCGGTCCGGTCATCATGCAGGCGGTTTTGCCCAAGGTTTCCAAAGGCGCAGTAAAGAAATTTTGCATGCGTTTCCTCTCTGTTGCTCGCGGGGAGGTTCTGTGCGGGGATGTGAAAAAGCTTTGGTACTTTCAATTGGGCCTGTTCCCCGTCCTTTACTTTTTACTTCCCCAATGTAAGTTTGTGTTCGGGAAAAGAAAGATAGAAAGATGTTATTAGACCGTTTTGCCCGCAGATGCTTGCCGCAAAGATGTATTCAAAATCTTCTTGACAACTCCTCCTGGTATCATCATGCAGTATGAGCAGCTTTTTCCAGTCTGAAATGAGTCTTGTCCGACGGGAGACTTGCCGGCGGCTTTACGGTTTACCTTCCAAAGAGGGGAAAGGCAAAGACGGTCCAATGATTCGATGGATGGTAGAGAAGATATCTCGCGTCAAAAGCCCGATTTATCCCGTTTTGGCCCTCCTGGTCTTTGCCTGTGCCTATTTTGTCTATGCAGGCTTCCTTCGCCGGTCCCCCTTGCCGAGGGGGCTAATCGAGGCCAACGGGCGCATCGAGGGCGACCATATCACGGTTTCGAGCAAATTCTCCGGACGCGTTCAGAAGCTCCTGGTGCGGGAGGGCGACCCCGTTTCGACGGGACAAACGGTTATCGTTCTGGATGACACGCAGACGCGGGAGAAAGTCGCCCAGGCAAAAGAGGCGTTTCTCGCCCTGAAAGAGAAGGTGCGGGCTTCGCAAATGGCGTTGGAAGTGCTGCGAAAAGAGGTCCCTCTGGCCATAGAGTCCGCCACGGCGGGGAGCGCCAGGGCCATGGCGGTTTCGGCCAAAGCCGAAGCGGTCGAAGGGCAATACCGCAGGGATGCCGGGCGGATGGAGCGGCTTTTGACGCAGGGAGCGGTATCGCGTCAGAGGGCGGAGCAAAGTGAGCTGGCTTTTAAAGAGGCGCGCAACCAATCAGCGGAATCCCGCTCGGCGCTCACCCAGGCCCGTAAGCAACTGGCGCAGGCTCGTCTTGGCTGGGACCGCATCAAGGTAAAGGAAGGCGAACTAAGCGCGCTGGAAGCCCAGCTAAAACAGTCCGGCGCCCGCCTGGCCGAAGCCCGGAGCGTTCTTTCTGATTTCGTCATAAAAGCGCCCGCAGGCGGTGTGGTCATCACCCGGATTGCAAACCTTGGGGAAGTGGCGGCCCCCGGCGCGCCGCTCCTTGATTTGGTCGATCTGGATCGTCTCTATTTAAAGGTGTACATACCCGAAGAGATGATCGGCAAGGTGCGCGTGGGGCTTCCGGCGCGTATCTATACGGACGCTTTCCCCGATCGGCCCGTGCCGGCCACAGTGTCCATGATATCCTCGGAAGCCGAATTCACGCCCAAGGAAGTGCAAACCCCCAATGAGAGGACCAAGCTGGTCTATGGAGTAAAGCTCTACCTCGACAAAAACCCGGATCACTTTGTAACTCCCGGCATGCCCTGCGATGCGGTCATTCGGTGGAAAAAGGACGTGGCCTGGGAGGCGCCAAGATGGTAGGGGAGGTTTCCACGCCGCAACCTGAAGCCGCAGACCAGGTCGTACGGCTCCGGGCCTTCACGAAAAATTACGGTCGAGAGCAGGCGGTGCGCGGGGTTGACCTCGATATACGATCCGGAGAGATTTTCGGACTCATCGGGCCGGACGGCGCGGGGAAGAGCAGCCTCATGAAGGCTGTTGCCGGCGTAATGACCTTCGACGCCGGCTCGCTGGACGTCTTCGGGACCCGCATCGATTCGGAGAGGTCCGCCGAGCGAGTCAAGGACCGCCTGGGTTTCATGCCGCAGGGACTCGGACAAAACCTCTATCCCGACCTTTCGGTGGACGAAAACATCGATTTTTTTTCCCGCTCCCGCCTGGTTCCGCGCCAGGAAGCCGAGGAGCGTAAACGGATCCTGCTCGAGATGACCCGGCTCGCCCCCTTTCGCAGCCGCCCCATGAAAAACCTTTCCGGGGGTATGAAGCAGAAACTGGGGCTGGTTTGCACCCTGATCCACGAACCGGGGCTCGTGATCCTGGACGAACCCACCACCGGCCTCGACCCCGTTTCCCGGCGAGACTTCTGGACAATCCTCTTCGTGCTTCTGCGCGAGAAAAAGATGACGGCCCTTGTCTCCACCGCCTACATGGATGAAGCATCCCGGTTTCACAGGCTCTCCCTTTTCTACGGCGGGTGCGTCATTGCGCAGGGTAGTCCGGACCAGATCCTGTCCGCGGTCCCGGGATCTCTTGTGGCGTTCGAAACGGAGCGCCAAACCGAAGCGCTGGCGGCACTCAAGGCGCGGTTTAGCGATGTGCAGATTCGCGGTTCCTTGCTGCGGGTTTTCGTAAAGGGCGCAGGGGAGGAGGACGCCGCCCGGCAGGTGAGACAGGCCGCTAGCGCCGCGGGGGAAGATATCGTTCGACTGCGCACCGGAGCGGCCGAACTGGAAGATATCTTCATCGCCCTTTTGCGGGAAAAAAAGCTTACCGCCGAAGGTTCCCACTCCGGAGCATGGCTTTCGGAGAGCAGTGCGACAATTCATCGCGAGGCTCCGGAACAAGGCGGCGCAGACATTGAAGCCCAAAACCTGGTCCGGGATTTCGGGGGCTTTCGGGCTGTGGACGGAGTGAGCTTTCGGGTCGAAAGGGGGGAGATTTTCGGGCTTCTGGGCGCCAACGGCGCCGGCAAGAGCACGGTCATCAAGATGCTCGTCGGGCTTTTGCCCCCTACGGCCGGAACGGGCTATGTCGCCGGCCAGGGGATGCTTCAAGCCCCCCGGGCCATACGAGAGCGCATCGGGTACATGTCGCAGGTCTTTTCTCTCTATCGCGATCTCACAGTTGTCGAAAACATACGACTCTACGCCGGCATATACGGTCTGGACCGCAGACAGTCCCGGGCAAGAACCGACTGGATCCTGGAGATGGCCGAACTGGCCGGCCACGAAAACCATCAGACCGAGGCCCTGCCCATGGGGGTTCGCCAGCGCCTGGCTCTGGGCTGCGCCCTGGTGCACAGTCCGCGGATTCTTTTCCTCGATGAGCCGACTTCGGGAGTCGATCCCATAGGGCGGCGCAGGTTCTGGGATATTCTTTTCCGGCTCTCGCGCCACGAAATGGTGTCCATTCTGCTCACCACCCACTACATGGGCGAGGCCGAGCACTGCGATCACCTGGCCCTGATGTATGGAGGAAAAGTGGTCGCGGATGCCTCTCCCGGCGATATGAAACGGCGTCTGGCGCTGGATGCGGGACAACTCCTGGAGGTCAAAACCGATGACCCGCTGGGGGCGATGAATGCATTGCAGGCTGCCGGCTTTAAGGGCGTCTCTATTTACGGCAGGCAAATTCATCTTCTCGCCCGCGACCCTCGGGCGGCGGAACGGGAGATCCGGGAAGTTCTGGCCAAAAGGAGTATCAGCCTGCTCGATATTTCCGAACAGCCGCTTTCCATGGAAGACGTGTTTGTCCATCACGTGATGTCTCTGGAGAAAAACGGGAGGGAGACCGCATGAATTTGAAGCGCATTCTGGCCGTGACATCCAGAGAGTCGCGCGGGCTTGTGCGCGACAAGCTCTTTTTCGCCATGGCCTTCCTCGTGCCGTCCCTGCTCATCCTGACCTTCGGCTACGGGTTGTCGCTCGATGTAATGCATTCCCCTCTTGCCGTATTGGACTACGACCGCACGCCCATGAGCCGTGATTATATCCATCGGTTCATCGACTCGCCCAGCTTCAGCTTCAAGGGTTTCCTGAAATCCGAGCGGAATATCTATCCGATGCTTGCAAGCGGCAGGGTTCGAGCAGTGGTGATCATCCCCGAACATTTTCAGCAAAGACTGCTCTGCGGACGGTCCACGGCCGTGCAGACCCTGATCGACGGCACATTCCCGTTTCGCGCTCTGACGGTCAAGGGCTATGTGATCGGCATCAACGATTCCTTCAACATACACGAGTTTTCCCGTTATCTTTCGCGGACCGCCGGAATGAGCCGGGACAGGGCGCTCTCCTATCTTGAGCCGATCAGGACCGAGGTGCGCTGCCTCTATAACCGGAACCTCAGGAGCGACTGGTCCATCGCGCCAAGACTCATGATGATGGTCATGATGATCTGCCCGCCCTTCCTGACGGCCATGGGTGTCGTTCGCGAAAAGGAAACCGGGGCCATATACAACATCTATTCCTCCACCATTACTCGTGGAGAATATCTCATTGGAAAGCTCGCCCCTTACGTCGTCGTCTCCACCTGCAATATGGCTGCGCTGTGGTTCATCGCCACCGAGGTTTTCGGAGCCCCCTTCAGGGGAGGGCGCCTGTTTTTCTTCGCGGCCTCCATTCTCTACGTTATCTGCACCACGGGCATAGGACTGATCGTTTCGGTGCTGGTGAACACCCAGGTCGCCGCGGCCCTGGTCACCTTCATAGTCACCGTGGTTCCCACCGTCTTTTATTCCGGGATGTTCGTCCCGATCGGCTCCCTTAGCCCGGCAGGCAAAATTGCGGCCCGGTTGCTGCCCGCCATGTACTATACCAACATCGTCACCGGCTGCTTTCTAAAGGGGGTGGGGCTCAAAGTGCTGTGGAGCGATGTGCTTGTCCTGGCTGTCTATGCCGCTTCTCTTTTTATGATCGGCTATTCGCGATTCCACAAAAGGCCCGAGTCATGAGAGAGAACCAGGATATAAAATTTGCCGGAGACCTCCTCGAATCCGTGACGCCCCTTTATGGACGGTTTGTCGTCTGGCTGCGCCGGTTGCGGGTGATGACCGTAAAGGAGCTTCTACAGTTCTCACGAGACGGGGCACTCATCCTTTTCATGGTCTACGCCTTTACCTTCGACATTTACCTGGCGGGTTCGGGAGTGAAGCTCGAACTCCACATGGCCTCAACCGTAGTCCATGATAACGACCGAAGCTTTTCGTCAAGAGAGCTGATCGACCGGTTTTGCCCGCCCGTTTTTAACGTGGAGGGGTCGATCAAGAGAGGCAGCGAAGGAATTCGCCTGCTCGACGAAGGCAAAACGATGGTGGTGCTCGATGTTCCCCCCCGTTTTCAGCACTCTCTTCTCAGCGGCCGTCCGACTCACGTCCAGGTGCTGCTCGACGCCTCCAATTCGGTCCTGGGCATGTTCGCCTCAAGTTTTTGCAGACGTATTGTGGAGTCGTTCGGTTTTCAAACCGGGTTGAAACGGTTGGGCGTGGACCCGCGTCAACTTGAAAGGGCTCCGCGGGTAAAGGACTCCTACCGCGTCTGGTTTAATCCCAACCAGGACGACAGATGGTTTATGTCCATCGCCGAGCTTCTGAATATCATAACGCTTTTCGCCATTCTCCTGCCGGCCTGCGCCATGGTGAGAGAAAAAGAAAGGGGAACGGTCGAGCAGCTCCTGGTGACCCCTCTCACTACCTTTCAGATCATGATTCCCAAGGTCCTGGCGATGGCCGCGGTTATCCTGGCGGGAACGAGCATCAGTCTTTTCGGCGTCCTGAGGTTTTGTTTTGATGTTCCGTTCAGGGGGAGCATACTCTTATTTTATGCCATCACCCTCCTCTACGTCTTTACCACCGCCGGGCTGGGCCTGGTCATTTCGACGATCGCGCGCAATCTGGGCCAGGCCGGCATGATGGCCATCATCACCTACGGCCCGATGATCTTTCTTTCCGGGGCCTGGACCCCACCGGAGGCGATGCCCCGTTTTATGAGGCAGCTGATGCTTCTCTCCCCGCTTCATTACTATATAGACGCGAGCTATGGCGTGTTGCTGAAAGGCGCCGGCGTGAGTCTTTTGCGCGGTTCGATTCTCGGCATGGCGATACTTGGCGGCGGGCTTTTCGGGCTGGGAATGTGGCGCATGCGCAGGCAGTTTCAGTAATGAAATAGACCGGCCAGGGCTGATTCCTGCCAACACCCGGACAAGTCGCTGCCCTATAGAACAAATTTACCGTGAGCTTCGCAAAAATGTGCTTGCAATTTCGGCTTGAGTCTGTTAGGAGTTTGAACAATTCTAATTGGAGACCGTCGGGAATGAGAAACTTTTCTGATAGACCGAATTTCTGGTGCTGGTGGTGCAACTGTGGAGGCGCTTGCCTGACGGGATAGCCATCAGTTCGAGATGATACTAGCTGAGTGGACCGTGGGCCGCGCCGAGGCCCACGGTCTTTTTGCTTCTAAAAGGGACCGTGGATGAAAATCTGCGGTCCCTTTTTTTATGCGAAAGGAGGAAAGAGGTGCTTGTCGTCATGAAAAAGAATGCTCTTCCGGAAGAGATCGAGGCTGTGGTTTCCGCCGTCGAGCAAAAAGGGTTTATGGCGAGGCCTATTCCGGGCGGGGAGCGGGTGGCTGTGTGCATTCTTCACAATAGCGGTGCCGTGGATGCGTCTTTGTTCCTGCAGCTTCCGGCGGTAAAGGAGGTTATTCCGGTGACCCGGCCGTTTAAGCTTGTGAGCAGGGAGTCCCGGGCCAACGACACGGTCGTGGAAGTTGGAGGAGTCCCGATCGGAAACGGTCATCTCACCATAATGGCGGGGCCCTGCGCGATCGAGTCCGAAGAGGGGGCTCTCGAAATCGCCCGAATCGTAAAGGAGCGGGGCGCGCAGATTTTTCGAGGCGGCGCCTACAAGCCCAGGACATCACCGTATGCTTTCCAGGGCTTGGGAGAGCAGGGGCTGAAGATTCTGGCCAGGGTGCACAGCGAGACGGGCATGCCGGTAGTGACCGAAGCAATCGACCATGAGGTTTTCGATCTGGTCGAACAGTACGCCGATATTGTTCAGATCGGGGCGAGGAACATGCAAAATTTCAGCCTCCTGCGGCGGGCCGGAAAATCGAACAGGGCCGTTCTTTTGAAGCGCGGCATGGCCGCAACCATAGACGAGTGGCTGATGGCCGCCGAGTACATCATGGAGGGCGGAAACAACCGGGTCATTTTGTGCGAGCGCGGGGTGCGAACCTTCGCCCACCACAGCCGAAACACCCTGGACCTTTCGGCCGTTTCGGTGGTGAAGCAGGAGAGTCATTTGCCGGTAATCGTCGATCCCAGCCATGCCGCGGGTTTCCGGGACCAGGTCGTGCCTCTGGCCAGGGCCGCCGTCGCCGTGGGCTGTCACGGCCTGATCGTGGAGGTTCACAACCACCCGGAAAGAGCTTTGAGCGACGGGGCCCAGTCGCTTTATCCCGACCAGTTCTCGGATCTATGCCGGCAGGCGGAGGCTGTCTCCGAGCTGTTGCATCCGCTACGCGAAAAAGCCGCGGCCTAAAATT
>JAKAJS010000085.1 GCA_021813685.1 Deltaproteobacteria bacterium | reverse complement strand
CCCGTAGCGGAATGACCCAAGCGCCGAAGTCTGCGTCAGGTTCGACGCGTCGTCGTAGGAGTAGCTCCAGTTGTGCCCGCCGCCCGCGGCGGAAGTCAGCCGGTAGAGATCATCATAGATGTATGCCCGCGCAATCGCGGCATCGGGGCTTTCGACTCCGGTCACGTTGCCCACAAGGTCGGTCGTGAGCGTCGTGGCGCGAATCACCCCCTGCGGACCGGAAAGCGTCATCCCGGTGAGGCGAAAGCTCGTCGGGTCGTAGGCGAGGTCCTGTACGACGTCGTTGCCATAGGCTATCTGCGTGCGCCGACCGCCCAGATCGTAGGCCACGCTCTTAACAACTCCGGGCACACGCAGAACGTTGCCGCGCTCGTCGTATTCAAAGGGCTGAACGAGGCGGCCGCTGCCGGCGTCAGGATAAGTGATAGTCGCGGGCTGGCCGTCGGCGCGATAGGAGATATCGACCCGGTAGTCCTGAACAAGGCCCACCGGCCTGATACGCTTCATCGCCATCCGTCCGACCGCATCATAGTCGAAGACGGTTGAACCGCCGGCATCGTCGATCCGGACACAACGCCCCGGCGTATGGGCGCCCGCGTCCGGGGGCGCCGGGCTTCCCGCGTCATGGTAGGTCCACTGCGTTTGCGGCGGTGTGTCCGGGGTTCCATAATGGAGCGAGATTGGCCTGTTGCCCATGTCGAAGACCAGATAGGTCGATTCGCCGCCTTGAGGATGGATCTGTGTTAAATTGCCCACGGCGTCGTAGACATGGACCGTGACGCTCTCCGGCTTTACAACGCGCAGTTTGCGCCCCGCCAGGTCGTGGTCAAAGCGCGTGACGTTGCCGAGCGCGTCGGTATGCGAGATCAGATTACCCTTGATATCATAGTCGTACCTGCTGCGCAGAATGCGTCCGGCCAGGTTCTGTTCAACCGCGGAGAGTTCGCCCGCAGCAGAGAAGATGCGGCGTGTCGGCGTGTTGGCATGGGGACCGCCGGCCCGGGTATCCTCCTCGTCCGCCTCTTCGACCCATAACGGATGGTATTTGAAGGTGCGGACGCTGCCGTCGCGGTTGCGACGGCTCACGACCCGGCCGAGTTCGTCGTAGGTAACTGCGATATGGGGCAGCGTCGGGTCCGGCTGCGCGTACAGACCTGCCGGCGGGCGGTACTCCTGCCAGATCGCCGCGGCAAGGCCCCGGCTATTGTAGAGTTGAGAGAGCAATACAATCTCTCCCCGCTTGTCGCGCACCCTTCGCTCGACAAGCCGTCCACTGCCATCGTATAACTCCCGCGTGTCGATCGTCTGCGCCTGACCGGAGACAGTGCGGCGACGGGTTACGGACTCGACCGGCGTTCGCGAGGTGACGTAGTCGTAGCTGACGGTGGGTTGGGCCGCGGTGTCCCCGGGCTCGACCTCGGCGATGATACGCGCAAGGGCGTCATAGCCTGCGTTATGGGACAAACCGTCCGGGGAGGTAAGGCCCATCACGCGGGAAAGGCGCAGATCGGGGGTTGCCGAGACGGTATTGCCTGCCGCGTCCGTGATGCGGACCGGACAGGTCTTGCTCGCATCGAAGACCAACGACGTAACGCCGCCGCGCGCGTTGACGACCTTGCCCGAGAGGCCGGCGGCGTCCTCGGTACGTTGATAGCGCGCCTGATCTGCCCACCATCCGCTCTCACCGGGACGGCGGTAATATCCCAGTGCGGCGAAATCGGGCGGCGCAGAACCGTAGACGCCGGCAACCAGCGCGTCGGTCAGAATGAGCGAACTTCGACGCGTGACGAGCCCCTGCGCACCGACCTGCCCTTCGGCCGCGTGGTCGTATTCGGTGATCGTGTCCGCAACGAGTGTCGCACCGTCGAATTGCTGCACCCGCCATGGAAGCGCCCGAAAACGGTCCGCCGGGTCGGCTGCGTACTGCGCAAATGTGCGCAGCGTCCGCACAGGGCTTGCGCCGTCGAGCGCATCAACGGTCTGGGTCGTCGAGGTGACGTTGCCGTATACGTCCCAGGCGTCCTGGGTTGTCGTTGTGACTGCCGCCGCAGATGGGGCGCGATCGAAGACAGTCCGGACCGACGCCGCAAGGCGTGGGATATAGACCGGCCCACCGGGCGTGGTATCCGAAGTGACGGTCCATTTCGACTCCTGCCGGTCGAAGAGCGAGCCGTCCTCGCCGAAGCGCTCCTGGCGCAAGATACGGCCGCGTATAGCGCGCCATCGAAGCCGCGCGTCGGCGGTTTGAGGCTCTGCATCGGAGGCCGGGTCAAGTCCCGTGGCAAAGTAAGAGATCGTGTGCAGCGTACCGATCGTAGCGTCGCCGAGATCGCGTTGCTCAACTTCGCCGAACCCGGCGAATTCGCGCAGGATCCCGTCGTAGCGTCCGTCATGGTAGCGAAGGCGCACTGCGCTTTTCTGGCCGGTAGCGGAATCGGCGGTGTCGATGCTCGCCACCACGGGCACGACCATCGGCAGGATCCCCGGCCAGACCCGGCCTTGTGCTGCGTCAAGGCTCGCCTCGCGTGCGGAGGTCGAGTAGCCGATCGTCGTAATCTGGCCGATACCGTTGTCGGATCGGATAAGCTGGGAGGGGCGTGATCCGCCCATAGGGTCGAGGTAAAAATGCGCGGTTGAGCGCCCGCACGGGCCGCGCGCGGACCATAAAAGCCCGTTTGTGCCGCTGCCGGTCATATCGGCGAAGCGGAACTCGCCAAACTGGCCCGTAGGCACCGGCTCCAGAGTGACCGGCGGTCCGAAGCCGTTGCCGCAGCGATTTAGCCAATACGTAAGCCGGTTGCCGTCAAGGTAAACGAGGTCGCTTGCGCCGTCGCCGTCGAGATCAATAAGGAAGAGGCGGTCGGCGCGCGCATTGAAAGGGAGCGTCGGTGGGGCGGCCATCGTTACGGGCTTATCCCACCGCCCGTTGCCGAGATAGGGCCAGTAGATGACGCCGCCGCCGTCTACGCGCACAAGGTCGGAGCTGCCGTCCCCGGTCATGTCGGCGATGAAGACGTGCGGGTCGGCGAGGTTTTCCGCCTCAGGCGGTGCCGCCACTACCTCGGGCATCGGCTGCCAACCGCCCGCTCCATCGCTTGTCCGGTAGAAGGCAACAAAGGTCCGGCCGTCCCGGCCGGAGGCAAGCAGGTCTGGAATCCCGTCGCCGTTGAGATCGACGAGTCGCGTCCAGGGAGCCATTGGCGGAGGTGCCGGAGCATGCGACCACGCCACCGGCTCACCAAATCCGCCGCCCGGCAGACGCGGCATGTAGCGGCCAAGCGGACCGTCCACGCGCAGCAGGTCGGCCTGGCCGTCGCCGTCCATATCGGCGAAGGCCACCGCGGCGGTCGGCTGGGCAAGAAGGGGCAGGGAGCCTGCACTGTGTGGTCCGCCCCATCGGCAATCTCCGAGGTTCGGCCAAACGCGCGCAACACCTCCCGGGCTTACTTCGAGGAGGTCCGGCAGCCCGTCGCCGTTCCAGTCAAGCAGTTCCACACGGTGATCGACGCGACTTATCAGTCCCGGCGCCGCGCCCTCCTCGGAGCTACACCGCGTGAGCGTCGGCGCGGCCGCGGCGCTGTACCCAAGCGTCAGTGCGGGCGTCGCAAGCGAGTTCCCCGCCTCGTCGAAGCCGGTCATCACGACCGAGGTGAGCAGCGAAGCGCCATTGCCCTGGTCCTGCTCGTACATGATCGACCAACGCCTTAACAATGGCTGCGCGTCTGTCGGGATTCGAAGTTCGACGCTCTCGCATCTGAGCGCGGTGAGCACAAGGAATCCCGCACGCCCGGTGCGCAGCAGATCGGGCCTGGTGGTGTAGCTGAATTGGACGGAATAGACGCCGTAGTCGATTCGCGAGAGATAGAGCTGGCGGCCGTCGCGTATCCAGGTGAACTTGGCCTCGTTGCCGAGCGCGTCCTCGATACGCTCGAGGTGCCAGGCGAAAACGCGCGGAGCCGCTGAGGCATCATCGTCAACCAGCCGCCCTGCCGCGGACTCGCCCAGAAAGTACCGTCGGCCGGCCTTGTCGGTTGCCACGAACCCTTCCCCCGCGACGGTAATACGCCAGGAGCCATCATCGACCTGCGGCCTGTAGGCTCCGCCTCCCGGGGCGACGAGCGGCCCCGCCCCCTCCAGCATCAAAACGTCGCTCGCGTCGTAGGCGGGGTAGCTCTGCGCCGTGGAGCGCACCAGGCGCGGCAGCGGAAGCGCGAAGCCGAGACCGAACGGACCGTTCGGGGCGCTGCTGTCGAAGCGGAAGAACAACTTCGGCCCGATATCGTTGGGGCCGTTGGGAAGGTCGAGCGGGATCGTCAGCGTGGCGCTGCCGGTCGAAAGGTCGGGGCTGAAGGTCTGACCAAGCCCGCCGACCGCGCCCGCGGCGTTGGGAAGCGAAGGAGTTTGGGCGTCGAAACCGATATCGAGGCTCATCGCACCACCTCACGACCTGGGGGTATAGCTGTAGGCGAGCAGCAGCGTCAGGTTCACGATCGATGACAGGTCGAGCGCGCCATCTTTCACCAGAGCTGCGTTTCCGGCCCGGGGAATCGTGATCTGGTAGGTGCCGAGCGCCGTGCCCGAGGCGAGCGGCGCCCAGGCGTTGCCGCTTGCCGAAGCGAAGCTTCCGCCGGCGTCGGTTACCGCGCTTGCCGGCACAGGATGGCCTGGCGTAGCGAGCGATACGGTAATGTCGGAGGCCGGCGGCGTGCCGTTGGTGGTCACGAGAAGGCCGACTTCGGTAAGGACGGGATTCGTCTCGTTGGCACGAAAGTCGGAAGCGCTGAGCGAAATCTCCAGTGTGCCCGACCGGCGGAATGCGAAGAAAGCGTCGGGGTAAATCCAGCGTATCGGCAGGCCACGCTGTCGCGCATTGATGCCCGGGCGACTCGCCAGATGCTTGAGCACAATGTCGCGTAGGTTCGGATCGAAGCGGGCCTCGTAGTAAAATGTGATACGAACATCGGTCAACGCGCCGTAGTCGATGTCGTTGATCGCTTTGGGGATCGAGAGCTGCCACGAAGAGACAACGCCGGCGCCCTGAAAAATGGTGCGCTTGCGCTGGTCCCCGGGAAACATCAGGAGGTCCTGGCGCGCCGAGTAGTCGGAGAGCACGAGCGTTTCGCGCGGCTGCACGCGGTATTTAAGGCCGCTGCCGTTCGGATCGGTCCAGAGCTCGGCCGGCACGCGGTAGGCTGAGATACCCGCGTTCGTGAGCGCTCCCGATACGCCGGTTACGGGCACGATCCCGTCCAACTCGACCTCCACCGCCTCGATCCGGCCCGCGTACGAGCCCGGGTAGTAGGTGTCGAAATCGTCGATCCGCGTCTCGAAGCTCATCTCGCCGGTCTTGCGGAACTGGTTTTCGAAGTCGAAGGCGTAGCGCGTGGCAAGCGAGATCGTCTGGCGCATCGGCTGAGGTTTGGTCCGCTGGCCGGTGATAAGGTCATAGGTGAAACTCTGGATATCGGCCATCAGTGCGTCGGCGCCGAGTAGCCCCTGAACCTCGACCGTGGCGTAGCTCGACTTGATCAGCTTCAAGTTCTGGTCAGTCTCGAAGTTGTATGCCTGCTGCATCAGCCGCGCCGAGCGCAGCGCCATGTCGAAGTAGCGCTGGTACAGCCGCTGCATTGCGTTCCCCATCTGGCTCCAGACGCCCGGAGAGAAGGTTTGGCTGTCGAAAGCGGCGAGATTCTGCTCGGCGGCGGTCTGATTGAGCCTGGCAACAGCGACGTTGGCCGACGCGGCGTCGGCCGCGGCACTCGCGGCTATATTCTCGTTGGCCGCCTGTTTTGCCGCGGTCGCCATCTCATTTGCGTTGCGCTGCATCGCATCGACCTCGTACTGGCTGTTTACGCGGGCGGCAGCGAGCTGATCGGCGGCGGCAAGCGTTGCGCGGCTGATGTTGCTTTCGCCCGAACCGGCCACAATCTGGTTGGCGAGGTCGTTGAGCTGGTCGAAGTTCCCGTAGTCGCCGCCGCCGACCTGAGAGCCGACCGCCTGGATCAGGTTGGCCTGCCAGGACTGGTTTTGGTATTCGGTAGCGTTGGCCCGGGCGTCGTTCGCCCTCTGGTTTGCGAGTGTCTGCGCGTCCTTGTACGCGGCGGCGGTAAAGTTCGCAGCCACAGCCTGCAGCTCGGCAACGTTCACCTGCGCCCTGGCCTGGTCCACAGCCTGCGACAGTTCCTGCCGTTCGAGCTTCCCCTGGTCCGCCCGGTCCCAGAAGTTGATCATGTCGCGCTCCGCCGAAATCGCGAGCTGTGCGAAGTTCGCGGCAGCGGCCTGGAGATAGTCGAACGTCCAGATCGGGACCGTCTGCGTCGGCATCCCCCAGTAGTCGAGCCCGGCCGCGATCTTGATTTCCTGCTGGTAGACCTCCACGATGGCCGCAGCGATGAGCGGGTTCACCTGGAGCGTGCTAATGTCCACCTGACCGGCGACGATTTGCTTAAGCTCGCCGATCAGCTGCTTTGCGACGTTGGCGGCGGACGCGAGCGCGGCGGTCGTGTACAGTGGAGATGCACCGGGGACCGTGGCGTCTTGCATCACGACCTTCTCGTAGATCGGTAGCGCCCCGGCCGCATCGTCGTCGCAGAACAGCGAATTTCCCCAGTCGAGGTAGAGCCTTGCCAGCCGCTGCCACAGGAACGGCACCTCTATAGGAATGTTCAGGTACTTGTAGGACGCCGCCTGAAGATAGCGCAGCTCAGCGGCCGCGTAATCGCCGAGCTGATGGAAGCAGTCACCGAGACCGACCGGGATTACGAAAAAATAGTCGTGCGGCAACTGCATGGCTATGTCGCTAAGTTGCAGCTGCTCGTTGACAAGACTGGAGAGATTGGCAAGCCCGACTCGGTTGATGAAAAACGTCTGCCGCACGCCGTCGATCGGTGGGGCCTCTCCCGTGGGCCAGGAGATCGTGGTGAATTTGCCGCCGGCAAGAAAGCCTACCGAACGTTTGGGCCCGGCCGCCGCGCCCAAACGTTCCCGGTTCAGGGCGGCAACGCGTAAACCTGCGTTTTCAAACGTACCCGCCGCTCCAAGGAGCTTATGGTCGAACGTAATGCGCGAACTTACCGGAATGACCGGCTGTACGGGGGAGAGCCTGTTAAGCCATTCGAGCGAGGCGCTTAGCAACGGGTCAAACAGGGCCGGATCATGAGGAAACGCCACGATACCGCCGCCAAACGACGGATCGAGATGCTGGTAGATAAGCGATTCGGCCTGTTGGTATTCGCCGATCGCGCTCTGGTAGCGCCGAGCCGTGTAATCCGTCCCGGCCTGCGTCAGCAACGTGCTTACCTGCGAGAGCACCGCCGCGTCGGGCGTCCCCGCCGGCGAAAGATCGACAGGAATGCGCTTTGTACGCAAATACGAATAGTAGTTTTCGTTGAAGCTCATAATACCCATCGCTATTTCCTCCCGGCAACCGGTAGATTTACTCCTGATTCAATATTCAACCCCTCTATACCGTATGGCTAGTATGGTTGGATGGCAATCCCCCGCGCAGGATTGACGGCCCCGGCAGCAACCATTCCAGCGAATCGAGAACGGAATCCCCCTGCCGAAGGCCCGCCCCCTCTTCCCCTGCGGAAAAAAGCGCTCTATACTGGGAGGGTGTTCGCGCAAAAAGACAAAGACCAAAGAGCGGGGGAAGACTTCCCCCGCACCCCCCCGGGAATCGGTTCGGCTCTAACTGAGCCGCGGAGCGGCGTGGGGGTGCGGGGGCGAAAGCCCCCGCGCTTTTAAAAAAGCTCGGGGCTACTCATCATGTTTGATTTTGACAAAGAAATTCTTCTATTTGGCTGCGGCAACACCCTGCTTGGCGACGACGGGTTTGGCCCGGCGGTAATCGAGCATCTCGAAAAAAATCATGAACTCCCGCCCTCGGTAAAGGCGATGGACGTAGGCACGGGGATCCGGGGAATTCTGTTCGATCTCATGCTGGTCGAACCCAAGCCGCGCCTGGTGGTGGTGATCGATGCGGTCGATCACCCGGGAAGGGTTCCCGGGGAGATCTTCGAGATCCCGGTTGAGGCGATGCCGGCAGCGAAGGTCTCCGATTTTTCCCTGCACCAGTTTCCCACGGTGAACATGCTCGAAGAGCTAAAGAACCACACGAACATGGAGGTGCGGATCGTGGTGGTGCAGATCGAATCGATCCCCGAGGAGGTGCGGCCGGGGCTTTCTGCCCCGGTTGCCCGCGCCGTCCCCCTCGCCTGTGAATATCTGATGCGAGAAATACTAAATAGACTGTTGACCAAATCGACAATTTAATTGATAATTAAGCGTTTCTGACATTCCAAAGATTGGTCGGGGCGCGTCTTTGGGGTGAACACCATTAGGAGACCATTTTAATCCTGCCAATATCTGCACCGCCCGGTGCCGCACCGGGGCGGAGAAAAGGAACTAGAATGAGTCCGGTGGATTATCTGATGCCGTTTGTGGAAGTGGGCCGCGCGGTTTTCGACGGCGCGGGCAACGATCACGTCATGAGCCTCACTGCCGAGGCGCTCACCAGGACCCTTGATATCAAGGGTTGCTTCATCAAGATGAAGGCCTACAAGGGCGATCACATCGAGGTGATCGGGAGCAAGGGCCTCAGCGAGCGTTTTCTTTTCGGAAAATCCGACTACGGGAAAAACTGGGTGTGCCTGAACCTGCCCGAATCGACCGTTTGCATCCCCCAGCTCGACGACTTCGATATCCAGGGGGAAAAGGCGTTGCTGGAGGCCGAAGGGATCCAGTCTTTTACGGTCGTACCGATTGCGATCCGGCAGGAAACCGTTGCGATGGTTGCGCTTTTTTCCGGCACCCCGCGCGAGTTCACCCCGGAGGAGATCGGGTTTGTGGAGTCTTTGGCCGGACAGGGCATTCAGTCCATTCTGTGGCAGCGCCGCGTCCATTCGATGGTCGAAAAGGAACGCGAGTACCTGCGCAGTTTCCAGGAAATCAGCAGCGCCATCAATGAAAGCCTCAACATCGGCAAGGTTCTCGAGCTGGTGGTGACAAAGATCACTACCGTCATGGGGGTGAAGGGCTGCGTGGTGCGGTTGCTCGACCCCAAATCGCAGAACCTCTACGTGGCGCGAAGCCACGGGCTTAGCAAAGAATTCCTTCAAAAGGGCCCCGTCGATGCGCAGCGAAGCATGGCGGAAAACCTGGCCGGCAAGGTGGTGGTAATCGATGAGGTTCTCACCGACCCTCGCCTGCAGTACCCTGCCGAGATGGTCGAAGAGGGAGTGCGAAAGATCCTCTCCATTCCCCTTACGGTTCGCGGCAAATTCATCGGCGTTCTCAGGATCTATACCGGAGAGGGACCCAAGTTTACCCAGCGGGAAATCGATTTCGCCCTTGCCATCGGGCAACAGTGCGCCTTCGCCATCGAAAACGCCCGCATCTATCAGAGGCTGCATCACGAATACCAGCAATTGTTGTGTGATTTCGGATACGAGGGAAGCAGCGAGTAAGTTTTCGTTAAACCATCCATCGGCCAGTATGCGCGCAAGAGATAAGGAACAATGGAAAGAACCAACACCCTTTCGATTCAGCAATCCCGTGACAGCGACTTTATCAGGGAGGTCGAAGAAGCAAGCGGTCAGGATGTGAGCAAATGCTACCAGTGCGGCAACTGCATGGGGAGCTGCGCCTACACCTTCGCCTATGACTACCCGGTGACCCAGATCATGCGTCTGGTGCAACTGGGGCAAAAAGACCTCGTCATGGGGTCGACTGCGATCTGGCTGTGCGCAAACTGCCAGGCGTG
>JAKAJS010000095.1 GCA_021813685.1 Deltaproteobacteria bacterium | reverse complement strand
TGCCCGATTTGGATTCGGCCAAAAACGTCGTCGAAACCATCCTGACCCTTTCCCCCGAGACCAACCCCCGGGTGGCCGCTCGGGCGTGGCGAAGCCTCGAGCGAAGAACGGGCCTGGATCTTTCCCACTTTTGCTGTGCGGAGGGCGAAAGCCTTCGTTTTGCCGATATCGATGCGCAGCCCCGCAAGGTCCTCACCAGCCCGACCTGGAGCGGAGTGGAAAGCGAAGGCCGATCCTATTCGCCGTTCGTGATCAATATAGAAGAGAAAATCCCGTTTCGGACCCTCACCGGAAGGGCACAGTTTTACCAGGACCACGAATGGATGCTGGCCTTTGGCGAAGGGCTGCCCGTTTTTCGGCCGCCTCTCGACATGGTCTTGCTCGGCTCTACCCGGACCGGACAGGTCCCGGGCAATGGCAAGGAACTGGTGTTGAATTACCTGACGCCTCATTCCAAGTGGTCCATCCACAGTACCTACTCGGACATCCTGACGCTTCTGACCCTGTTTCGGGGCGGGGAAGCCATCTGGATCAACAACGAAGATGCTGCGGCGATCGAGGTGAGCGATAATGACTGGTTGGAGTGCTTCAACGTAAACGGGGTGGTCGTGGCCAAGGCGGTGGTGAGCCACAGGATTCCACGCGGCAAGGCCTTCATGTATCACGCCCAGGAGCGGCTCATCAACACGCCGGGCTCCAAGATTTCCCGGCAGCGCGGAGGCACCCACAATAGCGTCACCCGGATATTCATGAAGCCTACCCAGATGATCGGCGGCTATGCTCATTTGAGCTACGGGTTCAACTATTACGGGCCCACGGGTGCGCAGCGGGACGAGGCGGTGATTGTGAGAAAGGCCGGGGAGGTCGACTGGTATGAAGATTAAAGCGCAACTGGCCATGGTCATGAACCTGGACAAATGCATCGGCTGCCACACTTGCAGCATTCCCTGCAAGAACGTGTGGACCAACCGCACGGGGGCGGAATACATCTGGTACAACAACGTGGAGACAAAGCCCGGGATCGGCTACCCCAAGAGCTGGGAAAACCAGAGCCGCTGGAAGGGCGGCTGGAGTCTTCGCGGCAAAAGGCTCTCCCTGCGCTCCGGGGGGCATGCCAACAAGTTCGCCAAGATTTTCTACAATCCCGACCTGCCGCTCATCGACGATTACTACGAACCCTGGAGCTACGACTACCGGAGGCTCACCGACAGCCCCCGGCAGAAACACCAGCCCGGCGTGCGTCCAAAATCGCTCATAACCGGGGAGAACATGCGGGTCAAGTGGGGACCGAACTGGGAAGACGATCTTGCCGGCGCCCATGTGACGGGTCTTGACGATGTCAATTTCGCCGAGCTGGAAAAAGAGATTTACCTGCAGTTCAAAAATGTTTTCATGCTCTATCTGCCAAGGATTTGCGAACACTGCCTGAACCCGGCCTGCGTCGCCTCCTGTCCGTCGGGGGCGCTCTACAAGCGCAATGAAGACGGAATCGTTCTGGTCGATCAGGAAAAGTGCCGCGGGTGGCGCTTCTGCGTTTCGGGTTGCCCGTATAAAAAGGTCTATTACAACTGGAAAACCGCTCGGTCGGAAAAGTGCCTCTTCTGCTACCCGCGCATCGAAGCCGGGCTTCCGACCCTGTGCGCCGAGAGCTGCGTCGGGCGCATCCGGTACGTCGGGGTGATGCTCTACGACGCCGAGCGCGTGCCGAGGGCCGCGGCCGCCCCCGGCGACCGGAACGTCTACTCCGCGCAAACCGATATTTTCCTCGACGCAAACGACCCGGCGGTGGCTTCGGCGGCCGCGGCCGACGGTGTTCCCGCACACATGATCGATGCGGCCAAACGCTCCCCGGTCTATAAGCTCGCCGTCGAGTGGCGGCTCGCGCTCCCGCCCCATCCCGAGTTCCGGACCCTCCCCATGGTGTGGTACATCCCGCCCCTGAGCCCCCTGACCGGCCTTGCGGATAAGGCCGACGGCGTGGATGTCATCGACCGGATGCGTATACCGGTAAAATACCTGGCGAACCTCCTCGCCGCAGGCGATGAGGCCCCGGTGCGCATGGCCCTTAAAAGACTCATGGCCCTGCGCGCCTATAAGTCGGGTTGCGCCCTTGCAGAATCGCCTGCCGCGGGCGGGCAGTCGGTTTTGGAAGAGGTTGGACTGAACGCGTCTTCGGCCGAGGAGATGTACAGACTGCTCGCCATTGCCAAGTATGAAGACCGGTTCGTGATTCCCACGGTGAAAAGGGAAGGGGGCGAGAATTTATACCGGGAGCGGGGCAGTTGCGGATTTCCGCCCGAGAGCCTGGGGGTGGAAGATGATGACTGAGTCCGGGCGGTTTTTGGCAAAGCTTCTGTCCGTCGCGTTGCAGTATCCCGATAGCGAATTGAAAACTACCCTCGCCGGGCTGGATGATTTGGCCGGCGAGCTGCCGGATAACAGCTCCGCGCAGATATGGAGCGGTTTTCTGAACTATCTGCAGACCACTCCGCTGCTGCGCGCACAGGAATGCTACGCGCAGACCTTCGATCTCAGCCCGCAAAGCTGCCTCTATCTCACCTGGCATCGCTGGGGCGAGAACAAAGAGCGGGGGGCCGACCTTGCGCGCCTTGTGCGGATCTACCTTGACGGCGGCTTCGAGTGTGCCACGAGGGATTTGCCCGATTACCTGCCGATGGTTTTGGAGTTTGCCTCGGTTTGCCCCGATGAGAGCGGGTTAAAACTTCTGGGCGAGTTTGGCCCCGAAATCGACAAAATTCGCCAACGTCTGAATGAGAGCGGAAGTCCCTACGCCGGACTTCTGGCGCTCCTGTCGGAGAAATCTTTTTCGCCGCAGACCGAAACAGCGGAGGAGAGAGAATGAACTGGAACACCCTGGCCTTCGTGGTTTTTCCCTACATTGCGCTCACTACCTTTACGGTTGGACATGCGTATCGCTACGTGGCCGATCCCTTTCACTGGAACTCCCGGTCGAGCGAGATCCTGGAAAAAGACCGGTTGAAATATGGTTCGGTCCTGTTCCACTACGGAATTGTGTTCACTTTTTTCGGCCATTTCGCAGGTCTTCTGATCCCGCAAAGCTTTCTGACTTCCTTGGGCATATCTTCGGCCCTCCACATGCGCATCGCACTCCTTGCAGGCATGCTTTTCGGCCTTTTGGCCCTGGTCGGCGCCGTGCTGCTGCTGCACCGAAGGCTCAAGCAGGAAAGAGTCTTTCGTCATTCCAGCACAAACGACCTGGTAACCTTGGGACTGGTCGCTCTGGTCATCGCACTGGGGACCTACAATGTTTTCTTTGCGCACTGCGATGTTCTGAATACCATTGCCCCGTGGATCCGAAGCATCCTGACCCTTACTCCCCACCCGGGCCTCATCGCCCCGGTTCCCTTCAGCTACAAGCTCCACGTCATCGCCGCCCTGGCCCTGTTGGGATTTTCTCCCTTCAGCCGGCTCATTCACATCTGGAGCGTTCCGGTCCCCTACCTCTATCGCAGCCACATCCTCTTCAGGCAGCGGAGAGCGGAGTGATTTATGGCAGGTCCTAAACTGGAATCCATGAAATCGAGGCTGGCCGAATTTCCTCCCAACTATTTCGCCATGGTCATGGCAACGGGCATCGTTTCGATAGCCTCGCACCTGCTTGGCTTCGCATTCCTTTCAGCGCTCCTTTTCTGGTGCAATGTCATCTTTTTTGTCGGTCTCTGGCTGATCTACATCGCGCGCCTCATCGTCTACCCCGGAGCTGCGGCAAAAGACCTGACCGACCACAACCGCAGCGTGGGATATTTTACGGTGGTCGCCGGGACCTGTATTCTCGGCAACCAGATGCTGATCCTGCACCAGGCCCTAAGTCTTTCCATAGCGCTTCTCTGCCTGGGGATTCTTCTCTGGGTATTTCTGATTTACATCGTCTTTACTCTGCTCATCACCTCCCACCACAAGCCCTCGCTCGAAAAGGGCATAAACGGGCTGTGGCTGGTCTCCATAGTCAGCACCCAGTCGATTTCCGTCCTGAGCGGGCTTATTGCGCCTCACCTGGCGAACCCCCATCTGGAGATACTGCTCTTCTTTTCCCTGTGCCTGTTTTTGATCGGCTTCATGCTCTACGGCCTGATCATCACCCTCATTTTCTACCGGTTCCTTTTCTTCGAGCTTAACCCCAAGGAATTGAGCCATCCCTACTGGATTAACATGGGGGCGGTCGCCATCACCACGCTCGCAGGCACGGGCCTTGCCTGGAATAGTTCCCTCTGGTCCTTTCTGGCCGCGCTGCACACGTTTCTCATCGGCTTTACCCTCTTCGCCTGGGCCGCGGCTAGCTGGTGGATTCCGCTGCTGCTCCTTCTCGGAACCTGGCGCTTCGTCATCCAACACGACCCCTTCGTCTACGAGCCCGCCTACTGGGGCATGGTGTTCCCCCTGGGGATGTACACCACCTGCACCTGGTGGCTGGAAAAAGTGACCGGCCTCCAGTTTCTCTCGGTTATTCCGAAATACTTCATCTACGCGGCCCTTGCGGCGTGGGGGCTTACGTTTTACGGCTTGGTGAGAACCGTTTTAAAAAGAAAAGGGGAAGAGGAAGCGGCATAAGCGCAACCCAAAAGAGCGGGGGCTTTCGCCCCCGCACCCCCACGCCGCTGCGCGGCTCATGTGGCGCTCTGGCGGGGAAGGTGCGGTACATGCGATTGCAGCGTCACCTGCCGGTCACTCAGGGGCGGTGGACCTTTCGATTGATCCGGGTGCGCCGGCAGGGATTGAGTTTTAGAATTTCACATGCCTTTCGTAGATATGCTCACGGGTTATGGGAAGTTGATTGTTGAGTCCATTGGAAAACAAAAGCTGGTAAAGACGAATCTGCGCATATTTGAATCCCGTGGAGGATGCGTTCAGATATAGCCGCCACATTCGCACGAAGGAATCATCGAACATCGCTCTCGCCTTGGCGACATTTGCTTCGAAGTTTTGCGCCCACAGGTCCAGGGTCCTGGCATAGTGGAGACGCAGGTTTTCGACATCCAGTACAGATAAGCCCGACTTGCCCATGTGAGAGGTGATCTCCGGCAAATTCGGCAGGTATCCTCCCGGGAAAATATAACGCAACGTCCAGGGGTCTGTGGGCGATTCGATCTCCTTCCCGATTGTATGAAGCAGGCCCAGCCCGCCAGGTTTCAGCAGCTCCGAGACCTTTTTCATGAAAACAGGTATATAGTGTTTTCCGACGTGTTCGAACATGCCGATCGACACAATCTTATCAAAGCTCCCTGCAAGATCCCGGTAATCTTCGAACACCACCTCAATCCGGTCCTGCAGACCCAGTTTCTCGATTTTTCTTCCGGCATACTCGCACTGCTGACGGGAGAGCGTAATGCCAAGCCCCCTGACTCCATAGTTGGCGGCGGCATGGATAAGCATTCCTCCCCAGCCGCAGCCGATGTCCAAAAGAGTTTCTCCCGGTCGCAGCAGGAGCTTGCGCGCGATGTGATCGTACTTGTCTCGTTGCGCCACCTCCAGGGGTTCGTCGCCCCGTTTGAAGTAGGCGCATGAGTAGGTCATGGTTTCATCCAGATAGAGTGCGTAGAATTCGTTGCCACGGTCATAGTGATGAGCGATGTTGGATGGCGCCCGCTTAACGGTGCTTCTGGTCTTAAGGTAGCCGGGCAGCAGTCGGAGTTTTTCCCGAAACGTGGGCTGCAGCTGATCGAACTGCACAGTGATCCCCAGGCGCAACAGTTCCTGGAGGTCGCCTTCGACTTCCAGTTCGCCCGACATATAAGCTTCTGCGAATCCCAGAAAGCCTTGGGCGATCAACCTGCCGGCCACCTGTTCGGATTTGAGGCGCAAGGCGACCAGGGGCTGGTCGCCGATTTTCACGATTTGACCGTCCCAAAACTCCACGGCAAGTTGCGCTCGGGGATCGGCTTGGCCGATCCTGCCTACCAGGTGTTTGAGGGCTTCTTTCATGATCGTCCCTCCATTGAAAGAGGAAGCGTTCCTTCAGCAGGGCATCGAGCCGGCGCTGACTCACCCCCGGTCGTCGATTCGATGTCGAGGGCGGTCATGCACACGCTGAATCCGCAGGGATGGACAAAGGACGAGAAATGAAAAGAGGGGGAATGCAAGCGGATCATAAGTAAAGCTCCTCCGGAATGGTTCCGGCAGGAGCTTCTCGGCTCCAACCACATGGTGCGGCCCCTGCCAGCAAAATAAGTAGTTGTGGCAGGAGTCATTAGCCATAGGGCGGTTGAAGGTGGACCCCATCACCGATTGAATTTCATCTCATGATCTATCACAGACCAGGTATTGGGCTCAACCACAAATCGACAGTCATATTATGGTTGGAAGTCGTTCAATACTCCAGCACGTGCGCCCGCCCCCTGTTCCTTTCCCTAAGGCAGGGATGAAAATATCGGGTTGGCTTCCAGCGGGCAGCTCTTGACCGACCGGGCGAGGAGGAGCCCGGAAAAGTCAACCGCAAGTTCCGGCGGTCCGAAATAGTCGATGACCAGGCAGGCAAGATCCGTCCAGCGGAGGGCGGAGTCGAGGACGGCCCGGTCGCTGCTTGCGGCGACGCACCTGTGGTAGGGAAACTCGCTCTCGGGGACCCGGCTCGTTTCGGCCTTTCCCGGGATCCCGGCCTCGGCGAGTCTTGCGCGATAGAACGCGGCAAGCTCTCCGCTCCTGCTCATCGGAGCATCGAACAGGAATAAAACCTCTCGCGGGGGAAAAAGCTTCAGGAAGGCGACCACCATGTCTATCGCCGTAACGCTCGTTTCGGTCATGCGATAGCGGGAGGAGAGGCCGGCGATGTCTCGCAGTGCGCCGTCATTTGCCTTGAGAAGCGGTTTTCCGTAAAGGCGGCTCTCAATGGTTATCTGCACGTTGTGGCCGTCGACGGCAAGCAATTCCCGCCGCCATCCCGGGGGTAACCGCCTTTTTGCGTGCCTGGCCAGGGCCTCCTTCTGGCTGAATATCCCACGGCTCAGCAGCATGCGTTCGGATGCGTCGAGATCGTGTCGATTTCCTGCAAGCGCAAGGGATGCCGTTCTCGGATAGCCTTTGTTCAACAGGAAAAAGAACTCGGCTGCCGCAGAGTGCAGGCGCCACTTTGTTTGCGGGTCGAGCCTTGGGGTCACATCAGGCATCAATGTAAACAGGCGGCTCTATTCCCGGGGTTTCGAGGCCGCTCCGGAGCGCAACTCCCGCCGGAGCACCTTGCCGACAATGGTTTTGGGCAGAGCCTCGGTTATTTCGACCTCTTTGGGCACTTTGTACGCGGCAAGCTTTTCCTTGCACCAGGCGAGGATTTCATCACGATCGAGGCTCTGACCCTGTTTGGCAACCACATAGACCTTAACCGCCTCTCCCTTCTGTGCGTGCGGCACGCCTATTGCCGCGGCGTCAAGCACCTTGGGGTGCTCGTAGAGAACTTCTTCGATTTCCCGCGGGTAGACGTTGTACCCGCCCGAAATCACGAGGTCCTTCTTGCGGTCCACAATGAAAACATATCCCTCGCTATCCATCGTGGCAAGGTCTCCGGTGTAGAGCCATCCGTCACGAATGGCTTCTGCGGTTTCCCTCTCCCTTTTCCAGTAGCCAGCCATCACCTGGGGTCCGCGAACGATCAGTTCGCCCACCTCGCCTGTCGGCATATCGGTTGCGCCGGTTTGCGGGTCGACTATGCGGCAATCGGTGCTCGGCAGCGCGATCCCCACCGAGCCGGGTTTGCGGGTCCCCTCGATCGGGTTTGCGTGCGTAACGGGGCTTGCTTCCGAAAGGCCGTAGCCTTCGACGATCCTGCTGCCCGTTTTGCTCTCGAACTTGCGCAGGAGATCGACGGGCATGGGCGCCGCCCCGGTTACACAGACCCGTATCGAGGTCAGATCGAAGGAATCCACCTTCGGATGGGCCAGCAGGGCGATGTAGATGGCGGGGACTCCGGGAAAGACGGTAGGTTTCTTCTTTTTTATCATTTTGATCAGGTCGTCGGGATTGAACCGGGGCGCTATGATGACGGCGCTGTGCGTGTAGATGGACAAATTGAGGGCAACGGTCATGCCGAGCACGTGGAAAAAGGGAAGAACGGCCAGGAAGCGTTCTGCCCCGCGACCCAGATCGGGAAGCCAGGATAAAAGCTGCATGACGTTTGAAAGAATATTTCGGTGGGTAAGCATGGCGCCCTTCGGGGTGCCCGTTGTGCCGCCGGTGTACTGAAGAAGCGCCAGATCTTCGGGGCGCGCTGCACAGTCAATCGAGTCCGGCCGGCTGTCCGCGATCATTTTCTTGAAGCTCAAAAGGCGGATTCCATCGTAGGGCACTGCCAGGAACAGCTTTTGAAACCGCGCCTTGACAGGGTAGAGGCAGCTCAGAGGGAAGGGCAGGAAATCCTTTATGCTGGTGAAAATTGACGCGCGAATGGCCGTTTTGGGCAGAACCTCTTTCACTTTCGGGTAAAGATGGTCGAGGCTGAAAAGGACCTCGGCTTCCGAGTCCGTCCACTGGTGGATCAATTCGCGCTCGACGTAGAGCGGGTTTGTCATTATGACCGTCGCCCCCAGCCAGAGCGCCGCGTAATAGGCTATCACGCACTGGGGAGAGTTGGGGAGCATTATGGCTATTTTAGTCCCCCTGGCGACGCCGATCCCCTTGAGGCCGTTTGCCAACCGAAGCACGCCGTCCCACAGCTGCCGGTACGTAAGTTCTGTGCCAAGGAATTCGACGGCCAGGTTGTCGGGGAAATCTTTTGCGTTGCGCTCGAGCACCTGAGGCATGCATATTTCAGGAAACTCTATCGAAAACGGTACCTTAGGGTCGTAGCTCTTTTGCCAGATTCGCTCCACTTCTTTCCCCCTTTTTTGAGTCTCAGATCTGCCCACTGGATATTTAATCATGAGTCGAGACGTTGAACAATGAAAAAGCGAGAAGGGCAAAGGCGATGCGGGGAAAAACGCGGGGAGCGTATCCTGATCTTAGAAGACCATTTATTCGCTATCCTCGATGTCGATGTGTGCGGGAAATTCTCCGAAAAGCTCGCTTCTTTCCAATTCCTCTTGAGGAGTAAAAAAGCGCATATTGCCATCCTTGTCGCAAAGCCAGAATTCCCTGGCGCCTTTCTCGAAATAGAGAAACCTTTTTTCTTCCAACTCGGCGGCGCTGTTTGACGGAGATTCTATTTCAACGACAACTTCCGGGGACTCGGGAAGCGCTGATTTTTTAACCCCGTGCTTTTTGCGGAAGGCGGCGCTTCTCCAGGCCACATCGGCGACTTTGGTCCCTTTGGAGGTTTCGACGGGACACTCGGTGGAGACTTCCCCTTCCACGGCCAGTCTTCGGAGGGTATAGTCGATACGACTTTGATAGATGCCGTGCGCATCGGAGGCCGGCGCCATCATAATCTTCCCCCACTCGTTTGTCTCGATTTTGAAGGGCAGGTCTTTCAGGCTGGGATGTTCGACCACTTCACGCCATTCCATCTGCTTTTTCCTTTTCAAAGCGACAGGCTCACACCACGCCAATGTCGATGTGATTGGGAAATTCTGCGAAAAGTTCGCTCCTTTCCAATTCTCCCTGTGAATTGAAAAAGCGGACATTTCCATCTTTGTCGCAGAACCAGACTTCTTTGGCGCCGGCTTCGAAAAAAAGCGAACTTTTCAACTTAATGTATTTTACGTTGTTCGATGGGGATTTGACTTCAACCACAATTTCCGGGGATTCGGGGAGTGAAATATTACCTGTCCCATGTTTTTTGAGAAACGCCGTGCTTCTCCAGGCAACATCGGCAACCTTGGTGCCCCGGGAAGTCTCGATGGCACATTCCGTTGAAATCATCCCTTCCCCGGCCAATCTGTCGAACAATCTGACGATCCAGCTTTGATGTATTCCGTGCGCGTCTGCGGCCGGCGATATCATAATCTGCCCCCATTCATCCGTTTCGATCTTGAAGG
>JAKAJS010000067.1 GCA_021813685.1 Deltaproteobacteria bacterium | reverse complement strand
TATGCCCGCGGCTGATCTAAGCGGCGGGATGGTGATGCGGCTCGAACTGGCGAGGCTTCTTCTTGCCGAACCGGATCTTTTACTTCTCGATGAGCCCACGAACCACCTCGATCTGGAAAGCCTCATGTGGCTGGAGGAGTACCTGTTGAGCGGTTCATCGGCTCTTGTGCTCGTTTCGCACGATCGTACCTTCCTGAACAGGACCGCTCGTCGCATCATCGAGATCGAAGGAGGCGTGCTTCAGGAGTATGCGGGAAACTATGATTTTTATCTGGAGGAGAAGGCACGGCGGATGGAAATCCGCACGGCGACCTACAAGAACCAGCAGGACCGAATTCGGCAGCTCGAAAAGTTCATAGAAAAAAACAGGTACAACAGTAAAACGGCAGCGCGGGCGCAAAGCCGCATAAAAACGCTCGATAAGATAGAAAAAGTCGATGCTCCCGTAACTGCCGGTTCGGAAATCCACTTCGGGTTTCCCGAATGCGCGCGGTCGGGGAAAAAAGTCATCGAACTGGTGAAGGTGAGCAAATCCTACGGCGATCTCCAGGTCTATTCCGGAGTGGATCTGCTTGTGACCCGGGGAGACAGGATCGCTTTTCTCGGGCCGAACGGAGCGGGCAAGAGCACGCTTTTAAAGCTTCTTGCAGGGGTTGTGAAGCCCGATTCCGGTGAGATCTCCACGGGGGTGCACACGACGATCGGCTATTACGCCCAGCACCAGTGGGAGCAGCTCAACCCGGAGGCCACGGTTTTCGAAGAAGCTCTGTCGGTTTCGGGCGACATGCTCCAGACACAGTTGCGCGGTCTTCTGGGGGCGTTTCTCTTTCAGGGGGACGATGTTTTTAAAAAGACCGTGGTGCTGAGCGGGGGGGAAAAGGCCCGCCTCGTATTGTGCAAGCTGCTGCTCCAGCGTCCCAACTTCCTGCTTCTCGACGAGCCGACAAACCACCTCGACATTGCCTCCAGGATCGTTTTGGAGAAAGCGCTCTGCGAATTTTCCGGAACGATCTGCTTTATAAGTCACGACCGGCAGTTCATAAACGCAGTCGCCAACAGCGTGCTGGTTGCCAAAGCGGGCGGGATACATCTATTTCCCGGCAACTACGAGGACTACGCAGGGACGTGGAAAAGCCGCCTCGACGAGCCCTCCCGGGAGGAGGCCGCAAAGCCGGAGGCAAACGGGGCCAAAACGCAAAAAAGAGCCGAAGCCGAATGGAGAAACGAGCTGTTTCGCGCCAAAAAGCCCGTGCAACAGCAGATCGACCACATCGAACGGGACCTCGAGTCCTCTCAGGCGGAACTGGCGTCCCTGCAGGAGCGGCTTGCCGATACCGAGACCTACCGGCAGGGGAAACTGGCGGTGGAGATCCAGGCCAAATACCGGGAAGTGCGGGGAAGGATCGATCATCTGACCGGCCTGTGGGAAGAGAAAATGGTGGAACTCGAAACGATAGAGGCAGATTTTGAATTGCGAAAGGCGAGGGATGCCTGATGGATATTCACCGACTCATGATTTTCTGCCGGGTGGTCGAGCTGCAAAGCTTTACCCGGGCGGCCGAGACTCTGGGGCTTACGCAGCCGACCGTAAGCGAGCACATTCGATCTCTTGAGGAATCGCTCGGAGAAAAACTGGTCGACCGTCTCGGACGAGAAATCCTGCCCACGCCCGCAGGCAAGGTTCTCTACAAATATGCCCGGGAGATGATCCAGCTGCGGGACAAGGCCGTCCAGGCCATCGGGAAATTCAAGGGAGACCTTTCGGGCTCCCTGCACGTGGGAGCAAGCACGATTCCCGGCGCTTATATCCTCCCGGGACTGGTCGGGACGTTCAAGGCCGGCTACCCTTCGATCCAGATCACCGTGAAGATCGGCGGTACCGGGGAAATCGTCAAAAAAATCCTCGACGGCAGGGTCGAGTTTGGAATCATCGGCGCGAGGTGGGAGGAGAAGAAAATCGTTCTCGAGGAAATCTACTCCGATGAACTGGTGCTTGTTCTCTACAAGGGACATCCCTGGCAGGGCCGGGAATCGGTCGATATCGAAGAGCTCGCCGGGGCGCCCTTCGTGCTTCGAGAAATGTCTTCCGGGACGCGGATGGTGACGATGAAGGCGCTCGAGACGGCGGGATTTTCCCCCTCGCTCTTAAACGTCGTTGCCGAAATGGGTGCAACCGAAGCCGTACGAGAGGCGATCAAGGCTCGGATCGGAATATCGATCATTTCCCGCTACGCCGTACGCGATGACATTGAACGAGGGGTTCTGTGCACCGTTCCGCTCAAGCAGATATGCATCCGAAGGCCTTTTTACCTCGCACAGCGCAAAAACCGCGAACTCTCGCCCCTCTGTTCCGCCTTCCTGGAACATCTCAAAACCGAAGGGGAGTAGAGGCCGCATTATCGCCCCGGGGTGAAGGCAAAACTCAGGCAAAAGCGCGGGGGCTTTCGCCCCCGGCACCCCCCGCCGCTATGCGGCTCAGTTGGCGGCAAAATCCAATTGACTTTACAATGAGTTGCAGCTACAAGCCCTGTTGGGAGAGGGAATTTCTACATCTTGTTGGGCCTTCCGATTATTCCGGCCTCTTTCTGTGTCGTGATCAAGCTTTTTCCCCTTATAGCGCTATCAACCCATTCGAGACGTATGGATGAACGATCGAGATTCTTTTCTGACTGCCAAGACCTATAATCCTGCTGCCGGCAGGCCGGAAGGAACCCTGTGGCTGGAAGCCGCCTTGCTGATGCTGCTGACGTTCATGGGTATTTTGGCGGAAGGCTATCACCTGGGGTTTTCCGACCAGGAGATCTATTTGCCGGCCATAAAACATTTTCTCAACCCCGCGCTCTATCCCCACGATGCGGTTTTTTTTCTGTGCCAGACGAAATTTACGATATTTCCCAAAGCGATCGCCCTCCTGGTGCGGTTTAGCCGGCTGCCTCTCGACTGGGTGCTGTTTTTGGCACATTTCTTTTCCATTGCAATGGTTCTGGCCGGGTGTCTTCGACTCAGCCGGAAAATGTTTTCTTCGCCACAGGCCCAGTGGGCTTCGGTAACTCTTATCGCCGCTCTTTTCAGCCTCCCGATCGCCGGAACCGGCAACCTTCTTGTCGATAGATATCTCCACCCGCGAACGATCACCACCGGGTTCGTGCTGTTCTCCATCGTGGAGGCGCTCGACGGCAAGATTTTAAAATCCGCCTGCTGGGCACTGGCCGCCTGTGTGATCGACCTGCCTCTTGCGGCGCCGGGCTGCTTTTTTGCCGTTGTTTTTGCCTGGCGCCAATGGCTGCCGGAGTTGGAAGGTCAGCGCGTGAGGCCTTTTCTTGCCGGCGCGGCTGTTTCACTGGATACTATCTTCGGGCATGCCGTGAAGCGCTACGTCTATCTGACGTGCTGGACCCCGGCCGAACTGCTGGGGCTCGCGGCGCCTCTGGCCATTCTATTTGGCGTAAGCCGCATGCGTCTGAAAAACACCCTGCCGGATTTCAAGATCCTGGTGTTCCTGACCGCGGCTTGCGGCCTTTTCTTTGCCTTCGTCTCGCTTCTTCTCTGTGCGCAGCCCTTACGGGAATTTGCGCTGCTCCAGCCTTTAAGAGCCCTTCAAATCGTCTATATAGTCATGTTTCTCGTGCTGGGCGGCCTGGCCGGACAACATGTGCTCAAAAACAGCATGTTGCGCTGGACACTCTTTTTCTTGCCCCTGTTTGCAGCCATGTTCTTCATCCAGGTCCGGCAATTGCCCGCCGGCAGCCATATCGACTGGCCGGGAATGAAGCCGCGAAACCAGTGGGCACGGGCTTTCGACTGGGTTCGTCACAACACGCCTCAAGACGCGCTCTTTGCCCTCGACCCCTCGTACATGATAGAGCGTGGCGAGGACTTGAAGGGCTTCCGGGCGCTGGCCGAAAGAAGCAGGATGTGCGATTCGGTGAAGGACCAGGCGGTCGTAAGCGTGGCTTTGAGCGCTACGAGGCTCAGTGTATACCATTCGGAGGTCTCGCAGATCGTAGCGCTCATGTGGTACAATCAGATGACGGCGCTCAAAGGCTGGAACACTTTTGCGGCTCCCAATTTCGAGCAGCTCAAAAGACGGTTCGGAGTCGACTGGGTGATTCTGAAAAGACCGGCCAATGTGCAGGGGCTTGTCTGCGCCTACCGAAACGACGCGGTCGAGGTCTGCCGCATCCCCTGACGGATTCCCCCACCACTCCGAACCGCAAATATCGAGAGCATCCTGCAAAATGTTGCAAAGAGCAGGATGACAGGGCGGATTCCCCCCCCCTTTTTGAAAGGGGGGCGGGGGGGATTTCAGTGTTCTGTGCCTGCCGAAGTGTTCGAAGTCCCCCTCGATCCCCCTTTACAAAGGGGGAAGAAAAACGAGCCGTCCGTGCCTGTTTATTTCACCCTCTTTCCGGAATGGGGGTGAGAGTAGCTCTTTTGACCCCGAATCTTTTGCAGCTCCCGATGGACGGCAAAAGGAAATCGACTCTTCTGCGTTGTGTCCTTGGCATTTTGTCCTGATACCGGACTTTATACACCTTCCGGGCGATCTGCAAACGGAAGCAGGTTCCGTAGCGGTAACGTCGGGCGAGGTCCGGTGAAAGCGCGATCAGGCGATAATAATCATGCTTGCTTATCCGATGACGGGAGGCAGTGATGGAGGGGTGAACTCGTTTCGTACAGTGTGGATTGGCAGCGTAGGCTGTGACTCTTACCTGAAACCCATAAGCGTGAACGGGCAGCGCGACTGATAGCACGCAGGCGGCAAGGGCCAGCCGTTTGAATTGCTTCATTGGGCAAGGCTCCTGTAGCTGGCGTTGTCGGCCGTCCGAAACCGGGTACGACCAATGACAACATGGTTAATCTCCTGTACACGTCCCGGCCCTGTGACAGCGGCGGACATGCTTCGAAATTGAATCATGCGGCAAAGCGGCCATTTTGTTGTGCAGATTTAGTGCCAAAAAGGGCAAATCGCCTCGTTGCTCCCCCGAAAGAGGGGGCGCGGCTCCGGGCGGGGCCTGGGGAGGCAGAAATGTTTTTGGAGGCAATTTCAGTGTCTTGCGGAAGGCTCAAGCGACAGGGTTATTCGTGTTGCTCTCCTTCAAATTCTCTTCCGGTTCGACATAAGACACGGCGGGAAAGGAAGAACGGTTGGTCAAGTGAATGACGGTAATCGATAGAAATGACGATTTATCGTGATTTTGACCTCTCGTTGGGGTGACGTTCGAAATACGTAATAGAGTCGATGTAATTGATTGGAGACGTCCGAAATAGTATGGTAGACGATAGAGAGGCCGGATGAAAGGCGAGGGGATTTTTCCTGCGCCCGGATGATACAGGGTAGAAGGCGAGAGCGATGCGACGAGTCGAATCCTTTGGAGACGAGGCGAAGGGCGCCGCCGGCAAGGCCGATCCCGCCGCTTCGCGGGAAAATGCGGACAGCAGCGACCTCAGTTCTCTCCTTCTTTTCGAAAGGCTTCTCTCGGAGCTTTCGGCCACCTTCGTCAATTTGCCCCCCGACCAGGTAGACACCGAAATCCAGCGCTGGATCGGCCGCATCGGCGCCTTTCTCGAAATGGATATCGGCACGGTGGCCCAGCCCTCGGAGAACTTGAATAACGTTCGATTCACCCACCGGTGGGCCGCCGAGAGCTTTCGATTTCCCGACAACGGCCCGCTTGCACGCGATTTTCCGTGGATGTCCAGGCAACTTGCCGGGGGCAGAATCGTCTTTGTGGCCGATGTTCGGGATCTTCCCGAGGAGGCCGCGGCGGACCGCGCTCACTTCATCTCCCTGGGGATACTCTCCACGATCTCCATCCCGCTTTCCGTGGGCGGGACCGCTGTGGGGGTACTCAGCTTCAACTCGCGCTCCCCGGCCGAAAACTGGCCAGCCATCTATCTGGACCGCTACAAACTGCTCGGGGATATCTTTGCAAACGCTCTCATGCGCAAACGATCCGACAAGCTCCTCCAGAATGCCTTTGAGGAAATAAAGGGCCTGAAAGAACTCGTGGAGGCCGAAAACCTCTACCTGCGAAGACAGGTGCAGTGCTTTCAGCACCACGAAGGAATTATCGGCGAAAGTAGTGCGGTGCGCCAGGTGCTACGGCAGGTGGAGCAGGTGGCCGCGGTCGATTCGACCGTTCTCATCCAGGGGGAAACCGGAACGGGCAAAGAACTGATCGCCGACGCCATTCACAAGCTCAGCCAGAGGCGCGAGCGGGCGATGGTGAAAGTAAACTGCGCGGCAATTCCGCAGACGCTTATGGAAAGCGAGCTTTTCGGCCACGAGAGGGGTGCTTTCACCGGGGCTTCCTCCCGGGAATTGGGCCGGTTTGAAACCGCCCACCGCGGAACGATCCTGCTCGACGAGGTAGGGGAACTGCCCGTCCAGCTCCAGTCCAAACTGCTCCGGGTGTTGCAGGACGGAACCTTCGAGCGGCTGGGGAGCTCGAAAACAGTCCGGGTCGACGTGCGGGTGATCGCCAGCACGAACCGGGATCTCAAAAAAGCGGTCCGGGAAGGGAGCTTCCGGCCCGATCTGTACTACAGACTGAACGTCTTCACCATTACGGCGCCCCCCCTTCGCGAACGAAAAGAAGACATCCCCGCCCTCATCTGGTGGTTTACCGGAATGTATGCCAAAAAAACGGGAAAGCAAATCGAGACCATCCCCCGGCAGGCAATGGATGCATACCAGCACTACGACTGGCCCGGAAACGTGCGTGAATTAATGAATGCGGTGGAACGCTCGGTCATCGTCACGCGGGGAAGAGTGCTCGACGCCTATATCCCGGAAGATACGAGCCTTGCGGAGGGCGAGGAGGCGGTGCTTTCCGAAGTCGAGCGCACCCACATCCTCAAGGTCCTCCAAAAGACCCGGTGGCGTGTTCGCGGACAGGAGGGCGCTGCACAGCTTCTGGGCATAAAGCCGACCACCCTGGAATCCCGCATGCAAAAGCTCGGAATCCACAGGCCGGGCCAGGGCGAAAGGCAATGAGCACACCGTGACATCGTCGTGAAAATCGAGACCGCCGGGGATTCCTCGGGTACCTGTTTGCACCAACAGGGACGGAAGTGCACCGTTGAAACAAAGGCCGGAGAGCGGAGGAAGGCTTCCCCCGCCCCCGCCGGGAGACGCGTAGCGGCGTGGGGGTGCAGCCGTTTTAAGCCTGGCCTAAAATCCACGGTATTGCACCCGGGGGGAGGGGAATGACCGCAGGCCTGCCGGCGACGTTCAAAAGCTATGATCGAACATCGGACCATTAATTTCCGCAGCTGAAGAAGTTCTGATTATGTCCGTCATATTTGGTCGGCGATTTCAATGTTGGCAAGCATTACTGAGCAACGGAAATTGCTTCAAGCCTTCCCCCCCCCTCCCATGCTTACCTTGTGGGTGTCGGGAGAGAAAATGCGATCCGAAAGGGCTCCCGTTGCCTACCGACATCGGGGCTTGTAAGGAGTGTTTTCCATCTGTAGAATAAGGAACAGGACAGATCCAGGGGCCTGCGGTTTCATTGATGAAGGGGGAATGGTATGCTTACGGCATATATACGTGAAGCAATGAAAAGGGCACGTTATGAGATTCTGCCCGATGGTGAAGGTTACTTCGGCAGGATAGAAGCCCTGCCGGGAGTATGGGCAAACACGGAGACGCTGGAGGCCTGTCGGGATGAGCTGCAGGAAGTGTTGGAGGAATGGATCACTGTTGGTCTCAAGAAGGGACACCCGATTCCCGCCATAGAAAGCGTCAACCTCGATGTGAGCGAAGTAGCCTGATGCCGAAGCCTTGGTCCCATTAAACGCAAAGATCTAATTCACTACATGCGGCAGGCGGGTTTCAGCGGACCAATCTCCGGCGGCCATTCATCAGTTCCTGATCAAAGGAGACTTGCGAGTACGTATTCCAAATCCTCATAAGAGCGATATAGGCCAAAATCTTCTCGAGCGTATTCTGCGGGAAGCAGGCATCAGCAAAACCGAATGGGAAGAACTGCAGTAGAGGCTGGGCGCGCATTCTCTCGGGCGGAATCGGGGTCGGGCCGGTCCGACCCAATGCCATTTTCGTGGCCCGACCCAATGCCACCAATGCCATTTTGCCACGCCGGTCGGCAATTTCCATGTCGGCAAGTTCGTGCTGAGCATGCCTCACCCCGGCTACCGGGATTGTTCTGATCGGACGGAAATGTTCGCCCTGTCATTGCAGAGAGGAATCTGGCATTTGAAGGAAGAAGACAATCCGGCCAAAGGACGCTATAATATCAAATGTGGCGATTTTACGGGGAATAATGACTGAGAGGAGAAAGCCTATGGCTACTCAACTGATCGAGGCTGTTTACGAGCATGGAAGCTTCCGCCCTGTTGCGCCGGTGGATATGGAGTTTGCGGAGGGGCAAAGGGTTCGGCTGGCGGTTGAACGGTTCGATGGTCCGGACGCCATACTGTCTTTGGCTGCGCAGGTCTATGAGGGGCTCAACCCGGAGGAGGTCGATTCCATAGAGCAACACAGCCTTCAACGTGAGAGCTTTTTCGCAGAAAGGCCGCCTGCATGACGGCCCCGAATCAGGCCTTGCTTGACACGGACATTCTATCGGCGATCATGCGCAAGCATCCAGCAGCCATCCGGAATGCCCGCCCCTACCTGGAAGCTCACCGGCAGTTTACCTTCTCCATTATAACCCGATACGAAATCCTGCGTGGCCTCTTTGCCAAGGGAGCAGAAAAACAGATTGCCGCGTTCGGTCGATTGTGCGCTGCAAGCCGGGTATTGCCTCTCGCAGAGCCGATAATAGTGCAGGCGGCCGCAGTATATGCCGACCTTCACCGGCGAGGTGAATTATTAAACGATGCCGACATCCTTATTGCCGCAACGGCAATCACGCACGGACTGACTGTCGTGACTAACAATGTGGCCCATTTCCGTCGTATTCGGGACCTGCAGGTTGTGAACTGGCTTGCGTAATTAACGGCAGGGCCGCTTCGCAGCACCCCGTTCAAACCCCGTTCTGCCCAGATCATCCGTAGAAGTTCTCAATCCGGCTGGTCGCCTCCCTTGCTCACAATCTCTATCGGAACGCCGAGCCTGGACGCATTATGTTGCGGCGTGTCTCCTGAGATCGTGTGGTCGCAGCTCAATGCCGGCAAGTTTGCCGGCTTTTTTCACAACAAGCCGGGATGCTGCATAGGTGATCGGAAATATCCTGCTGCCGGAATCGATATTTGTGTCCTGGGAGCCTGTCTGCGATCCTCTCTGAACTGAAATGCGCTGTGCTGGCGGCTTCTGATTTTGGCAAGCAAAGTTTAAGTCGCATTGGTCATTCTTGCCACGGCGACTGCACGCTTACATTGAGGACCGCGAAAATCGATCCGTAAGCCTCCCTCATTCGGCGCGGTCCGAATCCGGACCAACCAAACCAGCGTTAACATGCAAGCTGGCATTAGTGGCCGATATTGCGTGGCCCGACCCCGAGGAACTGTCGGAATCCGCAGGCCGGGCTAGACCAACGCGAAGGGCGATAAGAACGCCGTGAAGTCGTTGTGAAGATCGAAACGGCCGAAGGCACCCCGTTTACACCCCGGCAAGGCGGTTTTCGGGTGTCGTCGTGATTCGGGCGGCCCTTGGTTGCACTTCACGCTCAATCGCCTCTCCACTTGCAATCTGATTCCGCCTGATATCGTAGGCGGTCTGAAGGTTCATCCAAAATTCCGGTGTCGATCCAAAATATCGGGCCAGGCGCAAAGCCGTGTCGGCGGTGATGGAGCGTCTTTCATTTGCGAACGGGGTCGGACCAAGCAAAAATGGTAAATGGCGCGGATCTACATTAAGATCGATCCCGTTTTGCGACCTTAAACCGATGTTTTTGCATCGTTGACCGGCTAATCCGCAGAACCCGCAGCCCTTTTTCTTCCATTTTGCGTATGCAAAATCCTTTTGCTTCCTGCCTGTGGTTTTTGTTC